>NZ_JBWJPD010000016.1:0-107286 GCF_056393165.1 Stenotrophomonas sp. Steno-C17
ACGGCGTGTCCCGCCTACCCACACCGCCCCGCCATCCCACGGAATGCCGGCTGTTGACGTTGCTTCAGTCGAGCATGGCTCGACTCTACCGCGGGTGCAGGGCTGCAAGCCCTGCCGCACCCCCTCACCCCAGTACCCACATCCAGGCCGGCAGGGTGAGCAGCGACAGCACGATGCCGTACCCCACCAGCGCGGCCGCCAGTCGCGGTGCCAGGCGGTGCGAGATCGCCAGCGCCGCGGCCGTGATCATCGTCGGCATCGCCGATTCCAGTACGTTGGCCTGCAGCATCAGGCCCTGCATGCCCAGCAGCCACGACAGCGGCAGCGCCAGCGCCGGCAGCACCAGCAGCTTCAGCAGCAGGCCCACCGCCAGCGGCTTCAGCTCTTCGCGGCGCAGGCGCAGCTGGATCGACAGGCCCACCGCCAGCATCACCAGCGGCAGCATGGCATCGGCCAACTGTTTCAGTGCCGTGCCGATCCAGGCCGGCGGCTGCGCCGGCATCAGCAACACCGCAAACAACAAGGCCCACAACGGCGGGAAGCGCGCGATCCGCGCCAGGACCTGCCGCGCGGTAGGTGGGCGGTCGCCGCTGTAGCGGGCCAGCACCAGCAGGCCGAACGTGGACAGCAGCAGGAAGGTACCGAACTGGTCGTACACCACGGCATACGGCAGCGCCGCATCGCCCAGCAGGGCACGCACCATCGGATAGCCGATGAAACTGGAGTTGGCCAGCGCCACGCAGATCAGCAGCACGGCGTGCACATCGCGGGCGAAGCCGAACACCCGCGTGGCCAGACTGACCAATGCCCAGGTGGCCAGCATCAACAGCCAGGGCGTGGCCATCAGCCCCAGCAGGCTGGCATCCAGATGCAGGCGCGGCACATAGGTCAGCACGGCGGCCGGCAGGCAGACGTACAGCACCACCTTGTTCAGCGTTTCCGGTGCGCTTTCCGGCAAGGCGCGCAGGCGTGCAAACAGCATGCCCAGGCCCAGCATGGCCAGGATCAGCGCGAATGCATCAAAGGCCATCAGCGTGCTGCGCCAGGGCGCGGGCCTGCCGGGTCAGCCATGCCAGCCGATCAGGGCCAGGCCGGCGGCGCGGCGGCCCATGCCTGCTGCACTTCGGCCAGGCTGCTGCGCTCGTCGTCACGCCAGCCCGGCAGCAGTTCGCTGAAGCGGCTGCTGTCGCTCCACTGCGTCGGCTCGGTGCGTACTGCGGCGGCATACCACTTCACCGCCTCCTGCTGCTGGCCGGCACGCCACAGCGCCAAGGCGAAGGTGGGCGGCACCCAGCTCGGATTGGTGCGCAGGTTGCTGGTGGCCGCCATCCACTGTTCCAGCGCGCCCAGCGGCTGCCCCTGGCGCATCAGGTCCCAACCGTAGTTCCAGCGCACCCCGCGACCGGCAACGCTCTGGGTAGTGGTTTCGGCCAACGCCTCGCGGTAGAGCTGGTCGCCCAGCTCGGTGCGGCCCAGGCCGATGGCCACCGAAGCGAGCTGCACGCTGGCCTCCAGCGCCTTGCGACCGCGCTCGCGCTGCTTCATCAGCTGCGGCACCAGATCTTCACCGCCCCCCTGCACCACCACCATCGGCGCGGCGGCGGCGTCACTGTCGAAATAGAACTCCTGCGGCACGGGCAGTGCCGGCGCGGCCCACGCGTTGGCCGCACCCAAGGCCAGCATCGCGCTGGCCAGGAATCTTGCTGAAACGGACATCAAACTTCCCCCTGGTTGAAACAACAACCCCCCACACCCCGATCCTAACCCCAGCACGGCCGCCGATGCGAGTGCCGGGCCACGACGCCCCCACTGTTACAATCCGCGCCTTTCCCGCCCTGCCCCGCGCAGGGCCGGTGCCAGCCGATCCTCACCGGGCCAGCCATGACCAGTACCGCGCAACTCACTTCGCCCTCTTCCGCCGACCTGATCGACCGTGACTACACGCTCGACCACAAGTACACCCGCAACGAGGGGCGGATCTACCTGAGTGGTGTGCAGGCGCTGGTACGGCTGCCGCTGATGCAGCGCCTGCGCGATGCCGCCGAGGGCATCGACAGTGCCGGCTTCGTCAGCGGCTACCGCGGCAGCCCGCTGGGCGGCTTCGATCTGGAGCTGTGGCGCGCGCGCAAGCATCTGGAAGCGGCCAAGGTGAAGTTCACCCCGGGCCTGAACGAGGATCTGGGCGCCACCATGGTCTGGGGCACGCAGCAGACCAACCTGTTCCCCGGCGCCAACGTGCAGGGTGTGTTCGGCATGTGGTACGGCAAGGGCCCGGGCGTGGACCGTTGCGGCGACGTGTTCAAGCACGCCAATGCGGCGGGCACCTCGCGCCATGGCGGCGTGCTGGCGCTGGCCGCCGATGACCACGCCTGCCGCAGCTCGACCCTGCCGCACGGCAGCGAAGACGAATTCGTCAGCGCGATGATGCCGGTGCTGAACCCGGCCGGCGTGCAGGACATCCTGGACATGGGCCTGCTGGGCTGGGCCATGAGCCGCTATACCGGCCGCTGGGTCGGCTTCAAGACCATTGCCGAGACGGTTGAATCGTCGGCCTCGGTGCAGGTCGATCCGCTGGCGCGGCGCATCGTGCTGCCCGAAGACTTCGACATGCCCAGCGGCGGCCTCAACATCCGCTGGCCGGACCCGCCGCTGGACCAGGAAATGCGCCTGCACCGTTATGCGGTGAAGGCCGCCCAAGCCTTCGCCCGCGCCAACGGCATCGACAAGGTGGTGATGGACGCGCCGCGCGCGCGGCTGGGCATCGTCACCACCGGCAAGAGCTATCTGGACGTACTGCAGGCGCTGGAATACCTGGGCCTGGACGAAGCGGCGTGCGCCGACATCGGCATCCGCGTGTACAAGGTCGGCATGACCTGGCCGCTGGAGCCGCAGGGCATCGCGCGCTTCGCGCAGGGCCTGGAAGACATCATCGTGGTGGAGGAGAAGCGTGCCTTCATCGAGCGGCAGATGAAGGAGCAGTTCTTCAACTGGCCGGCCAGCTGGGGCCAGCGTCCGTCCATCGTCGGCAAGTACGACGAAAGCGGTGAATGGATCCTGCCGTCCACCGGCGAACTGACCCCGGCCACCATCGCCGGCGTGATCGGCCGCCGCATCCAGAAGTTCTTCAACAACGAATCGATCGAGCAGCGCCTGCAGTGGATGCAGGAAAAGGAAGCCGAACTTGCGCTGCCGCGCGCCAGCTTCCCGCGCGTGCCGCACTACTGCTCGGGCTGCCCGCACAACACCTCCACCACCGTGCCGGAAGGCTCGCGTGCGCTGGCCGGCATCGGTTGCCACTACATGGTGACCTGGATGGACCGCAGCACCGACACCTTCACCCACATGGGCGGCGAAGGCGTGACCTGGGCCGGGCAGGCGCCGTTCACCGACACACCGCACGTGTTCCAGAACCTGGGCGACGGCACCTACTTCCACAGCGGCTCGCTGGCGATCCGCCAGGCGGTGGCCGCCGGGGTGAACATCACCTACAAGATCCTCTACAACGATGCAGTGGCGATGACCGGCGGCCAGCCGGTGGACGGCCCGCTGAGCGTGCCCGACATCGCAAGGCAGATGCGCGCCGAAGGCATCCACACCATCGTGGTGCTGTCGGACAACATCGGCAAGTGGACCGGCCAGCGCGAGCATTTCCCCAGCGACGTGGAGTTCCACGACCGCAGCGAGCTGGATGCCGTGCAGAGGCGCCTGCGTGAAGTGAAGGGTGTTTCGATCCTGATCTACGAACAGACCTGCGCCACTGAAAAGCGCCGCCGCCGCAAGCGCGGCAAGCTGGAAGACCCGCAGAAGCGTGTGCTGATCAACTCGCTGGTCTGCGAAGGCTGCGGTGACTGCGGCAAGAAGAGTTTCTGCGTGTCGGTGCTGCCGAAGGACACCGAGTTCGGGCGCAAGCGCGAGATCGACCAGTCCAACTGCAACAAGGACTATTCGTGCGTGAACGGCTTCTGCCCCAGCTTCGTCACCGTGCACGGTGGCCAGCCGCGCAAGGGCAGCAAGCGCGATGCTTCCACGCTGCTGGACAACCTGCCGGCGCCGACCGTGCGCGGCACGCTGGAACAGCCCTGGAACATCCTGATCACCGGCGTGGGCGGCACCGGCGTGGTGACGATCGGCGCGCTGCTGGGCATGGCCGGCCACCTGGAAGGCAAGGGCGCTTCGGTGCTGGACCAGACCGGCCTGGCGCAGAAGGGCGGCGCGGTGACCACCCATATCCGCATCGCACGCCGCCCCGATGACATCCATGCCGTGCGCATTGCCGCTGGCGAGGCCGACCTGGTGCTGGGCTGCGACATGGTGGTGGTGAATGACTACTGGGCACTGTCGAAGGTGCGCGCCGGTCGTTCGCAGGTAGTGCTGAACACCTACGAAGCGATGCCCGGTACCTTCACCACCCGCCCGGACATGCAGTTCCCGGCGGCCGACATCATTGCCGGCGTACGCGTGGCGCTGGGCGGCCGGGAGCCGCTGCTGCTCGACGCCACCCAGTTGGCCACCGCGTTGCTGGGCGATGCGATCGCCGCCAACCTGTTCATTCTTGGCTATGCCTGGCAGCAGGGCCTGGTGCCGCTGTCGTTCGACTCGCTGATGCGTGCCATCGAACTGAACGGCGCCGCCGTGGCCATGAACCAGCAGGCCTTCGCCTGGGGCCGCCTGGCCGCGGTCGACTCGCAGGCCGTGCAGCAGGCCGCCGGCCTGGTGCGCAACCGCCACACCGATACCGAAGCCACCCCGGGCCCGCTGCACCCACTGCCGCCGGGCGAGTGGGAAGGCAACGAGTGGGGCGCCACCGCCGCGCCGCGCAACACCGGCGACGAACGCGAACTGCGTGGCCTGCCCTCGCACGGTGGCGACGTCGCGTTCCTGCCGCTGGACGATGCACGCCTGTCGCGTTCGCTGGATGAAATGATCGAGCGCCGTGCCGCCTTCCTGGTCGACTATCAGGATGCCGCCTATGCCACGCGCTACCGCGATCTGGTGGCCCGCGTGCGGGCTGCCGAAGGCGAGCGCATCGGCGGTTCCACCGCGCTGACCGAGACCGTGGCCCGCTATCTGTTCAAGCTGATGGCGTACAAGGACGAGTACGAAGTGGCCCGCCTGTACACCAGCGGCGACTTCCAGCGCCGCCTGCAGCAGCAGTTCGAGGGTGACTACCAGCTGCGCTTCCACCTGGCGCCGCCGCTGTTTGCGAAGAAGGACGAACAGGGCCGCCTGCTGAAGAAGGAGTACGGCCCGTGGATGTTCAAGGCGTTCGGCCTGCTGGCGAAGTTGAAATTCCTGCGTGGCGGGCGCTTCGATGTGTTCGGCCGCACCGAAGAGCGCCGCATGGAACGCCAGCTGATTGCCGATTACGAGACGACGGTGCAGATGCTGCTGGACGGGCTGGAGGACGACCGCCTGTCGCTGGCGGTGGAGATTGCCAGCGTGCCCGAGCACATCCGCGGCTTCGGCCACGTCAAGGAAGCGCATTTCGCCCAGGCCAAGGCGCGGGAAGCGGCGCTGCTGGCACAGTGGCGCAACCCGAAGGCGCTGCATATTGTGCAGGTGGCGTAAGGCCACGGAACAGGGGCGTGCCGGCCAGCGGCCGGCACTACCGACGGTTCAGCCCAGCCGCCACAGCAGCAGCCGGTTGTTGGCCGGCATCGCCACATCGCGCAGGCGGGTGAAGCCGTTGTCCGTGGCCAGCGCCTGCACGGCCTCGCTATCGCGGATGCCGCTGCGCGGGTCACGCGCCTTCAGCCAGGCATCGAACTGCGCATTGCTGTCGCTGGTGTAGCGGCCGCCATAGTTGAAGGGGCCATACACGGCCAGCAGCGCGCCGTGGCGCAGCAGCGGAGGCAGAGCGGCGAACAGCGCCTGCACATGCTCCCAGCCCATGATGTGCAGCGTGTTGGCGCTGAATGCCGCATCGAAGGCGCTGCCTGCGGGCACCGCGAGACCCGGCGCAGGCGGCAGTTCCACCTGCAGCGCCAGCGGCGGCAACAGGTTCAGCAGGGCCGCCTCGGCACGCCATGCCTCGATGCCCGGCAGGTGGTCCGGGTGATCGCTGGGCTGCCAGCGCAGCCACGGCCAGCGTTCGGCGAAGAACGCCGCATGCTGGCCAGTACCGCTGCCGATTTCCAGCACGCGATGGCGGTCGCCCATCCACGGGTCGAGCGCAGCGGCGATGGGTTCGCGGTTGCGTTCGCAGGCTTCCGAATACGGCTTGCTCGACATCAGGGCGGGGTCCGGGCGGAGTCGGCCCATTGTGCACGAGGGGGGATTGTTGGGCAGGGCTTGCAGCCCTGCACCTGCAGAGGCAACGGCAACGGCCAAAGCAACAGCAAAAGCTCGTTTCCTGTGGGTTGGCGGGGTGGGTCCGGTTGAGGGGGACGCCGTAAACCCATCCATGGGGGCTTGGTCGCGGCATCCATGCCGCTCACACCCCCTCAACCGGACCCACCCCGCCTTCGACAGTTGACCGCGATCTGACCCCAGATTTATTTCGATATCTGACAGATGTGTCGACCAAGGTCGACACCTACCAACAGCCGCGCGGACAACCATCGCAGTTCCCACAGCCGCAGGAATCTGTCAGAGGTGGGGCGGTGTCGGATTGCGGGGTGTCCGCGGCATGGATGCCGCGGCCAAGCCTACACGGACGTACTTGCGGCGTCCCCGCAATCCGACACCGCCCCGCCATCCCACGGAATGCCCGCTCTGGCTTTGGCCGTTGCCGTTGCATTGAGCAGGTGCAGGGCTGCAAGCCCTGCCGAAACCCTCCCCACCCATGACTGCAGTCACTTGCCGCAATGCCCCGCGCTGGCGAAAGTCGGGGAGTGGACGTGATCGGTCTGGCCCGTTGCCAGCCGCACGGGAGTGAGAGAGAGACGCTGTGCAACGACGTGAGTTCCTGGCTTTTTCCGGTCTGGGCCTGGCGGGCCTGGTGCTGCCGCATTCGCGGCTGATCGCGGCCGAGCAGCTGCTGGCCCCGGTCGACACCGCCCAGCGCCGGCGCCTGGCCGAGGTGGCCCTGTCCACCGCGCGCAGCGCCAAGGCCAGCTACTGCGATGTGCGCATTGGCCGCTACCTCAACCAGTCGGTCATCACCCGCGAACACCAGGTCGGCAACGTGACCAACCGTGAGTCGTCCGGCGTGGGCGTGCGGGTCATCGTCAATGGTGCCTGGGGCTTCGCCGCCACCCACCAGCAGACCGAAGCCGCCGTCCGCGCTGCCGTCGAACAGGCGGCCGCCATCGCCCGCGCCAACGCGTCCATCCAGACCCGCCCCGTGCAACTGGCCCCGACCCCGGCCGTCGGCGAGGTGCGCTGGCAGACGCCAGTGCGCCGGAACGCCATGGAAGTGCCAATCCAGGACAAGGTCGAGCTGCTGCTGGCACTCAATGCCGCCGCGCTGAATGCCGGCGCCGACTACATCAATTCCACCCTGTTCCTGGTCAACGAGCAGAAGTACTTCGCCTCCAGCGACGGCTCGTTCATCGACCAGGACATCCACCGCATCTGGCTGCCCTTCACCGCCACCGCCATCGACAAGGCCAGCGGCAAGTTCCGCACCCGCGCCGGGCTGTCCTCGCCGATGGGCATGGGCTACGAATTCCTGGACGGCGATGCGCGCGGCAAGGTGCAGCTGCCCGGCGGCATCACCGCCTACCGCGACTCCTACGACCCGGTCGAGGACGCCATTGCCGCCGCCCGCCACGCGCGCGAGAAGCTGAAGGCGCCCTCGGTGAAGCCCGGCAAGTACGACCTGGTGCTGGACCCGTCCAACCTGTTCCTGACCATCCACGAGAACGTCGGCCACCCGCTGGAGCTGGACCGCGTGCTGGGCTACGAAGCCAACTACGCCGGCACCAGCTTCGCCACGCTGGACAAGCGCGATGCCGGCTTCCAATGGGGCAGCGACATCGTCACCTTCTTTGCCGACAAGACCCAGCCGGGCAGCCTCGGCGCGGTGGGCTACGACGACGAAGGGGTAAAGACCCAGCGCTGGGACCTGGTGCGCGATGGCGTGCTGGTCGATTACCAGGCCACGCGCGATGAGGCCCATATCCTGGGCCGCGATGCCTCCCATGGCTGCAGCTATGCCGATTCCTGGTCCAGCGTGCAGTTCCAGCGCATGGCCAATGTCTCGCTGGCGCCCGGCAAGACGCCGCTCAGCGTGGAGGACATGATCAAGGACGTGGAGAACGGCATCTGGATCCACGGCCGGGGCTCCTATTCCATCGACCAGCAACGCTACAACGCGCAGTTCGGTGGCCAGCTCTACTACCAGATCAAGAACGGAAAGATCACCGGCATGGTCGAGGACGCGGCCTACCAGATCCGCACGCCGGAGTTCTGGAATGCCTGCACGGCCATCTGCGATGAACGCGATTTCCGCCTGGGCGGGTCGTTCTTCGATGGCAAGGGGCAGCCTGGCCAGGTCTCGGCGGTCTCGCACGGATCGTCCACCACCCGCTTCAACGGCATCAACATCATCAACACCGCGCGCAGTCTCGGCGCCTGAGTCTTCCCATCCTTCGACGTGGAGAGCAGCCTTGCAAAGACGTGACTTCCTGGCCCTGACCGGGCTTACCGCGGGTGGCCTGATCGTGCCCTCCTTCTTCGGCAAGGCCATCGCCGCCGAACAGCTGCAGTCCAGCCTGGACCCGGCGTTGAAGAAGCGCCTGGCCGACGCCGCCCTGCAGGCCGCGCGCAGTGCCGGCGCCACCTACTGCGACGTGCGCATCGGCCGCTACCTGCGGCAGTTCGTGATCACCCGCGAAGACAAGGTGCAGAACGTGGTGAACACCGAGTCCACCGGTGTGGGCATCCGCGTGATCGTCAACGGCGCCTGGGGCTTTGCGGCCACCAATGCGCTGGGCACGGCCGATGTGGCCCGCGCCGCGCAGCAGGCCGCCGCCATTGCCAAGGCCAACGCCGGCGTGCAGACCGCGCCGGTACAGCTGGCGAAGGCACCGGGCGTGGGCGAGGTGAGATGGAAGACGCCCATCCGCAAGAACGCCATGGAAGTGCCGATCAAGGAGAAGGTCGACCTGCTGCTGGACGTCAATGCCGCAGCCCTGGGCGCCGGCGCCAGCTTCGTCAACTCGATGCTGTTCCTGGTGAACGAGCAGAAGTACTTCGCCTCCACCGATGGTTCCTACATCGACCAGGACGTACACCGCATCTGGGCGCCGATGACCATCACCGCCATCGACAAGGCCAGCGGCAAGTTCCGTACCCGCGAAGGGCTGTCCGCGCCGATGGGCCTGGGCTACGAGTACCTGGACGGTGCGGCCAGCGGCAAGGTGCTGACCCCCAATGGCGTGGTGAACTACGGTTCGTCCTACGACATGAAGGAAGACGCCATCGCCGCCGCCAAGCAGGCGCAGGAGAAGCTGAAGGCACCGTCGGTGAAGCCGGGCAAGTACGATCTGGTGCTCGACCCGTCGCATACCTGGCTGACCATCCACGAATCGATCGGCCACCCGCTGGAACTGGACCGCGTGCTCGGCTACGAAGCCAACTATGCCGGCACCAGCTTCGCCACCCTGGACAAGCGCGAGCAGCAGTTCCAGTACGGCAGCGAGCTGGTCAACATCTTCGCCGACAAGACCCAGCCGGGCAGCCTGGGCGCAGTGGCCTATGACGATGAAGGCGTGAAGTGCAAGCGCTGGGACCTGATCAGCAACGGCAAGCTGGTGGACTACCAGACCATCCGTGACCAGGCCCATATCCTGGGCAAGAGCGAATCGGATGGCTGCTGCTACGCCGATTCCTGGTCCAGCGTGCAGTTCCAGCGCATGGCCAACGTGTCGATGGCACCGGGCAAGACCCCGCTGAGCGTGTCGGACATGATCAAGGACGTGGAGAACGGCATCTACATCATCGGTGACGGTTCGTTCTCGATCGACCAGCAGCGCTACAACGCGCAATTCGGTGGCCAGTTGTTCTACGAGATCAAGAACGGGCAGATCACCCGCATGCTGGAAGACGTGGCGTACCAGATCCGCACGCCCGAGTTCTGGAATGCCTGCACCGCCGTGGCCGACGAGCGCGACTACCGCCTGGGCGGTTCGTTCTTCGACGGCAAGGGCCAGCCAGGCCAGGTTTCGGCGGTCTCGCACGGGTCGTCCACCGCGCGTTTCAACGGCATCAACGTCATCAACACCGCACGCAGCCTCGGCTGACCGGTCAGGAGCCCTTACACCATGAGTATCTTCACCGAAGCCCAGGCCAAGGCCATCCTCGACAAGGTCATCGCCCTGTCCGAGGCCGATGAGTGCAGCGCCGTACTGGTTGGTTCGCTCAACGGCAACATCCGTTTCGCGCTGAACAACGTGTCCACCAGCGGCATTGTCGACAACACCGAACTGGCCGTCACCGTGGCCTTCGGCAAGCGCGTGGGCACCGCTTCGATCAACGAGTTCGACGATGCCGCGCTGGAACGCGTGGTGCGCCGTGCCGAAGACCTGGCCCGCCTGGCCCCGGAAAACCCGGAATTCATGCCGGCCATCGGCAAGCAGAGCTACCGCCCGAGCCCGACCTTCAGCGAATCCACCGCGGCCATCGACCCGGCCTTCCGGGCCAAGGTCGCGGCCGATTCGATCGCCCCGTGCCGTGGCAACGGTCTGATCGCCGCTGGCTTCCTGGAAGATGGCCAGGGCTTCTATGCCACGGCCAACAGCAATGGCAACTTCGGCTACCAGCGCACCACCAGCTTCGACTACACCTGCACCGTGCGCACCGAGGACGGCCGCGGTTCGGGCTGGGTCGGCCGCAACCTGAAGGATGCCGCCGACTTCAAGGCCGAGCAGGACATCCGCATCGCCATGCGCAAGGCCACCGAATCGGCCGAGGCCAAGGCGCTGGAACCGGGCAAGTACACGGTCATCCTGGAACCGGCAGCGGCGGCCGGCCTGATCAGCTTCATGATGAACTTCTTCAGCGCCCGCTCGGCCGACGAAGGCCGCAGCTTCCTGTCGAAGAAGGGCGGTGGCAACAAGCTGGGCGAGCAGGTCTACGACCCGCGCGTGAACATGTACGCCGATCCGTGGCATCCGGAAGCGCCGGTGCTGCCGTGGGATGGCGAAGGCATGCCGCGCGAGCGCATGGCCATCATCGAGAACGGCAAGGTGGCCAACCTGGACTACTCGCGCTTCTGGGCGCAGAAGCAGGGCAAGACCGCCAAGGCCACGCCGGGCAACCTGCTGATGAGCGGCGGCGAGAAGAGTACCGCCGAGCTGGTGCGCGGCACCCAGAAGGGCATCCTGGTCACCCGCACCTGGTACATCCGCATGGTCGATCCGCAGACCGTGCTGCTGACCGGCCTGACCCGCGATGGCACCTTCTACATCGAGAACGGCCAGATCAAGCACCCGGTGAAGAATTTCCGCTTCAACGAATCGCCGGTGATCATGCTCAACAACATCGAAGAGCTGGGCAAGCCGGTGCGCGTGGCCGGTGATGAATCCAGCTTCGTGATGATGATCCCGCCGATGAAGCTGCGCGATTTCACCTTCACCTCGCTGTCCGACGCCGTCTGATGGATCGCCGGGCCTGCCTGCGCTGGTTGGCCGCTGCCGCTTCGGCGGCGGCGCTGCCGGCCTGGGCGCAGGCGGGCCCGCGCAGTTCGCGCTACGACTTCTGGTTCACCCGCCTGCAATACGACTCGGGCGATTGGGACGTGGATGCGCGCATGCCGTCCAACCTCATCACTTCGCTGATCGACTACACCTCGCTGCGCGTGGATCCCCAGGAACACGTGGTGGCCCTGGCCGATCCGCGCATGCTGGAAGCCCCCTTCTGCTACCTGGCCGGGCACACGCTGGTCGAGTTCAACGCCGCCGAGCGGCAGAACTTCGTGCGCTACGTGCGCAACGGCGGCTTCGTCTTCGTCGATGACTGCAACCATGACATCGACGGCCTGTTCGCCACCTCGTTCGAGGCGCAGATGGCACGCCTGTTCGGGCCGAAGGCACTGCAGAAGCTGCCCAACAGCCACGCCCTTTACCGCAGCTTCTTCCGCTTTCCCGAGGGCCCACCCGCCACCAGTTTCGAATTGAACGGCTGGGGCGACGACCTGGTGCACGACTACCTGAAGGGCATCGAGGTCGACGGCCGCCTGGGCGTGCTCTACAGCAACAAGGATTACGGCTGCGAATGGGACTACGACTGGCGCAACAAGCGTTTCCTGGCCGAAGACAACACCCGCTTCGGCGTCAACATCGTGATGTACGCATTGAACAACTGACAGGACCTGTACGCCCATGAGCTCCCCCGACCTCGATTCCCTGCTGCCGCGCCTGCACGATCTGCGCGCGGCGCTTGCACGCGCGGTCGTTGGCCAGAACACCGTGGTCGAGCAGCTTCTGATCGGCCTGCTGGCCGGCGGCCACTGCCTGCTGGAAGGTGCGCCGGGCCTGGGCAAGACCCTGCTGGTGCGCTCGCTGGGGCAGGCATTGGAGCTTCAGTTCCGGCGCGTGCAGTTCACCCCCGACCTGATGCCCAGCGACATCCTCGGCACTGAACTGCTGGAAGAAGACCACGGCACCGGCCATCGCCACTTCCGCTTCCAGCAGGGCCCGATCTTCACCAATCTTCTGCTGGCCGACGAACTCAACCGCACCCCGCCCAAGACCCAGGCCGCGCTGCTGGAAGCCATGCAGGAGCGCACGGTCAGCTACGCGGGCACCACCTATGCGCTGCCTGCACCCTTCTTCGTGCTGGCCACGCAGAACCCGATCGAGCAGGCCGGCACCTACCCGCTGCCGGAGGCGCAGCTGGACCGCTTCCTGCTGCACGTGCTGGTCGATTACCCCAGCGAGGACGAGGAACGGCAGATCCTGGAACAGACCACCGGTGGTGCCACCGAAGCGGTGCCGAAGGTGATGGATGCCGACGCGGTGATCGCGCTGCAGGCCGCGGTGCGCCAGGTGCATGTCAGCCCCGATGTGCTGGCCTGGATCACCCGCCTGGTGCGCGCCAGCCGGCCCGGCGACGGCGCACCGGCAGCGATCAACCAATGGGTGAAGTGGGGCGCCGGCCCACGTGCTGGGCAGTCGCTGGTGCTGGCGGCCAAGGCCCGGGCGCTGCTGCAGGGCCGCTTCGCCGCCACCCGCGAGGATGTGCAGGCACTGGCCGCGCCGGTCATGCGCCATCGCCTGCTGTTGTCCTTCGCCGCCGAGGCCGAGCAGAAGCGCGCCGACGATGTGGTGGCGGCGCTGCTGCAGGCCGTGCCGTTCCCCGGTTGATCCGCGCGTGAGCACTGCTGCGCCGCTGACCCTGCCACCGGACCTGCGTGCGCGCCTGCGCATGCTGCGCCTGCGGCCACGCCTGGCCAGCGGCGCAAGCGGCATCGGCCAGCATGCCAGCCGCAGCCGCGGTGCCGGCCTGGAGTTTGCCCAGTACCGCGCCTACGAGCCCGGCGACGAACTGCGCCAGATCGACTGGAAGCTGTACGCGCGCTCGGACCGCTTTTTCGTGCGCGAGTCCGAACGCGAGAGCCCGATCACCGTCTGGCTGCTGCTCGATGCCACGGCCTCGGCTGGCCAGGCCGACCGTGCAGCACCACAGCGCACGCGGCTGGACCATATGCGTGGTGTAGCGGCGTGCCTGGTTGAACTGGCGCTGCAGCAGGGCGACCGCTTCGGCTTGCTGGCGATCAATGGCGACGGCCTGCAGCTGGTGCCATCCGCGAGCGCTGCGCGCCAGCGCGACCGTGTGTATCTGCAATTGCAGGCGCTGCAGGCACGTGGCGGCTGGCCGCTGAGCGAGCGCCTGCGCCCGCTGTGGGAACGCGTGCGCCCCGGCGACCTGCTGCTGGCCATCGGCGATGGCTTCGACGAGGCCGGTATCGTGCTGCTGGAACAACTAGCCAGCGCGCGCCGTGAAGTGGCGCTGCTGCAGATCCTGACCGCCGACGAACGTGACTTCCCGTTCGACGCCGGCCATCGCTTCCGCGATCCCGAGACCGGCGACGAACTATTGGGTGATGGCACCGCCATCCGTGCCGACTACCTGCGGCGCTTTGCCGCTGCCCGCAGCGCCCTGCAGTCGCGCTTGCAGGCCAGCGGCATCGCCAGCGCGACCGGCTGGCTGGACCAGCCGCTGGACCAGCCGCTGCAGGTGCTGTTCGGACGCGGGGGCGGCGCATGAACCTGCTGTTCCCGCTGGGCCTGGCCGCACTCGCTGCCTGGTTGCTGCCGCTGCTGATCCATCTCGCCCGCCGTCATCCGTATACGCCACTGGATTTCGCCGCCCTGCGCTGGCTGCGCGCGCAGATCCGCCCACGCCAGCGCATCCGCTTCGATGACTGGCCGTTGCTGCTGGTACGTCTGCTGCTGCTGGCCGCCCTGGCCCTGCTGCTGGCACGGCCGGCGTTGACCGGCCCTGCTGCCGCCCCTGCAGCATGGACGGTGGTGGCCCCGGGCCTGGACGCTGCCGCGCTGCGGGGTACGGGGCAGGACCGCCACTGGCACTGGCTGGCGCCCGGCTTCCCTGCCATCGATCAAGCGCCGCCTGCCTCCAGCGCGTCCGTGCCCAGCCTGCTGCGCGAACTGGACGCACAGCTGCCGGCAGGTACCGCGTTGACCGTGCACGTACCCGATCCCCTACCCGGCCTGGATGGCGCGCGCCTGCAGTTGTCGCGTGAGGTGCAGTGGCGTCCACAGCCGGTGCCGGCCAGCCCGCTGCAACCTGCGCCGACACCGCCACGCCTGCGCGTAGACCGCGACGCATCGGCCACGGCCCAGCACTGGCTGGGCGCACTGCAGCGCGCGTGGGGCACGCAGGCACTGCCCGACGCGCTGGCAGCGGCTGCACTTCCCGAACGCGGCGAGATCGGCGTCTGGAGCCGCGACGCACCACTGCCGAGCCACTGGCAGGCGTGGCTGGGCGAAGGCGGCAGCGTGCTGACCGCGGGCAAACCTGGCGCGGCAGCAAGCGTTGTGCTGCACGCCGTCGACGGCACACCGCTGCTGTGGCAGCAGCGCGTCGGCCACGGCCGCCTGCTGTCGCTGCCCGGCGACTGGAATGCCGCCCGCAACGCCGCGCTGCGCGATCCGCAGCTGCCGCGCGCCCTGCTGCTGGCCCTGCAACCGCCACCGTCGCCGCAGCTGGCCGACGCGCGCAACCATGCGCCGCGACAGGCTGCCCTGCCAGCGGCCACCCCGCCGGTGCGCGAACCGACCACGTGGCTGTTGCTGGGCATCGTGCTGCTGTTCGCGCTGGAGCGCGGCATGGCCAGCCGCGCCCGACGCGGAGCAGCCGCATGAAGCTGCTGCAGCATGCTTGGCAGCGCGCACGACGGCGCCGCGCGCTCATCACCCTGCTGCTGGGCCTGCCGTGGCCGTTGGCCGCTACCGCGTTGGCCCTGCGCACGGCGGGCTTCGACGTCGCCTGCGTCGTGGGCACTCTCAGTCTGCTCGCCTGCGCGGCCTTTGCCACCGCGCGCGGCCGCCGGTTGGACCGGCAATGGCTGCAGCGCCAGCTGGATGGCAGCGGTAGCAGCGAAGACAGCGCCGATCTGCTGTTTGCCGATGTCACCACGCTCAATCCCCTGCAACAGCGCCAGCGCGCGCATGTGCTCGCCGCGCTGGAACGTGCGATGCCGGAACTGCGGCCGCGCTGGCCACGCAGGGCGTTGGCGGTGTGCTGGATCGCAGGCCTGGCCATGGCACTGCTGGCACTGGGCTGGCCGCGTCCGGGTCCGCCCCCGGATGCCGCCCCCGTGGCTGCGCCGTCGCAGGCCCCTGCGGCAGGCGCCCCGCGCCTGGTTTCCAGCAGACTGCGGATCGACGCACCGGCCTATACCGGCCAGGCCACGCTCACCCAGAACGCGCTGGACGCCAAGGTTGCTGCCGGCAGCCGCCTGTCGTGGTCGCTGCGCTTCGACCATGCGCCAAGCAAGGCCTGGTTGCAGTTCCACGATGGCCGCCAGCTGCCCTTGCGCGAACAGCAGGGCCACTGGCTGGCAGAGGATGTGGCACGCACCCCGGTCCTCTACCGGGTGATGACCGAACCGGCGTTGGCCGGAACCCGACTGCACCGCCTGGATGTGGTGGCCGACCGCGTGCCCAGCGTGCGTGTGCTGGAGCCCGCCACCAGCCTGGTGCTGGGCGCCGCCGGGCAGCGCCACTGGACGCTGCGCTTCGAGGCCAGCGATGACTACGGCGTTGCCGCGCAGGCAACATTGTCGATCACCCTCACCCAGGGCAGTGGCGAGAACATCACCTTCGTTCGCCGCAGCATCCCCCTCACCGGCAGCGGCGAGGCCATCGCGCGGCGCTTCGCCCACACCCTCGATCTGGCCGCACTGGGCGCGCAGCCGGGCAATGATGTGATCGCCCAGCTGGAAGTGCGCGACAACCACGCGCCCACCGCGCAGATCGGGCGCAGCAGCAGCGTGATCCTGCGCCTGCCGAGCACGGAGGTGGCGCTGACCGCCGAACTGGAAGGCCGCATCAAGAAGACCCTTCCTGCCTACTTCCGCAGCCAGCGGCAGATCATCATCGATGCCGAGGCCTTGATCCGGCAGCGGCGCAGCCTGGCCGCCGACGACCTGGTGAAGCGCAGCGACGCGATCGGTGTCGACCAGCGCATCCTGCGCCTGCGCTATGGCCAGTTCCTGGGCGAGGAAAGCGAAGGGGCGCCCAAACCGCCGCCGACCAGTGACCTGCCCACCAGCGATGCACCCACCGCAGCAGCGCACGACGACGATCACGACCACGACCATGGCGCGGCCGCCGACGCGCACGACGATCACGGGCATGACCACGGCGGCACCGCCGGCGGCACCGATGCGCCGCCGCTGTTCGGCAGCGCCACCGACGTGCTTTCCGAGTACGGCCACACCCACGACCACGCCGAGGCGGCCACCCTGCTCGACCCGCAGACCCGCGCCACGTTGAAGGCCGCGCTGGACCAGATGTGGTCGGCCGAAGGCGAGCTGCGCCAGGGCCGCCCGGAGCATGCGCTGCCGTTCGCCTACAAGGCACTGGCGTTCATCAAGCAGGTGCAGCAGGCCGAACGCATCTACCTGGCCCGCGTCGGCCCGGAGCTGCCGCCCATCGATGAGGGCCGCCGCCTCGGCGGTGACCGCGCCGGACTGGCCAGCCGCGGACTGCCGTTGGCCGCGCGCACACCGCCGGACCCGGCCATCGTCGAGGCCTGGCAACGCCTGGGGGATGACAGCGGCGCAACGGATCTGGATGCGCTGGCCGCCTGGCAGCAGCGCAACGCCGCCTTTCTGCCGGATGCACTGGACCTGGCCGCCGCGATCGAGCAGCTGCGCATCGAACCCGACTGCGGCGACTGCCGCCAACGCCTGCGCGCGCAGCTGTGGCGTGCGCTGCAGCGTCCGCTGCCACAGGTGATGCGGCGCCGTGCGGCCGACCCGATGGGCCAGCGCTACCTCGACGCGCTGGAGGCGCAGCCATGAATGCCAGCACCTTGAACCTGTGGCTGGCCGCTGCCCTGGCGCTCATCGTGATTGTCGCCAGCCTGCTGCAACTGCGCACACCCACCGTGCATCGCGGCCGTCGTGCGGTGCGGCTGGGGCTGCAGGCCATTGCCACGGTGTTGCTGTATTTCTGCCTGCTGCCCCCCAGCCAGCAGCAGCCCACCGGCGGGCTGGTGGTGCTCGGTGCCGGCGCGGACACCGCCGGTCCACTGCCGGCCGGCACGACCCTGCTGCTGCCGGAAGCCGCCGATGTCGCCGGCGCGCAGCGCGTGCCCGACCTGGCCACGGCACTGCGCCAGCACCCGGCCGCCACGCTCACCCTGGTGGGTGCCGGTCTGCAGGCACGCGATCGCGATGCGCTGCTGCCAGCGGACACGCGCTGGCAAGCAGGCCCCGCGCCGCGCGGCTGGATCGCGCTGTCCGCGCCCGCTGACGTCGCGCCGGGGGCGCGCTTCCAGGTGCAGGCGCGCGCGCGCGGCGTGGCACATGCCAAGGCAGAGCTGCTGGACCCGGCCGACAGCGTGGTGGACCGCATAGCGGTTGCCGACGATGGCCGCGCGCAGCTCAGTGGCATTGCCCGTGCCGAAGGCCGCAGCGTATTCCGCCTGCGCCTGCTGGATGCCGAAGGCCATGTGCTGGACAGCGTGCCGGTACCGCAGCAGACCTTGCCGGCGGCTCCGCTACGCCTGCTGGTGCGTGCCAGCGCCCCCGGACCGGAACTGAAGTATCTGCGGCGCTGGGCCACCGATGCGGGCCTGCGCGTGCAGGTGCAGGCCGATACCGGCGCCGGCCTCAGCGTGGGCGATGGCGCGGTGCCGCTCGATGCCGCCACGTTGGCGCGCAGCGACCTGCTGCTGCTGGACGAACGCAGCCTGGCGGCGTTGAGCGCAGGGCAGCTGGCCGCCGTGCGCCAGGCCCTGCGCGACGGCCTGGGTGTGCTGATACGTAGCGCTGCCGCGCCCTCGGCCAGCGCGCGGCAGCGCCTGCGCGATCTGGGCCTGCCGGTGCAGGGCGATGGCAGCAGCCATGCGCTGGAACTGCCGGGCGACGGTGACAGCGCGATCCTTGCCGCGCGCCGGGGTCCGCTGGCGGCGGGAACCCTGCCGACCGCCGACGGCGAAGCTGCGGACCGCAGCTCGCACGCTGCCGCGCTCCCCACACTGGAAGCCTTGACCCTGCAGTCGCCTGGCAGCACGGCGCTGCTGCAGGATCGGCAGGGGGCATCGATCGGGGGTTGGCACGGCATCGGCAAGGGCCGCATCGGCTTGCTGCCGCTCACCGACAGTTGGCGCTGGGTGCTGGCCGGGCGCGATGATCGCCATGGCGAACTGTGGAGCACGGTGTTGGCCACCGTGGCCCGCGCGCAGACCAGCGGCGATGCACTGTGGTCGCCGCAGCCGCAGGCCTGGCTGGGCGAGCGCGTTGCCCTGTGTGGCGTGCAGGCACCGCTGCAGGCGTTCGATACGAAGGACGCCGGTGTGCCGCTGGTGGTTGATCCCGCCACATCGTCAATGCGCTGCGCCGGCTGGTGGCCGCAGGCCGCCGGCTGGCAGCGGTTGCAGCACGGCGACGCTACGGTCTGGCGCTACGTGTTCGATGCCAAGGATGCATCGGCCCTGCACCAACAGGCCGTGATCGACGCCACCGTGCAGGCACTGGCAACCACCACGCCCCACCGCAGCCAGGCGATGCAAGCGGTACCCGGCTCGCGCTGGCCGTGGTGGTTGGCGTTCGTGCTGTGCGCATCGCTGCTGTGGTGGCTGGAACGCCGGCAATGAAGCCCACGGGGTCGGATCCCTTTCGCACGCGAAAGGGCTCTGACCCCCCTCCACGCATGGCGTGGATCTACTGCAGGGCAAGGCCGCATCGGCCACGGGGTCGGATCCCTTTCGCGCGCGAAAGGGCTCTGACCCCCCTCCACGCATGGCGTGGATCTACTGCAGGGCAAGGCCGCATCGGCCACGGGGTCGGATCCCTTTCGCGCGCGAAAGGGCTCTGACCCCCTCCATCACATCATCGCTTGCCCGCGCGCCGGTACACGCCGTTGAACCGCACGTTCATGCCACCGCACTCGCTGTTGTCCGACACCACCAACACATCGCCCAGCAGCTGCGCGTGCACCGTGCAGGTGTCCTCGACGAACTCCACCTGGCTTCCGCGCGGGGTGGCCGATGCGCTCACCGCGCCGATGTGCGGCCCACCCGGCCGTTCTTCCAGCGACGGATTGGCCGACGGCCAGTAGGCATCGCCTTCCACCTGCAGCTGGCCGCCACGCACACGGATCTGCAGGCCGTTGTCACTGTCCTTCCAGTCCCCCACCCAGCCTTGCAGGGTCGGCGTCACTTGCGGCAGGGGCTGCAGCTTGCTGCGCTCGACCCAGCCGGCACTGCCACCCACCTTGTTGGGGAAAAATGCGCAGCGGTAGGGGCCCAGATCGCGACCGGTCACCACCGTATCGCCGCTCACCACATAGCTGCGCTGGCGGCATGCAGGCTCGCCCTTGGCCGGGCAGCCGTCCATGTCACCCAGCAGGTACAGGCGCTGCGTGCCGACCACCTTGGCCACGGCGAAGTCCGACTGCTGGGAGGGAAAACCGCCGTTGCGGCATGAGCCGTCGTCGGCCAGATCGCTGGCCATCGCCAGCGACGGGCTGCACAGGGCAAGCAGGAACACGGAACGCAGCAGCATCCAGACAACCTCGCAGAAGAACGAGCGCGCAGGATAACGCCTAGTTTTGTGGCGGTGCGCCGCAGCCATCCTGCTGCTGGCAGAACTGCAACGCGCGGCGCTGCTGATCGGCACTCAGTTCCGGTGGCGGCCGTGCAATGGCCGATTGGATCTGGTCCGGGCCGCCGGTCAGCTTGTTCAGCCCGCGGCCCGCGGCCAGCACGCCCTTGACCACGCCCATCATGATGTAGCCCCCGCCCAGGCTGACCTGCTCCGGGGTAGGCGGTTCCTTCCAGTCGCGGCTGAAGCGGTTGTCGCCGAACCTCACCGGGTTCTTGAAGCGGTACAGGTCCAGCGGCTGGTCGTCTTCCGGCTTCAGCGCGCGCACCTCGCCCAGCGTGGTCACGCTGTCCGGCGCCGGTACCGGTTCTGTCTGCACGGTAGCGTCGCCCGGCGGCGCGGACGCCTGCTGAGCGTGGGTGGTGACGGCCAGCATCATGCCGGCCAGAAGTGCTCCCTGCAGTATCCGTCGTGCCACAGCCATTGCCCTGTGAGGTGTGTCCAGTCTTCGAGCATACGCAGGGCAGCTTCAGATTTCGTTGGCAACGCTGCCGGCGTTCAGCCGACGATGGCCCCCGCACTGAATGGTTTACTGCATCCCGGCCTGCGGTCTCACACCCTGAGACCCATCTGTGGTGCCATGTCACCCCTCGCAAACCGTCCCCCTGCTCCCCATGGCCTACGAACTCGCCAAGCGCACCGCCGATGCCGAGCAGAAGCTCGCCACCCGCGACGGCCTGCCCGCGCGCGATGGCGCGCTGCTCAGCGCGCGCCTGCAGCGTCGCTACCACGACCGCATCACCGGCAGCTTCGCCATTCCCGGCCGCGAGGGCCGCTACGCACCCATTCCCGATGCAGTGCCGCCGGCCCTGGCCGCTGCACTGAAGGCGCGTGGCATCGAGCAGCTGTACAGCCACCAGGCGCAGGCCTGGGAGGCCAGCCAGCGCGGCGAGCACGTGGCCATCGTCACCCCCACCGCCAGCGGCAAGTCGCTGTGCTACACCCTGCCGGTGGTCAGCGCGGCGATGCAGGACAAGGCCAAGGCGCTGTACCTGTTCCCGACCAAGGCGCTGGCCCAGGACCAGGTGGCCGAACTGCTGGAACTCAACCGCGCCGGCGATCTGGGCGTGAAGGCCTTCACCTTCGATGGCGATACCCCCGGCGATGCGCGCCAGGCGATCCGCCTGCATGGCGACATCGTGGTGTCCAACCCGGACATGCTGCACCAGGCCATCCTGCCGCACCACACCAAGTGGGCGCAGTTCTTCGAGAACCTGCGCTACATCGTCATCGACGAAGTGCATACCTACCGCGGTGTGTTCGGCAGCCATGTCACCAACGTGCTGCGCCGGCTCAAGCGCATCTGCGCGTTCTATGGCGTGCAACCGCAGTTCATCCTGTGCTCGGCCACCATCGGCAACCCGCAGGCGCACGCCGAAGCGCTGATCGAGGCGCCGGTCACCGCCATCACCGAATCCGGCGCGCCCAGCGGGCCCAAGCAGGTGCTGCTGTGGAACCCGCCGGTGATCAACCCGGACCTGGGCCTGCGTGCGTCGGCACGTTCGCAGAGCAACCGCATCGCCCGCATCGCGATCAAATCCGGGCTGAAGACCCTGGTGTTCGCGCAGACCCGGCTGATGGTGGAAGTGCTGACCAAGTACCTGAAGGACATCTTCGACCACGACCCGCGCAAGCCGCCGCGCATCCGCGCCTACCGCGGTGGCTACCTGCCCACCGAACGCCGCGAGACCGAACGGGCCATGCGTGCCGGCAACATCGACGGCATCGTCAGCACCTCGGCGCTGGAACTGGGCGTGGATATCGGCAGCCTGGACGTGGTGATCCTCAACGGCTACCCCGGCAGCGTGGCCGCCACCTGGCAGCGCTTCGGCCGCGCCGGGCGCCGCCAGCAGCCCGCGCTGGGGGTGATGGTGGCCAGCTCGCAGCCGCTGGACCAGTACGTGGTGCGCCATCCGGATTTCTTCGCCGAAGCCTCGCCCGAGCACGCGCGCATCGCGCCGGACCAGCCGCTGGTCCTGTTCGACCACATCCGCTGTGCCGCCTTCGAACTGCCGTTCCGGGTCGGCGATGGCTTCGGCCCGATCGACCCGGAAGTATTCCTGGAAGCGCTGGCCGAAACCGAGGTGATCCATCGCGAAGGCGAGCGCTGGGAATGGATCGCCGACAGCTATCCGGCCAACGCGGTCAGCCTGCGCGCGGTGGCCGATGGCAACTTCGTGGTGGTCGACCGCAGTGATGGCCGCCAGCAGATCATTGCCGAAGTGGATTACTCCGCCGCCGCGCTCACCCTGTACGAAGGCGCCATCCACATGGTGCAGTCCACTCCGTACCAGGTGGAAACACTGGACTGGGAGGGCCGCAAGGCCTACGTCACCCGCACCCACGTGGACTACTACACCGACAGCATCGACTTCACCAAGCTCAAGGTGCTGGACCGCTTCGACGGTGGCGTGGCCGGTCGTGGCGATTCGCACCATGGCGAAGTGCACGTGGTGCGCCGCGTGGCCGGCTACAAGAAGATCCGCTATTACACCCACGAAAACATCGGCTACGGGCCGGTGAACCTGCCCGACCAGGAACTGCACACCACCGCGGTGTGGTGGCAGCTGCCGCAGGCGCTGCTGCTGCGCGCGTTCGCCAGCAAGCAGGATGCGCTGGATGGGTTCCTCGGCGCGGCCTATGCACTGCACATCGTCGCCACCGTGGCGGTGATGGCCGACGCGCGTGATCTGCAGAAATCAGTCGGCAACGGCGATGGTGCGTGGTTCGCGATTGCCGACCAGAGCGGCCGTGGCCAGCTGCGCGGCAGCAATGGCGACCCCGGCGTGGTGGAACTGCTGCAGGAGTTCGTGCCCACCGTATACCTGTACGACAATTTCCCCGGCGGCGTCGGCCTCAGCGAGCCGCTGTGGCAGCGCCAGGCCGAGCTGGTGCAGCGCGCGCGCGAACTGGTGCAGCGCTGCGACTGCAAGGCCGGCTGCCCGGCCTGCGTGGGCCCGGTGCTGGCCGCGCAGGAAGAAGATGAGACATCACCGCGTGCGCTGGCATTGCGCGTGCTGGATCTGTTCGATGCCGACGCCTGCCAGCACGTGCCGGATGCAGTGGTGACCACGCGCGACCCGATGGAACTGCTGGCGCCGTGAGCCTGAGCCTGGACAAACTGCGCCTGCTGCGCAAACAGGCCGGTGACCCGAAGGCGAGCGCGCCGGCCGTGGCGGAAACACCGCCCGCCGCGCCGGCCCCGATCGCCGCCAACGATGCACGGCAGCCGCCCGCCGAACGCTCGGTGTTCGCCTGGGTGGAACAGGAAATCCGCCACAAGCCGACCGGTGCGGCCGCACCCGTTGCTGCCGCGGCACCGCTGCGGCGGCCCGACGTCGGCAGCCTGCACCGCCTGCTGGGCCTGCGCACCCGCGGCGGTCCCGCACCGGCACGCGCCAGCGCGCAGGATCGGCAACTGCCCGGCGAGGAAATCGCGCCGGGCCTGTTCCTGATCGAATCGCTGCAGCCACAGCCGATTCCGGCGCAGCCGCTGTCCTTGGACTTCGCCCGCCGCGATGGCCAGTACGTGGCCGCACGCGACCTGCTGTTCTTCGATACCGAAACCACCGGTCTGGCCGGCGGCACCGGCACCCGCGCCTTCATGATCGGCGCCGCCGACTGGCATGCCTGCCCGCAGCGCGGCGAAGGACTGCGCATCCGCCAGCTGCTGATGTCCACGATGGCCGCCGAAGAAGCCATGCTGGCCACCTTTGCCGGCTGGCTGCAGCCGTCCACGGTGTTCTGCAGCTACAACGGCCGCAGCTACGACGCACCGCTGCTGAAGGCCCGCTACCGCCTGGCCCGGCAGCGCGATCCGATCAGCGCGCTGGACCATGTGGACCTGCTCTACCCCACCCGCCGCCGTTACCGGGGCACCTGGGACAACTGCAAGCTGTCCACCATCGAACGCCAACTGCTGCACGTAGTACGCGAGGACGACCTGCCAGGCTCGGAAGCACCGGGTGCGTGGCTGCGCTACCTGCGCGGCGGCGACGCGCTGAACCTGCGCCGGGTGGCCGAGCACAACCACCAGGACGTGGTGACCCTGGCCCTGTTGCTGCAGCGGCTGGTGCGCGAGGAACAGCGCGAGCGCGAAACCCTGGCGCTGGTCGGGCAGTAGCGCGGCACGGATTCAGGCCGCGTTGACACCGCTGACACGCGCAGCGGCGACACTGCCGGTTATTCCATCCTGCGGAGTCGTGCCCATGCGTTCTTCTTCCCTGTTGCTGCTGGCCGCCATCCTGCCGTTGGCTGCCTGCAGCCATGCCGGCGGCAACAGCACCGCCGATACCGGCAGCCTGCCGGCCAAGGTCTCCGATGGCCCGCAGGAGTGCCGTCCCGAGGCGCTGGAAGCGTTCACCGGCAAGACCGCCGACGAGGCCACCATCAAGAAGCTGGTGGCCGACAGCGGCGCGCGCAACGCGCGGGTGGTGAAGCCGGGCATGGCCGTCACCATGGACTTCCGCCAGGACCGGGTCACCGTGCAGGTGGATGCGCAGAACAGGATCGAGCGCGCCAGCTGCGGTTGATGTGATCGCGCCGTAACCACGGACGCGATCGATCCGGTAGCGCCGGGCCATGCCCGGCGAGCGAAGCGGTCTTACAGCTGCTGGGCCTTGCCGCTGGCCATGGCGCGGGCGATCACCTGCTTCACCTGCGCCGACGCCTGCGCTTGCAACTTGGCCTGGCGTTCGCCCAGTTCCGCCTGCTGGCTGCCCAGCGCGGACTGGCGCAGGCCCAGCTGGGCCTGCTGATCGGCCAGCTCGCTGATATCGCGGCTGTGCGTGTCCTGCAGGTCCTGCATTGCACGACGTACTTCGGCGTCGGCCGCGCGGGCAATCGCGGCATCGTCGGTCACACCGCGCGTAGCCCGTGCCGCCTCGGCCGCAGCGTCACGGTTGATGTCGGTGGCGCGCACGGCCTTGCTGGCCGCCTGCGTCGCCACGCGGGCGATTTCCCGTGCATGCACCGCCTGCTTGCGGCCCAGTTCGCCCTGCTGGCGCCCCAGTGCGCCCTGCTCGCGGCCAAGCTCGCCCTGCTGCCGGCCCACTTCGGCCGATTGCGCGTAGACACGCTGCAGCGGCTGGATCAGCGCCGGGTCACGCACGGCGTAGCGCTTGTTGCCCTCGCGGAACCACAGCACCGGCCCCTCGCGGCCGACATCGCGGCGGGCCTGCTTGATGTCGTCGATGGTGGCGCTGGCGTAGCTGCGGCCGTGGTCGATCAACACGTGGCCACGCTCCATGTCATTGCCCAGATGCAGCTGGCCCACCGTAGTGAAGCTGTCGTCATCGTCTTCATCGACCGGCGGGGCCGGCGGTGCAGGCGGCGCGGCGGGAGCGGCCGGCGGTGCCGGCACGGCGGGCACGGCGGGCAGCGCACGCGCCGGGGCGGCAGGCGCCTTCGGTGCAGCGGGCGCCACCACCGCCGTCGGCGGCGACGGCGGGGCGGGCGGTGCCGGCGGCACCGGCGCGGCCACCAGCTGCATCGGTGCCACGCTCAGCGCCAAGACCAGAGTGGTCAGCGCCGCCGCCAGCACGCGCGGGCAGGAGCGGCGCGGCTGCAGCGAAAGCAGGCGGCGCTTCAGGCTGGTGGTGCTGGGTGCAGCGCTGGCCACGCCCAGATGCGGTGCCGGTGCCACGCCCAGCTGCAGCAACAGGCGGCCATAGGCGTGGCGGCTGGCACCGTGCTGACCGACCACCGCCGCATCCACCGCTTCCTCGCGGGCCTGCGCATATTCACGCACGGCCATGCGCAGCAGCGGATGGAAGAAGAACAGGTGCTGGGCCAGCGCCGGCAGCAACCCCCACTGCAGGTCACGGCGCTGCAGGTGCTGCAGTTCGTGGGTCAGCGCCAGGTCCAGCGCGTCGCCCTGCAGCGCATTGGCACCGGCGGGCAGCAGCAGCACCGGGCGCAGCGGCCCGACCAGCTGCGGTGCGTCCACCTGCGCACTCATCCACAGGCGCGGCGCCCGGCGCAGGCCATGTGCATCGGCCGCCAGTTGCAGTGCCTGCACCAGGGCAGCGTCTTCGCAGGGGTGCGAGGCGGCCAGCAGCGCGCGGCACTGCCGCCATTCGCCGAAGGTGCGCCACGCCATCAGCAACACGCCCGACAACCACAGCGCAGCCAGCGCCAGTGCCCACACGGCCAGCGGCGATGCGCCCGTACCGATGGACGCGGCGATGTCGTGGGTCTGGTCGATCGGCGCGTCGGCCAGCAGCTGCGCCGACGCTTCGGGCGCAAGCGGGTAGATCGCATCGGCGGCCAGATCGGTGGTGGTCATCGCCACCTCGGCCGGAGCCGGCAGCCAGGCCAGCTGCAGCGGTTGGCTCCAGGCCAGGCCGAACACGGCCTGCAGCGACACCAGCCACCACAGGCGGCAGCGCGTGGCCGCCGACAGCGTTGGCAGCCGCTTGCACACCAGATACACCAGCCCCACCAGCAGGGCGGTCTTCAGGCTGGTCCAGCCCAGCCGTTCCAGCAACGCGATCAGCATCGTGGTATCCATGGCTCAGCCCTCGTGGCGACGCGATTGAAGTTCGGCGACCAGCGCTTCCAGCTCGGCCAGTTCGTTGTCACTGACCTGCTGGCGCTGCGACAGATAGGCCACGAACGGCGACACCGAGCCCTGCAGGGTGTTGTCGACGAACTGGGCCACCGCGCCCTGCAGCACGCTTTCCGGGCCACGGGTGGCCTGGTAGCGGTAGACACCGTCCTGCTGCTGGCGCTGAAGATACCCCTTCGCGCGCAGGCGCTCCATCATGGTCAGCACGGTGGAACGGGCCAGCCCGCGGGCCTCGCCGTAGCCACTGGCGACCTCGCCGACGCTGGCCGGCGCATGTTCATCGATGTACTGCAGCAGGGCCAGTTCCTGGTCCCCGATGGTCTTGCCGCGCATGACACCACTCCATTGACTACACGTGTAGTTACTGTCGGCGTGACGACAGATGTAGTCAACCCCCCGGAAGTCATGGGCCGACGAACGGTAGGGGCGGGTGAAAGGGGTTATGCAGAGGCGTAAAGATTGTCGCTTACGCCAATCTTTCGTGTAATTGCGTGTTTGATTGTCGCTCCATGCGGAAGCGAGCCGTTCAAAGCGTCAATCATTGGCATATTGAATTCCGGGCATGCGTCGGACCTTCCCTGGCGGCTGAAGCACCTAGCGTGCTTGAGGTGTTGATCAGGAGCATCGCCAACTGAACGTCAAAATTTGATTCCTGACCCCTTGAAAGATGTGACGAGCATCACCAATGCAATGAGAAGGCGGTCAAGGAAGTCTCGTCGCAACGTTTGAGACTCCTGGACCTGATAGTTGCTGGAAAGTGACCTTCTCAGGGGGAAACAGGACGTGACTCAGCAGTACTCATCTACTGGCGCGGGATTGGGGGACGTCTCGCCCCCCTCGGACCCGATCGTTGACACCGCCTCGAACCCTTTCAGGATACTGGCTCTATCTGGCGGGGGGTTCAGGGGGCTTTACACAGCTCAAGTGCTAGCTGACCTTGAAGCCCATATCCAAGCGCCCATCGCCTCCCGATTCGACCTAATCGCAGGCACCTCCATCGGAGGGATTCTGGCGCTGGCTCTATCGCTTGAAGTTCCTGCTGCTCGGATGGTTGAGCTTTTCACGGCCCATGGGCATGAGATCTTCAAAGCACGAAGTTCCCTCGGGGGCATTTGGCGCTCCAAGTACACACAGCTCGCGTTGCTGGACCTTCTTCGAGGAGAGAATCTCTTCGGGCAGAAAACGCTGGGGCACTGCAGCCGAAGAGTTATCGTGCCAGCCATCGACTACAGCAACGGGGTACCCGTGCTGTTCAAGACGCCCCATCACCCCGATCTAACCAGGGACCACGCGTATGCGGCGACCGATGTCGCGCTTGCAACCAGCGCAGCGCCCGGTTACTTCCCGCGGCATTGCTTTGACAATCGCCAATTCATCGACGGGGGCCTGTTTGCCAATGCTCCTGGACTCTTGGCTGTACATGAAGCGCAACACTACCTCGGTGCGAAAAGGGATGAGATCCACGTTCTGTCGGTAGGCACGATGTCATCCCGGTTCACCGTTGATCCAAGTTCTGGGCGTGCGGGAGGAACGTTGGACTGGGGTGGATTCAACCCAGTGAATACGCCACAACGCCTGTTCGGAATCGCGATTTCGTCGCAAGAGTCCCTAGTTCACTCAATGCTCTCTCACAGGGTCAAAGCCGGTCAATATCACCACGTCGACGAACCTTTGACCGATGAAAAGGCGAGATCAGTTGCCCTCGACAAGACTGATTACGCAGCGCAAGAAGCACTGATCGGCGCCGCTCGCCAGTCATCGAAAGTCGCGCTTGGCAACCCAGTCCTCCGTGAGCTTCTTAAAAGTGCGGCTCAGAATCCTAAGTTCTATTACGGCCCCCAGGCAGTCGAAGAAGGAGTCATCAATGCTTAACCTGCACAAGCTCTTTCTAAACGACGACAACCCCATTAGCTTGGATAAGGTCATCACGCCTACCGACGATCAGAAGCGTCAGCTGCAGGAGGCGAAGAACATCATTCGCGATCACCTTCGTAAGAGCATTCGGGATGCGACGGTTACGATCCTGGGAATGTCCCATATGGTGTCCCCGCGATTCCGTACGCAAGGTTCATGGGCCTACCGAACCTGCATCCAAGGGGCGCATCTTCCGCCACAGGAGATGGACTGGGACTTCGGAGTGTACTTGCCGGTGACCGCCTGGGAGGACACTTCGCCTCCGCGAAAGATGGCAAAGCTCTACTTCGAGTTTGTCGAGCATTCACTGGCCGAGCTATGCCGTACGCGCCCTTGGGTTCTGGATCGCACCAATAATCGCTGTGCACGCGTCAAGATAGCCAGTTGGGGGCATGTTGACCTTCCGCTGTACGCAGCACCTGAAGAGAAGTTCCAGCACGTGTCCGAACGAGCTGCCATGGACTCTTCAAAAGCTAGCGCCAACTATCTGCGCGAAAGCGCTGGACTGGAGGATTACTCTGAGAGTGGCGAGATGCCCAACGACTTCTGGGTGTTGATGGATGAGATCCACGTGGCGAAGCGCGACGGCACTTGGCAAAAGTCCGACCCTGAGCAGGTCGCGAATTGGTTTGATGATCGCGTCACTGAGCATACTGACCAGTTGCGTCGTGTATGCCGGTACCTGAAGGCATGGCGCGATCACAACTGGGAAACCGGCGGCCCCTCTTCCGTCCTTTTAATGATCATCGCTTCGCAATCGTTCAAGCCGATTCGAGGAAGAGACGATCTCGCTCTCGAAAGCGCCGCCCAAGTTCTTGCTCAGAAGTTGTCGGGAGAAGTTCGAGAAGTCGGAATCGATTTCGGCGAAGAGGACTTCAATCGCCTTGATGCAGCCAGAAGGACTCAGGCCGCTGAAAAAGCACGCGAGCTCTATCAGGCTATCCACTCTAGCCGCCACTATGGACAAGGATTGATCGCATCAGCAATCCAGAACATGAGGGGACAGTTCGGAGAACGCATAGCAAACGAGCCTTCCTTGGTTTCGGTGGACACTGCTGCCGAGGTTCGTTCGGTTGACCCTGTTCGTGTCGCTGCGCCCGCGGTAGGCGCAACCAAGGCAGGCTGACCAATGGGCCAGCCGCGTAAGACGGCGCTTTCCGCCCTGCTTAGGTTCATGACCTCGCAGGGCTTCAAGCAGCTCCCAACTCGAGATGGGCGATATAGCTTCAGCGGCTCGCTGCCCTGCACCGGTGGCGAGGCAACTGTCACGTTGACGGTAGTCGATTGGGACTTTGTCAGCTATCCCGTCATTCAAGTGCACGAACTACCTGGCGGCTCACCGGAACTCATACCTCATATCAGCGCATGGGGCGGCTTCTGCTACCTAGCAGCTGGATCAGTCGTGCTTGATCGCTACAATCCAGATGTCGCAGTTCAGCAATGCCTTGTCCTTGCCAAGAAGGAGCTAGACCGCCTCCTTGCCAATCCCAGCTACAGACAAGGTGAGTTCCAAAGTGAGTTTGGCGCGAACTGGTCGATCGGCCAATCGCCCCTGCCTCGTCAATTCCTACTGGGCACGGTAAGCCCAGGCGACTCCGAGTCGGCCTCCTACCTCCTCCCCTTCAAGGGACTTGCGGCAAATCTAATTTCATCCGCAGTGGCAGAACCGGACACGATTGCGCGCGCATGTGGCTGGGATGGACCTCTGCGAGGTAACTCTTCAGCTTGGATTCTTCGGTCCAACGAGATGCCTAAGCTTATGCCTGATGGTCTCCCTGCGACGATAGGAGAGATGTTCATATGGCTGAAGACTTGGGACGTGTCGCTCTATCGAAGAGTGTGCAAAGTCTTTTCCGAACCTGACTATCTGCGCTATGGCGAGATCACCTTTTTGATCCACTCAGCAGCGGGCTGGTTCGGCTTCTCCATGGAGATAGATAGAACACTCGCAGTGGCATTTCGCCGCAAGCCCGGCCAGCTTCGTCAAAGGCTTCACACGGGTCGCCGAGACACTGCAATTAGGAGGGTGTCGGTCAACGAGATATCACCGGAATACATCCACAGTCGCAACTTGACCTTCCCTAGCCTTGCAGGCCGTCGCGTTGTCCTCATCGGCTGCGGCTCAATCGGTAGCTACTTGGCACAGGCCTTGGTTCGTCTTGGCGCAGGGTCCGGCGATGGCGAGCTGCAGCTCATTGACCACGATCACCTGTCCCCCGGCAACCTGGGACGACACGTGCTGGGTATCGAGTCCCTCTACCAAGCAAAGTCAGCAGCCCTTGCTGAGCTACTTATGGGTCAGTTCCCCCACGCCAAGATCGTGCCAAGTATTCGGCGCGCTAAGTTTCCCAATGATTTCTATCGAGCCAACCTAGTGATTGACGCGACCGGGGAGGAATCTCTGAGTGAGGCTATCAACTATCACCGGCTCGAGCTCCCTGAGAGCACGAGGCCTGCCACTCAGCACATATGGGTGACAGGGAAGGGGGAGTGCGCTCAAGCTCTCTGGACTGACGACACTCGTCATGCTTGTTACAGATGCATGGTCCTGAACGACGGCAAGCGGACGCCGCGGTTCGACCTTGGTCTTCCGCCAGCCACAGAAGTTATACATGGATGCCAGACATTCACCCCCTATGCCGTTTCTGCTCCGATGATGGCCAGCGCGTTGGCCATTGATCAGATCAGCTCGTGGCTTCGTGGAACACCATCTCCGCGATTCCGCACGCGGATTGTAGAAGGGAGCAGTGCCCGCAGACTCAAGAATCAGGACGTCGAGCCCCTTAAGGAGTGTCCTGCATGTCGCACGATCTGACTGCGTCTGACGCGCTTGGCCTAGGGGGCCATGTCTTGATCCAGGCGGAGGTGATTGAGCTCATTCGGGGATTCTGCCAACACAACGCTGAAGCACCAGAGTCGGGAGGAGTGTTGCTTGGGTTCCGACGGGGGGTCCATCTACATGTGACCAGAGCAACAACACCAACCGTCCATGATCGCTGCTCCCGAACTTCATTTGAGCGCTCCTCCCAAGGGCATCAAGCCGCAGCACTGCAACATTGGTCATCCTCCGCTGGCACAGGTGACTACTTAGGCGAGTGGCACACACATCCCCAAGTTCATCCTTCGCCGTCGGGCACTGACCTTTTTGAGTGGAAGAAGATACTCGCTGGAGCCAGTGCGAGACAGATGATCTTCCTTGTAGTAGGCATTCAGACGATATGGGCCGGTGTTGGCTCCGCTGGCGTAGTGAAGCAAGTCCGGCTTGAGTAGTCGTGAGGTACAAAGAGCTTTAATGGCTTCGGCCGGCTACACCGGTAGCCGCGATTTGAGAGGCCGGGGAAAGTTAGCGGTCTATTCGAGGACGTTTCTTTCGTAGACGCTGCATCGATCAACCCACGTAACCACAAGGAGCAAGGGCATGAAGCTTGAGATTGTGAGGATTCACGAGAAGGGAAAGCAGGATGCCGAGTACGTGGAGCTGAAGGCAAAGGAAGCCTGCACGCTGAGCAACTACATCTTGTCTGACACTACGTACCTGTCTCCAACCACCGTTTCGAACAAGCTCAGGCACGTCCACTGGTTTACACCAAAGAACCTGGCAAAGGGAGACTACGTTTTCCTTCGAACCGGCAAGGGAGTAGATACATCACACAAGAACAGAGCTGGAACCACCACCCATGTCATTTATTGGGGCTTGGGGACGCCTGTCTGGAACAACACTGGCGACGCAGGCATCCTGATGGAGATCAATGATCGGCAGACGATGAAGGCTTGATACCCGGATCTAGTCGTGAGCGAAAGGCCGCCGGCAATTGACGCCGGCGGCATCCTTTCGGGTATATCCATCATGTAGCTAGGCAAGCATTGTCGGGTACTCGTCCTCGTTCGTGAAATCCAAGACGGTGTGGTCTTGCACGCCCGATTCCTTCCGCTGATACCAACACACACTCACATCAGCGCATCTGAGCATCGAGGTGATTGCGCACAGCCTCTAGGGTTTCAATGTCACCGGTGCACATCAACTTGATCGCCGGTTCGCCGCCAAACATAGCTGCAGCATTTTTGCGGCGGATCCACGAATTTGCTTGTTGAGGGCTACGAAAGATCGTGTGCAGCATCCGATAAATGGAAATGATGTATCCAATACGCATTAGCACTAAGTCGTCGATCAACCACTGCGCATCATCAGCTGTCTGCGGAAGCTCTGGCAGCGCAAGCATCTGGCGCTGTTCGTCTTTGCCTAGAGACCAAGCCTCAGCAATTCGCTCAAATATCCGAATTCCGCCTTCTTCCAGATCGTCCGGCTGATTACGCTCTGACTCGTGCACGGCCCATTACCTCAGTTGAGCTACTGGAAAGATACACCTCCGACATAGCTATCACTACTAGTCAACGCCTTAAGATTTCGCCCCCGCATTGATGCTTTCGGGACGTCGTCAGGATTGATGATTAGCCAACGCTCGCGAAAGCTGAATCAGATTGATCCATCGGTCGAAAAGTTGAATCAAGGCACGCCAGTATTCGGGCGTTTTATGGCGCTCTTCCCCGTTCAGCTTGACGCGGCACGCGCTGCGGTGCAACGTTGCGGCTGAAGGCACACTTCGCCTCATCGTGGGTCTTCGGCCCAGCGTGATCTGCAGGACCTTTTGAGATTGTCACTGACCGTTTGCCTTGCAGCACCGTCACAGCAGGCAAGCCCCAGTAGCGACTATGTGCTGATCAAGGCCCATAGCATTCCAGCACCAACGACCACAGCGTGCAATGAGCGTCATCGTGAACGGTGTTGCGCGAGACTAAACTCCACTGCGACATCGCTGCCGACCCATGCGAAGCAGCGACCTGAAGCCTCTTGCTGCCGAGGACGCCACCAAGGCAAATATGGACACTCTCTCCCCCGCCCAGAAGATCCTTCTAGACGCAGCTTACGAACGCCGCGCGCTAGCCGAGCAATGGCTTAGCTCCGATCAGGTCACCACTCGATTGGGCTCAAGGAGACTCGGGGATGTGCACAGCGCAAGCCAGTTGCGGCGCCAAGGAAAGTTGCTGGGGGTGTATGTAGCACTCCCTCTGCCGACCTATCGTTATCCGTCCTGGCAGTTCCGGCCGGATGGTCAACCCGTTGACCATCTCGCTGAAATCCTGAAGTTGTTGCGCGAGTTTGGTCCATTCGAGCGAGAGTCACAGGGTTTGCATCGCACCACCGGCTGGGGCGAGATCGAGTGGTTTCTATCGCCGCATGCGTTGCTCGAAGGTGCTTCTCCTGCTGCGGCGCTGGCTGAAGATCCGGCTAGCGTGCTGAGTGCCGCCCAAAGCGAGTTCACAAGCGGCAGTTCATAGGCTGGCCACCTACTTCAACCGTAGAGTGAGCGCTCTCGAAGACGAGTGCGTGGTCATACTTGACCTAGAGCATCCGTCGCTTTTGTTCATGCGATGCCGCTCTATTTGATTGCAGGTTGTCGCGTGGAGGGCGCGTCACCCGTCAGCTAAAACGAAGCGTCGTGTCGGAGCTCTCTTGGCCTGGAAGACTGGACCAAGGAGGTCATGCCAATGCTGAGCTGGCAGCAGGTCTACGGTAAGACCACATCACCGAGATGCGATCCGTCAGCCCTCGGGCCGCTTTCTGGTCGCCTCAGGGGCTCAATCTTGCCCGAGAACCGGAAGGCCTTGGGGCTACGCCGATGGCTTCAGTGGGCGTTGAGCCCTAAGCCGACAGTGAAGTTGCTCTCGAAATAACAATGGAATCAAAGGCTTGCATGAGTGTGTCGAAAGTGTGTGCAAAGTGCGCCGTTGGTGCGTATACTTGCGCCGTGGCCGACTGGACATCGACCACCTCCAACTCATATCAAACATCTCAGACTATTTGATCTTCTCGGCATCTCATATATTTCTCGATCATATCTAATTAAATCTAATCTACTGATTCTCTAAGCCGATTGAATCACTCATATCATAATCTCAATATTCTCGGAGTCCTCTCATGTCCGTTCGTATGAACATAGTTCTGTCCGATGACTTGAAAAGGGCGCTTGACCAGGTCACTGCGGAGACTGAACAGTCTGCCAGTGAGACGTTGAGAAAAGCTCTTCACCTTTATCTAGCTGCTCGTGACAACACGAGGAGTGGCGAGCGCAAGCTCGGCTTCTTCGATGTTAAGACCCGCCGCGTAGATGGGGAGGTTGTCGGACTCTAACCCCTTGGAGTCCCCAACGTGTCAGAAAACAATCTGGATTTGAATCGCATCCCTGAGCGGATGTCGCTGAGTGTGGAAAAGGTTGAATGCCTTGAGGATGCGAGCCATCGTCGACGCAAGGATTTGATCATCTTCGTGATCTTTACTGCAGCCTGTGTCATGGGTTTGGCTGCATCTCTGTACGTGATCTTGTTTGATCGCGAACCAGAAGTCACGAAGCTCGCTTGGCCTGCATTCACGGCAATTCTTGGCCTGATTGCAGGTCGATTCTCGAAATCCTGAACCAATCGAGCTTGGGGAGACCTCTGCAGGGGTCTCCTCAAGCCGATTCATCCCGCCCGTCGCGTTTCACGCGGCTGCAAGAGCTTGGACGCCCAGTTTGACCGTCCGGTGCGACGCTGACGTACCGGAGTGGATCTTGGGCCCAATCTACTTCGCTGATCGATGCCCCGGATGCCGTAGGCCGAGACATCGTCATTCCTGCCGGTGATGAAATGCCCAGAGGTTCGGCCATTCTATTGAACGTCGCCGCCCTTGATGCTTAGACCGCTTGGCTTTCGCCTCCTGGCACCTAGCTGTAGCTTCCTTGCTACATCACCAGACGCAACCCAGGTACATCTCTTGGAACGTATGCTGGGCTGCATCTTGGACTGCCGGGTTCAAGTTGGAGGACGAGAAGAAGCCGTAGCCTGAGACTTTGAAGAAGAAGTCATCTCCTTCAATTGACTCAAAATCTCGCGGCTCGTGGAAGAAGCTTCGTCGCATGTCAGTTCGAACCATCCAGTCCAGTGCCACCTCTTCGCCTGCGAGCGGGTGAGGCGTGCCATCCAATTTGATTGTTTTTACATTTCCAGTGAGATGCGTCTTGAGAAGAAGCGCACAGTGGTACGCAATGTAATCCGCAAGCTGCACGCCAAGGACTTGCTTTGAGTCGCACCCGTGATGGACGATCAGCCTCGTTGCGTCAGCGCTGTACCCACCAACCATCCCTTCGTCAATGAACAGATGTTGAGGCGTCGGCAGCGCATTGGCTTGGATGATTTCGAGGGCAATTTTCACCACCGAAGTCTGCAAACTGCTAAGTTCTGACAACGGTGCAACGTAAACAGCAAATTGGCACCCTAGTGCGATGTCCCCGATGCTCTCACGCAACGCATGCAGATGCGGCTTGCCGGACATCTGCACTCCACTCTTGTACTCATCAAGCCCGGGCTCCAGCCCTGCGTGCTTAAGCGCTCGATCGATTTCGGATCCTGGGTCATCAGGCGAGTAGACGAAGCTCACGCAGATGAGATCGAGGTTAGAGTGAATGCTTTCGTCGACAAAGATCATTGCTCGCTCACCGTCGTAGATATGCCGGCGCAGACCGGCCGGTAGTAGGGGCGTTGCGGCTGCTTTTCACATTCTCTGCCAGATGACAAGCTCACGCGTACTCTTCAGAAATGCGCTTAGGAGTTCCTGCCTTTCAAGCAACTTGGATCTTGGATGCGGGCTTGCTTATGCCGTGAGCATGAATCGCACGACCTTGGCGAGCATGACTCGGTCAATGTCCGCGGCCACACCTGGGTGACGTATCGATCGTACAGACAGCCCATCCAGTAATGATGCAACCAAAGCGCAGCGGGACACCGATTCCGGCGTGCGCTCACCGAGCAGGGTTTCAAAGGAACGGCGCACGTCTGTGTCGCTTTCAGCAATTAGCTTCGAAATTTCGGGGTTGCGAACCGACTCGGCAAGAATCTCCATCGCCAATCCGGCATGCTCGCGATCCATATATCGCTCCGCAGTGCGCTCGGCTAAGTCCGAGATTGCGCTGACTACGTCAGAGTGCTCCGCGGCCCGCTCCACGTCTTGGACCAGCAGGGCAAGCTCGCTTTCTTCTTGAGCAACCAACGCCTCGACGATGTCCTCTTTGCGAGCGAAGTAGTGATAGATATGCCCAGAGCTCATCCCTGCAGCAGCGGAGATGCGAGACATGCTCGAGCGATGGAAGCCATCTCGGCGGAAGCACTCGGCAGCAGCGCTGACCACCTGGGCTTTGCGACGCTTGGCGGTGGGAGTTTCTGAGTTCTCTGACATTACGTCACCTTGTTAGGCGTCTGTCTCAGGGCAGCCCGAAAGTATGACCGAGCGCCGCGGTGCGCCCACCCCTTCGTTCAGCCGCTGTTTATCTTTCCGTGAGATAGACTCTCACGGTCAAAGTTAGGTCGGTCAACCTACCTAATTCGCTACGCCATCTCCCCCCTCCGTTCAGACAGCAAAATGACCCTTTCAAGAGCACGCGTGGCCACTGCCGCCGCCGCGATGACTGTCCTTTCCTGCGCGTTAGTCGGCTGCAGTTCCAATGACGCTGGCGAGCAGGCAAGCCAAGCACCCGAAGTAGGTTTGTACACCGTTCGAACTGAATCGCTCGCCCTCTCCGACGAGCTTCCGGGCCGAACCGCCCCCTACTTGGTGGCAGAAGTCAGGCCTCAGATTGGCGGAATCCTTCAGAAGCGGTTCTTCGAAGAAGGCTCCTACGTTGAACAAGGTCAGCCGCTCTATCAGGTGGATGCCGCGCCCTATCAAGCTGTCCTGAGCCGCGCTGAGGCGACCCTGTCCGCGGCTCGCCTGCGCTCGGAGCGGTACGACATGCTTGTGGAGAACCAGGCCATCAGCCGTCAGTCACGCGACGATGCCACCTCACAATTCCAGGAGGCAAAGGCTGCCGCCCTGAGCGCCCGAATTGACATGGGCTATACCCGGATACTTGCTCCGATCTCGGGTCGCATTGGTCGGTCCTCAGTTACCCAGGGTGCGCTGGTATCTGCCAATCAGACGACTGAGCTGGCCACGATCCAGCAGTTGGACCCGATCTACGTGGACATCGTCCAGTCGTCCACTGCGGTGCTGAAGCTGAAAGCCGATGCGGCTGCCGGCGTGCTCCAGGTCAAAGAGGGCAACGGTGCGGAAGTGTCTCTCACTCTGGAGAATGGCGCAGAGTACCCCTACAAGGGCACTCTCAAGTTCTCTGAAGTAAGCGTCGATCAAGGTACCGGCTCCGTCACCTTGCGCGCAGTGTTTCCCAACAAAGACGGGACCTTGCTCCCGGGCATGTTTGTTCGGGCGAAGGTGCCTGCAGGCACCAACGAACGCGCAATGCTGGTGCCACAGCGCACGGTGAGCCGCGATAACCAAGGGCGTCCATACGTACTGGCTGTGGACGACAAGCAGATCGTTCGGCAGCACTCTGTCGTAGTGGATCGGGCAGTCGGCAATCGCTGGCTGATCAGCACCGGCATCCAGCCCGGTGATCGTCTGATCGAGGACGGGATTCAGAAGGTCGCCATCGGTCAACAGGTCGTCGCAAAGGGCGATAAGAAGGCCGCTGAATCGTCCGGCTCTCCCGCGGCAATCCACTAAGAGAACACATGTCCAGGTACTTTATCGACCGCCCCATCTTCGCGTGGGTGTTGGCAATTGTTGTCATGGTGGTGGGAGCGCTGTCCGTCGTCAGCCTGCCCGTAAACCAGTATCCATCTATCGCGCCACCTACCATCGGCATCATTGCCGCTTACCCAGGCGCGTCAGCACAGACCGTTCAGGACACGGTGACGCAGGTCATCGAGCAGCAGATGTCTGGCCTGGACGGCCTGCGATACCTGAAATCTGAAAGCAATACTGACGGCACGGTCACCATCCTGGTGACCTTCGATCAGGGCATCAATCCCGACATTGCCCAGGTGCAGGTGCAGAACAAGCTGTCTCTGGCAACTCCCATGCTTCCCCAGGTCGTCCAGCAGCTGGGCCTGCGTGTGGTCAAGTACCAGGTCAACTTCATGGCCGTTGCAGCGCTTGTTTCCGAGGACGGGAGTCTGGACACGAACGCGCTGGGCGACATCGTCGTCTCTCAGCTGCAGGATCCGCTCAGCCGTACGCCTGGCGTGGGCGACTTCTTTGTCATGGCTGCGCAGAATTCAATGCGCATTTGGCTGGACCCAGCGAAGCTTAATAACTTCAAGCTGATGCCCAGCGACGTCATGCAAGCGGTTCGCGAACAGAACGTTCAGGTGTCGTCAGGCCAGCTGGGCGGCCGGCCCACAGGCAATGGCGTGGACCTGAATGCAACTGTCCTGGGAAAGGCGCTCTTCCAAGACCCCAGCCAGTTCGAGAACATCCTGCTGAAGGTTAACGATGACGGCTCGCAGGTGCGAGTGCGTGATGTTGGCCAAGTCGAGCTTGGCTCTGAAAGCTATGCAATCAGCGGCCAGCACAATGGCAAGCCCAGCGCGGGTATCGCCCTGCGCCTTGTCAGCGGCGGCAACACCATCGACGCGGTTCGGGCTGTGCGAAAGACGCTGGATGACCTTAAGCCTACCCTTCCGGCAGGTGTTGAGATCGTCTATCCGTACGACGCGGCCCCTGTGGTCACGGAGTCCATCGGCGGCGTGGTGCATACGTTGCTGGAGGCGATCGTCCTGGTCTTCCTGATCATGTACCTGTTCCTGCAGAACTTCCGCGCAACGCTGATCCCAACCCTCGCAGTGCCGGTTGTTTTGCTGGGTACCTTTGGCGTGATGTCGGCGCTGGGTTTCACCATTAACACCCTTACGCTGTTCGGCCTTGTCTTGGCAATCGGCCTGCTCGTGGACGACGCCATCGTCGTTGTGGAGAACGTCGAGCGCATCATGGTTGATGAGGGCTTGGACCCAGTAGAAGCCACCAAGAAATCCATGGATCAGATTTCTGGCGCGCTGGTTGGCATCGGCATGGTGCTCTCCGCTGTATTCGTTCCGATGGCCTTCTTCGGCGGCTCCATCGGTGTCATCTACCGACAGTTCTCCTTGACGATCGTTACGGCCATGGTGCTGTCAGTGATTGTGGCGCTGATCTTTACTCCCGCCCTCTGCGCGACACTCCTCAAGCCGATTCATGGCCACCATGAAAAGAAGGGCTTCTTTGGCTGGTTCAATCGGACCTTTGAGCGTAATGCCGGTAGGTACGAGCGCGGCGTGACGCATGTAACAACGCGCCGCCGCCGTTACGGTGTTGTGTTCTTGGCGATCGTACTTGGCCTGGTGGCGCTGTTCCCGCTGATGCCCAGCTCGTTCTTGCCGGACGAAGATCAGGGATCACTGACCGTCCAGCTGGAGCTTCCAGCAAACAGCTCCTCGGAGCGCACAGAAGCCGTGCTCAAGGAGGTTACCGATTACCTCCTGGTGGACGAGAAAGAGGTGGTCGACTCCGTCTTTGGTGCGAGCGGCTTTAGCTACAGTGGACGTGGGCAGAACTCCGGCCTTCTGTTTGTGAAGCTACGCCCGTGGAAGGAGCGCAAGGGAACGGTATTCGAGCTTCAACAGCGCGCAAACGAGCGGTTTTCCTCGATCACTGGTGCTCAGGTCATTGCATTTGCACCACCCGCAATCGTTGAGCTTGGCAACGCTACTGGCTTTGACTTCTTCCTCCAGGACATCAGCGGTGCCGGCCATGCTGGCCTGATGGACGCACGTGATCAGCTGCTGAAAGCTGCGTCCGAATCGCCAGCGCTGACCATGGTCCGGGCCAACGGCAAGGTGGACGAGCCCCAGTACCAAGTCGACATTGATGATGAGAAAGCTCGGGTTATGGGTGTTTCACTCTCTGACATCAACGCCACGATGACGGCAGCATGGGGTTCGTCCTACATCAATGACTTCATCGACAGAGGCCGCGTCAAACGCGTCTACATCCAAGGAATGGCCAACTCGCGCATTACGCCGGATGACTTTGCGAAGTGGTTTGTCCGAAATCGGGACGGTGAAATGGTGTCCTTCGCCACGTTCGCCACTGGCCGTTGGATCATGGGTTCCCCCAAGCTTGAGCGATACAACGGCGTTCCAGCGGTGGAGATTCTCGGTGAGCCGGCGCCTGGCTACAGCTCCGGCGATGCAATGAAAGCCGTGGAGGAAATTGCCAGCAAGCTTCCGCAGGGATATGGGATCTCGTGGACGGCTCTCTCCTACGAGGAGCGCGCGTCTGGCTCCCAAGCTCCAGCTCTCTATGCGCTATCCATCCTCGCCGTCTTCCTGTGCCTGGCAGCGCTGTATGAAAGCTGGACGGTCCCGTTCTCGGTGATCTTGGTAATCCCCATCGGCGTGATTGGTACAGTGATCGCCACACTGATGCGGGGCCTGGACAACGATGCATTCTTCCAGATTGGCCTGCTTACGACAGTCGGCCTCTGCGCGAAGAACGCGATCCTTATCGTTGAGTTTGCGAAGGATCTGCATGAGCGCAGCGGGAAGACGCTGATCCAAGCTGCAGTTGAAGCGTCCAGGCTTCGTTTGCGTCCAATCATCATGACTTCGCTGGCCTTCACCATGGGTGTGATCCCGCTGGCAATCTCCTCGGGTGCAAGCTCGGGAAGCAAGCATGCAATTGGTACCGGTGTGATCGGCGGCATGGTGACATCGACGTTGGTGGCCATCTTCTTCATTCCGCTGTTCTACGTCAGCGTTACCAGTTTCTTTACCAAGAAGAAGCAACGCCAAGCAGCGGCCCAGTCAAAAGACGAGGACGTAGAGGCTATCCACTAGTTCTGTTTCGGTGCCGGCCCCCGAGCCCGGCCGGCAAACGTCGCGGCGGCCCCTACCGCGCGACAGTCGTCTGCAATAGGCGACAGGTCCCGCATCAGCAGGGCCGGTGCTGGGGATGACCGGAACCATCCCCAGCCATTTCCAATTTGAACAGTGCCCTGCTACTACATTGCAACAGGGCTACGTGGGACACCACGACTACAACAGAGTCAGAGACGTTGAACACATTGCCCAAGCATCTTGCTCTAGCCATCCTGGCAGCCCTTACTGCCTCATGCACCAGCTTGGCACCGCCGGTCCCTGGCATTGAGGTACCGGAGGCGTCGGCGCTCATCAACTTTGCAGGTAACGGTGAGAGCCGCGAGGGTGCACTTTCCATTGACACCTTGGTTCGCAGTGATCAGCTGCGTCGCCTGATTCGTGCAGGGGTAGTAAACAATCGCGACCTGCGTGCTGCTAGCCTCAACATGGTCAAAGTACGCGAGATGTACAGGATCCAAGGTGCTGAGCTGTACCCGCAACTGGATCTCTTCGCTCAAGGCAGCTCTGCGCGCGCACCGAGCTTTGGGACAGAAGCAAACAGCTTGACTCGGACCTATGGCGCGGGTGTCTCGATAGCCTCATGGGAGCTCGACCTATTTGGCCGCATTCGGAGTCTTAAGGACGCTGCACTCGAACGCTACCTCGCGAGCGATGCGACCCGTCGCTCTGTTGAACTGGCACTGATCTCGCAGATCGCCAGTAGCTATCTGCAGCTCGCGTCAGATCAGCAGCAACTTGCACTCGCGGATCAGACCTATACAAGCCGCGTCGCCGCGTACGAACTCCAGAAAGAGCTCGCAGCAGCAGGCATAAGCTCGTCCTTGGAGATCAATCGGGCTGCTGCGGAGCTGGAGGAGATCGGTGACAACCTCCTCCGGTGGAAAGCCGCAGCACAGCAGACCAGGAATGGGCTACAGCTTCTGGTGGGGACGAACCTGGATGCCAATCTTACCGCGGAGCCAATCGATCAGATTCTTGCGGACGATCTGCCGATCGGCCACTTGAGTTCAGCAGTGCTTGCCTCTCGGCCCGACGTGAAAGCCAGCGAACATGAGCTCTTGGCTTCCAATGCCGACATTGGTGCAGCACGCGCGGCGTTCTTCCCTTCCATCAGTCTGACCGGGGCCTATGGGAGTCAGAGTGGGGAACTGAGCTCGCTATTTGACTCTGGCAGCAAGTCCTGGAGCTTCATACCTCAGGTGACGCTGCCTATCTTCTCCGGGGGCCGGCTGAGGGCGTCACTTCGAGCAACCACTGCGAGCCGCGACATGGCTTTGGCTCGCTATGAGGGCACGGTGCAGACAGCCTTCCGAGAGGTATCGGATGTGCTGGTGGACCGAAGTGTACTCGGTGACCGTGTCGCGTCTCGAAAGCGCCAAGTAAAGGCGGCAAATGCATCCCTTGACGCGATGGGGGATCTGTATACGTCGGGAGTAGCCACTCAGATTGATCTACTCGACGCACAGCGAACTCTATTTGCTGCGGAGAGCGCCCTGATCACGATCAGCCTGCAGGAGCGACTCAATGCGGTTGACTTGTACCGTGTACTGGGCGGCGGCCGGGACAACCCGATGTCGCCAACGGAAGGCCGTGCCGAACTAACCAAGAGGTGACGCAATGATCGTACCGACTTTCAGGGATCTCGCGGTCTTCTTCGACCTTAGCGAGAAAGGGCTGAGCGTGCTGGCACAGGCCGCTAAGCTGGCAGGTAAGCACGATGCACACCTTATCGGCGTGACCAGTGCACCGAAAAGCCAAGCCCACGCTGCTGACGGCTACAGCAAAGGTGCAGCGATGGCCGACGTGATCCTTGCTCGCAGAGCATTTGAAGCAACCCACGCCGCACACGCTGGAAGGGCGATAGCTAAGGAGTCTGAGGCGCACACCGTGACGTCGGAACTTAGGTTCATTCCATACAGTGAGTCTAGAGAGGAGACGACGCTCCATACGCTGTACACGGACCTCGTTGTGGTTGGCCACCCCAAGGCATTTGGGGCGCCGATGACCTGGAACTCGGATCGTGTCGTCTCGCTCAACTCGACCCCACTGCTCCTTCTTCCTAACCAGGCAGAGAACAGCAGTATTGGAAGTCGCGTACTTGTTGCGTGGAATGGTAGTCGAGCGGCTCGGCGATCTGTTGCTGATGCCATGCCGATTCTTGCCCACGCCGACCAGGTGGAGCTGCTCATTGTTGATCCGGATTCGGCGAACTTCGCTTTGGAAGAGGAGCCAGGCTCCGACGTCGCCACCTATCTGGCTAGACACGGAGCGGTCGTCGAGGTGAATCGCGTTAGCGCTGGTCGCTCGGCCGTTGTCGACGTAATCATGAATCGGGCGGTGACTGGCAACTTCGATCTGATTGTCCTTGGGGCATACAGCCGCTCGAGGATGTCGGAGATCCTCTTCGGGGGTACGACGCGTTCATTCCTTGAGTCCGTTCCCCTTCCCCTGTTCCTCTCACATTAGTCCTGACGTCGCAACGTGGAGTTCGCCAGATGAGTACACAGCGCGGGCCATCTTGCGGCATTGGTGGAGATGGCGTTGGCTTGCTAAGCAAGCTCGATGTGAAGAGCCTTTCTCCAAAGGGAAAGGCAATTCTGGAGAGCGCGCGCCAGTTGTTTGAAAGGCAAGGCTACGATGGCAGCCCCGTTCGCCAGATCGCTGCACACGCGGGATGTACCAAGGCGACGCTGTATGCAATCTTCGGGGACAAGCTCGGATTGTTCCACAGCGTGGTTGGCACCTTGGCTGCCAAACTTCCTTCTCCAGCAAGCGTCATCGCCGGCTCTTCATGGCGAGTTGATATCCGGTTCTGTGCTATCGCCTGGCGATTGGCCCGTCTTGAGCTCGGTCGTGATTTCCAGGCGATCAACAGGCTGTTGGCGCTGCCAATGCAGCAGGCTGAGGTTGATCCATTCCCTATCTGGCGCGAGATTTTTGATCCCTACCGGGCAGCGGTTGTAGTAGCCATTGCAGACGCCAGAAAAAGGGGATACATGCGTGTGGATTGCCCGGAGCTGGCGGCGTCCCAGTTCATGTGCCTGGTCCGAGGAGGACTGAGCAGGGGGCCAGGAAAGAAGGAGTTGGCCCCTTGGATCGACTCAGAACTAAAGAAGCACATCGACTCGACCACTGCGTTTTTTCTAGCTGCCCACTCGGTTCGGGAAGGCCAGTGGGACCATCTTCTGTATCCGTGATCGCCATGAAACTGAATGTGTTGAAGCGCTCTGAATCCTACGAAGATCGTGCGCTGGAAGTGAGCTTCAAGGAAGGAGATCAACTCTCCATCCGACCAAGCTTCTTCGCTCCCGAGCGCCGCTACTGGCAATTCTATGATGATGTGCGCTATGTCAGGGTAGTGACCGAACACGAAATGGGTGCAGGCTTGGCGCCTTTTGAGCGCAAAATCATCCTATCAAGCGGGCACTTGCTTCTCGGGGTGGCGAAGGATGAGCAGCGATTTGACTGGTACCTGGCCAGCCCCGTGGAAGCGTACTCGCCTCATTTCATGTCCAAGCTCGTCGGTGACTTGATTACGTCTCGCCAGAGGCCGTTCCTTGAGTATGGCGGCGATCTTTGGCGCCGCACCGAGCAGCTCAAGACAGAGTGCCCGGCGAATCGCCGGTCGTTGATCGACCTCAAGATGGTTGAGGGAATCGAGACGTTCCTACGTGAGGTATCCGGGGACAGACCGGAGCTCATGTTCTTGATTGCCTCGAGCAGAGTCTTCGATTTCAGCTGTACCCGCTATGTCGGTTTCCAGATCCATGTGCGTGAAATTCATACGTATCCATAAGACTAATAAGGGAGGCGCCTCTCATGTGCTTTCGATGCCGTGGTCTCACTAGAAAGCCCGTTGAATCCGAGTTGGAGTACGAGGTCTATCGAGGGGAGGTCGCCGGCGTCAGTTGGAGCGACTTGGAGGCCGCTGAGCTCGCCGGGTGTCAAAGCCGGACGCACCCAAGCAGTGAAGAAGGTCCGCCGGACCACTCTCCCGCTCCATGACGCACCAGTAATCTCAGCAAGATAAACCCGGATCTGTCTGATCCAAGAAGTGAAATAGGTGAGCAAGTGTTGGGTAAGATGAATACTTTCAGTGAGTCTGAATCTCCTTGGGGAGCGGTCCTTCGCAAGGCTGCACTTCTGTTCTTGCTGGGTGTCTGCATGACATTCCCTATCCTGATGTTGAGATTGGACGTACAGATCTTTGCGAACGGTGTAGGCGAAGGGGGAGCAGTGGAGAACGCTCAGCTCCTCCTTCTTGGCATCAGCATTGCGTCCCTAACTGTGCTTGCGAAGGTGAACCAGCAGGACAAGAAATTTGCTCTGCTTGCGGCGGCATTCTTTGCCTGCATGTTCGTACGCGAATGCGATTTTTTTCTCAATGAGCTGGTTCCGCATCTGTGGCAGTACATCGTCGCTGTACTCTCCATCTCAGCTTTAACCTACGCCGCCAGTGACCCCCGAAGCACTGCGCTCGGCGGCCTTCGCTTCCTGCGGACAGATGGCGGTGCACTTGTGCTGCCCGGGCTTGCGGTTCTTCTGATCTACTCCCGCCTTATGGGAATGCAAGACATCTGGATTGATCTCCTGGAGGATGGATACGTTAGATCGGTTAAGAATGCGATTGAGGAGACCACTGAGTTGCTCGGATACACTGTCATTGCCTTCTCGATCGCTTCCGGCGTGATCAGTCGCCTCAAAGCGACAGCTCGCGACAGGAAGACAAGCCATGCGACAGATCCTGGGATGCCCTCCGTACGGAAGGAGGCAGCATGAACAGCCTTGAGCATCGAGCCCCAGGAGACTGCTCTTAGATCCCCTGCCGCCTCGCCCGGCCTGCACGCTGTCGCTGAGCAGCCCTGTGGGACGAAAGCCAGGTTCTCTGTCATACCGATCGCACGACTAAGCCGCGGTATGCTTTGAGACCTGGCTTGTGGCCTTCTGCGTCCCGAGTGCCTTAGGTCGCGGAACAAAGCAGCTATGGGGCAGGTTCTTGCAGGCTTGATGCAGGCCAAATGGTTAGCGCATAGTCCAACGTGCAGCTTCCGAATCTTCTTCGCGTAGGCTAAACACGCGCTAATGCTTGAGCGTCAAGAAGTTCGAAGTCATGCTCTCCAGATCGTTGAGAAGTCCGGAAACTGTACTGCGTCGGTCTTTCGTCGCAGTCCCCAGCTCTCCGATCAGCGCGATCGTATTCGCAATGCGCTTTTCCATCTGCTCGTGGGCAGCGATGCGCTCCTCCTGCGAATCATTCATGAGATTGAGCAAAGACTGACGTTCCTGAACCAGCGTGGCGTGCGCTTCACTCAGCAGGACCTGTTGGCGATGATAGTCAGTGAGGTTTTCCACCAGCAGCTCTGAAGTCCGCCTAACCTTCTTGTTGAATAGAAATCCCGCTTCCCTGGCCAGATCGGGGAGCGTCAAGAAGTCCTCTGCTTTGACCTGACCTGCTCTGACTGTATTTACCCTGCGTCTCAACTCCTTCACAAGAGCGAATCGTCTGTCGAAGAGGTCCGCCTTCAGCTTGTTTCTGGCGGTTAGCCATTGTCGCAGGGCAATGACGCCTACGGCCGCAGCGACCAGAATTTGCCCGGCTGCCGTAAAGAGTTTGATTTGCAGATCAGGGCTACTAGCAACAGCTTCAATTGTCATGCCAACTCCTTGGTTGTCGACAATTATCCATGTTTGCTAGTGTCCTCAGACGGTAGCTTTCGGCCTTTCATCAAGAAATTCATTGGGGGAGTGAATGCTGGAGAACATAGTCGTCGGCCTGTTGACGGGACTGATTACCGGCGTGCTGTCGGGGTACTCCTCTGGTCTCGTCGTCACCCGCACCGCCAGGTTCAACTCACTGCTACGGGACGCGGAGCGTGCCCTCAAGCAGGTTGAGTACATGCAAGAAGCCGATGGCGTCGTGATACGTGGCTTTGATCGCAAGGCGATGGACCGGGCGGCAGACGATCTGGCAGCTGAACGGCAAGTTGCGGCGTCGATCGATATCCGCGCACAGCTCCATGGTGTGATCAATGAGAATGAAAGAGCCAATCGTGGAGAAACTGATGTTGTCGCGCTAGAGGCGGCATTGTCGACAGCGCGAGCGAGGGTGATGTCCCAACGTGTCAATGTTCGCGTCTTCTTGCCGTGGGGGTCACCATGAATTGCTTGGCACTTGAAGTCGATTGGCCGGCTGCGGCCGCGGTATTTGGCGCCGTGACCCAGGGTCTTGGGGCGATAGCAGTTGCGGTTGTTGGCGGCTTGGGACTTAGCACTTGGAAGCAGCAGTTGCGTGGCACACGGAGCCAAGCCCTTGCTGAGGACGCTTTGAGTTTGGTTTACCGGGTGGTGGACGCGATTGGACACATGCGCCAGCCCTTTGCTTTGGCTGGCGAAATGAAGTCGGTTCATCGTGGGGAGGAAGAGAGCGAAGAGGATTTTGATCTTCGAAAGGAGTACGGGGTGGTCGAGATTCGCTACCAGCAACATGCAGAAGTTGCATCACAGTTGGCGGCCCTTCGCTTTAGAGTCCGTGCAGCCCTCGGAAAGGAGGCGCAGGACGCCATAGAAGAGATCCTGAAAGTGCTCCGCGGGGTGCGCAATGAAGCAGCCGCGGCTGGTCGCCTGAAGAAGATCATGCTTCACCGTGCGCACCTTCTCGACAGGTACCCAAGCGACGACCAGATCAAAGCTTACGAAGGCTCTCGAGATAGATTGGCTCAAGCTGAGGATCGCGTTTGGGCCACTGATCCCGAGTTCGACAACGTCGTGCACGAGCTATCTGAAGCGGTGACAAGGGCTGAGGCCGCGTTGAGATCGTTTGCCACAGTTGGTAGGTCAGATGCCTGAGCAGGCGTTGTCCGGCTGTTCGTTACTAAGGCCATTGCTTTGCTTGCGCTGGTCACACCTGCATCAGCGCAGGCCTCAACTTTCAACTCGACGGCAGCCAGAGATGCTGCCGGATGGATGCTAAGAGTTAGGAGATGCACCTCCAATGGCATACGACTATGTATCAAGCTCTCGAGCGATCCAGACTCGCCTGATGGCGATGGGGCTGATGCCGCATCACTTGGTCATGATTGGCGCATTTGTCACGGCTTATGGTCTGTTTGAGACTACCCTTGAGCGCGCACTGTGGTCCTTGAGCGGCGTGCCTATGGAGGGCAAGCGGCCATTTACAGAAACGATGAACGCTAGCCAGCAGTTTGAAATGCTAGGTGCCGGTAGCCCCAAGTTCAGCGACGACTGCAACGCTGTACTTGCTGTGGCTGCCTGCGCTGCGCGAGATCTCCATGAATACCGCAATAGTCTGGTCCACGGCTACCTGGTGAGCTTGGGACCTGGGACCGTACCCTCCTTCATGAAGAACCCTCACTGGTTCGGGGCTTCCGGTAGGAGAAAAGCGCACGGTGATGCCTTCATCGATGAGCCATATCAAGATCTAGTGCTTGTGGCGGCATGGAATCTCTTTGGGGTGGTACGGACTGTTGAAAGGGCTTTCAAAGATCCAGATGCCGAGCAGGTGATCATTGGGATGAAGGCCGATGTCGATCGTGCCAGGAGCTATGCAGGTGAGACCCGTCATCGTGTTGCGCTAGCCAACCACGAGAAGAGCTGACTGCTGAGAGCGCGTTCGTACTCGCCAGATCCTAACCCCGAGCCACTGTCCCGGCCCGTGACCCGTGGCGCTCTGCAAACCTCCGGCATTGACCTTAGCCAAGGCGATGCGGCCTAAGTTTGGCGTTCTATGAACCTCGACTGTTGGATGCCCGGTGCAGCCCTCAGCGAAGCGAATCATGGGTTGCGTGCCATATGGGCAGAATGACATGAGCGGCACGGGCTAATGTTCACACATCGAGATTGAGAGAACGCTAGCGCACGCCTCTCTTCAGGTGTCAATGGGAAATATTTTTTTGATTGATCCCTAATCCCATTTCGATGGTTTGATACACGACTGGCCTTCTCTGAAGCAGCGGTTGATGTACGAGAACCGTCCCCTTCTAGGTGGCGATGAATTCGATGAAACCTTACTATCGGGGGTGGGCAGTAGTCGCTTGCAGCGACCTGATGCCAGCACTGCAATCCGGCTTTCTGGCCCACGCGTGACACCTATTCGGAACGTAATTGCTTTTGGAGCTCTTATGGAACGCATGATTAAGGACGAAGGGTTCGTTGGCAGAGCCTTGGCGATAGCAACCAACGAGGATGGCCGCTGGGTCGCTAATCAAGCAGAGTTTGATGGCGTGACTACAGACAAGCTATCCGCGACAGCGCACGCTGCACTGGTTACGGCCGTAGGGATCTACTGCGGCCGGAACCTTCTAAGCGGCGACTACCTAGAGAGAGCCCTCACTACAACCACAGTAGGTGAGGCGCGCGCTTTGATTGACGAGTTGAAGCCGATCATTGACGGCCAGTAGCCTTCACGGAGGCCGGACTTACGCACCAAGCTCCTCCAGTGGAAGATCACTCTTGGAGCGGGCCAATCGCTTTATTTGCGATAGCGCGTGAGCAATTCGATTCACTATGCATCGCGTAGTCTCGACGGAGATTGGCTTGCAGTTGCACTCGATGCATAGCTTAGAGGAGGAAGACCGTGGCTGATCTAAAAAAGCGGCTAGCTGCTGCTATTAATAGTGTCAGGTTGAAGTCAATCGGTAGCACGCACGAAAGGGCTATTGGAACTTTGCTCTTTCGCTGGAAGGAATTTGCAGCTACCGATGGTGCGGATCACGAGGGGATGACAGCTGAGTTGGAACAGCTCCTGCAACTGCTTGAGGCTGCGGCGAATCAGGAGAGGGCCGATGATGCGGTCAGAGCGCAAGTGCTAGAGATGCTCTTTGCACCTCCAGCCACCACGTCCCTTAGCGCTGACAAGAACCTGAAGTAGGCTTTGCTGTCGGCTCTGCTGCTACATTTAGGCCGCACAACCGTTTCCAAGTTCGTCGGCCAAGAAATCTGGCGCAACAGCCCCTACCAATGCCCTCACCCGTCGTGGGTAGGGGCTTCCAGGCGCCTTACGTTCTTGGCGCGGACGTACCAGTAGGCTCACGCGGTAGACAGGTGCCCAGCAGCGGTGCAAGGTATGGACTCCGAGTGAAAGCGGAGGCCACGTATGAAGCCCACCATCCTGGCATTGGACCTGGAAGGGACGCTCATCTCCAATGCAATCAGTCAGATTCCGAGGCCTGGTCTGCATGCGTTCTTGAACGCTGTTCGGTCTCACTTTGATCACCTTGTGTTCTTCACCACGGTACCCGAAGCCAGGGTTAGAAGCATTGCCAAACTGTTGGTATACGAAGCCACGGCTCCAGAGTGGTTTGCCGACCTCGTCTATGTATCTTGGTCAGGCCACACCAAGGACCTCTCCTTCGTTTCGCCTCGTCTGGGTGAGGCATTGCTGCTTGACGATCACGGTCCGTATGTGAAGCCGGGGCAGGAGCATCTTTGGGTTGAGATCTCTCTGTTCGGGTCCCCCTACTCGTCGAAGGACGATGGGTTGAGCGTTGCGTACCGGCAGTTGGTTGAACGCGTTGCGGTTCTCAGTGGAAGTGGCTGTTCGCCAATTGCTATTGATCCTAGGTAGCCATGCGCTTGCTGGTCCTCTCGGATCTGCATAGCGAGGTTTGGCACAATGCCAATGCCTCCGCCAAGGCTGGACTGGAGACGATGCAGCCGATCTCCGCGTATCGCAGCCTGACATCATTGTGCTCGCGGGCGACATAGAGGTCGGCGTTCGCGCAGTGGCATGGGCACATGAGGCGTTCTCAGGCCTACCGGTCATCTATGTTCCAGGAAACCACGAGGGATATGGCCACAACCTCGATTCGCTGAAGAGGGAATTGGGAGCTGGATGTGTAGCTACCGGACATATCGACTACCTGGAGAGGCCTGAGTTGATTCTTGAAGGTGTTAGATTTTTCGGCGCGACACCGTGGACAGACTGCCAGCCTCTGGGATCTGATCACTATCAGGCATCCATGGCGGAGGCTAGCACCAGGCTCAGTGACTACAGAAGAATCAGGCTGGCCAAGCGCGGCTACCGTCGCATACGGCCAATGGATACAGTGTAGTGGCACAGCAAGATCGACGGTGGCCTGAGCAAAGATTGACTGAGCTCTTCCGGGGCCACACCGTTGTCGTGACGCTCATGGCGGCATGCCGCAGGTCCATCACAGAGCGCTAGCGAGATCAGCACCTGTCGGCGGCATTTACCTCCAATTTAGATGCGTTGATTGAAAAGTCAGATCTTTGGATCCCCGGCCCTGCCCATGATTCGATGGACTACCCGCTAAGTTAATAAAATAAATAGTTTGCAGCCCATTATGCAACCCAATCGCCGAGCCAATTGTGAAACGATGTTGGGGGAACCCACACTACGAACAAATTTCGTAGCCGTGCTTTAGATGTGATAGCCGGCTCATTTCTGCCAGATCTGCATCAACCTAATTGTCTATCCGGATTAATCATGAATCCCGTATCGGGCAAGGCAGTTCGCGATGGCACGCACGGCAACTCCTTAAGCATCTAGACCTAATAGTCAATATAAGGCCAGTCATTCCGGATGCTTGATCATTATCGACCCCCTAGTAAGCTCGACGTGATTGGCACTGCCTGATAATAATCACAACGGCTCAGAAGTTTTCGACGCATCTAATAATTGCATCCCTACACTGCCGGCTGGCTCGCTGCCGGCGGGCTCATCCGCACCACCACGGAGGGCGGCTTGACAGATCTCCGTCCGTGACACCAGGCGCGCTGATGAGACAGGAAGCACGATCGTCCGCATGCGGACGCGATCAAGCGATCTATCATAAATTATAGGAAACTTGCCGCAATTGAGGCACACATCGCTTGGGTTGAGTTGCTTCCATGCACATGCTTCCTACACGGCAGTCTGGACTAGCTTGCGCAATTCAATGGCAGTAGATTTAAGTTCATTCACTTGGCGCCATCTCCGCGCCAATCGTGAATCGCGAGAGAAAATCGTGCAAATCCTTTGGCATCAAGGCTTCTCGAAAGTTTGTCGCTCAATCGCCACGTTCGCGCATCAATAGCATTGGCGAGGGGTGTTTGCGTATCAGAAGAAATGGTTTAGCGTTTCGGGGATGAATCCCCTTGCCATCCAGCACCATGTCCTTCAGTCCCGTTCGCCAAGCGAACTCACTGAGCGGATCACGAATGAGCACGGCTTGTTCGTTCCGATCACGGAAGCATGGCAGGTCATGGGCTTTCGAACCTACGGGGCAGCTCGTAGAGCCGCTGCCAATGACCGACTGGGCGTTCCAGCTGTGTTGCTTCCAGGAAGACGCACTCGCGTCATTCGATCGGGTGACCTGGCCGATTGGTTGTTTGAGCAGTACAAGCGCCCAGATAACCTGAACGCAAAAGCAAACGATAAGGAGCAAGCGCACTAAGTTGCCAGCCCATAAAACGAGGCCCGTGCTTGCGGAAGCACGGGCCTCGGGAACCGCTAGGGTATGTCTGATTTGAACGCCAGACGTCCCTACGATACCACCTCGTGGGGCCCCGTCAAAGCGGGGAGGCCTATCTTTTTGCCCAAATTATGGCCAGATTGCCAAATTCGGTGCAGCCGCCGGATTCATCAGGCGTGGAACATGCTGCCAAAGTTATCTGCGCGGACGATCTTAAGTCGTGCGCGGAGGCTTCCTGGTCTGCGGGCTGCCGCCCCCGGACGAAAAGCGACCTTGCAAACTTCCTTAGTTTGGAAGACACGGTCGCACACCTTCGTTCCTTAGGGTTACCGGAGGAAGGCATCTGCTATGTCATTCAAGCGCTCAATAGTCCTCCCGCCAGAAAGGTTGGCGGTGCACATCAGCGGAGCCGCGTTGGAGAGATTCAGAGCTTCGTGCAGAGTGGCTTTCGGGTAGATCCCAGGGCGGCGACGATACAGTTTGAGTCGAGCTCTGAGCACGATTTCGCTATATGCGTAAGCGCTCACCCGTCCACGCTGTTTCTGATCGACCAGCCTACCACGGTCTTCGCGCCGTGGCGGAACCCGGCTGGCCGCCTCCACAGCTATCAACACACGCCTGACTACCTCGTCATCCATCGCGACAAAGTAGTTGTGTATGAAGTGAAGCCACTAGAAGCGCTGACTGCCTTACAGAAGGAAAGTCCTCACCTCTGGGCATATGAGAGTGGTCAATTTACGTATAAGCCGCCCCACAAGTACTTTGGTGAGCTTGGCATTGTTCACCAGGTTGTGCCGGCAGAGACTATCTCGTGGATCTATTCGGAGAATCTAAGGCTACTTGCAAGCCAAGAAATATCCAATTCGGAGCGCGACGAAGGGACGCTCTCCGCAATTAAGAAATTTGTCGCCAAGAAGCAACCGACAAGCTTGGCAACAATTGTCGACAAGCTGCACTTGGAAACTGGAACTGAGATTCTCCGAGCGATCTGCGATGGCCATGTATTCGTCGATCTCCAGCGTTGCAGCCTGTGGGACCCCGAGAACACGTGCATTTGCATCACACCGGCCGACGCCTGCAATGTAGGAAGGGCTGTTGAAGCGTTGGCAGCCGCAGCAGTTCGCGGCGCCGATGTTTCGTGGGTCACCTGCGATCCAAAGCATCTACCACTCGTCGGCATCCGCTACGCGATCGCGACGGGGATGGATCCTGCGGAGTTCAGCGGCGTCAGCAAGTTCGGAAAGCGTACCGAACAGCGGATTAAGAAGCTCTACATGACGCACGGCATTCGTGGCCTGTACCCAAATTGGGATAAGTGCGGCAGGAAGCCGACTTTCACTAGCGATGACATCGAGTTTGCAGGTGCGAGGATCAGGACTGATCGAGGTAGCCCACACCATGACTCTGTTCAGCAGTCCTATGCCAGTTACAAGCTCGATGTCGCCCAAGCCGTGAGTGATGGGCGTGCGCTCAAGCTTGTTGGCCTCTCTACCTATTACGGACTCTGGAACAGTCGACGCCACAACGCAAAGGACGCCTATGGGATCGGTGGCAAGCGCAGGGCAAACGCAGACTCTGCCTATGGTGATCCGTCAGTCCAGAAGCCGCTGTGTACCCTCCCATTCCAGGTGTCACACAGCGACCATTGCCATCTGCCGGTACTTTGTGAGGAGTCTGAGCGTTCCCCTCAACTCAGTAGTTTTGTGTGCCACAAACACAAAGAGATACTCGCGGCCGTCATCAGATTCGAGTCTCCTAGCGCGGCGACACTCGGTCTTCTGATGCGTCAGTGTGTTCGGAAGCATGGGTATCTCAGTCGCTACATCTACCACGACTGCGGCTCTGACTTCTTGAGCAAGCAATTCTGCATCGCGGCAGCGGAACTCGGAGTGTCCTTGATCAGGCGCCCGCCTGCAAAAGCTAAAGCGGGAAGTGAGATCGAGCGCTATCACTGGACCATTCAGGAGACTGCGGTAAAGGGTGCTGCCGGCTACATTCCAGCCGTCAAGACCATGCGCGGCACCTCCGCAAGTCATCAACCTAAGAACCTCCCTAAGCGCAAGCTCCGTGATCTGATGATTGATCTCAACATTGCAATGGCCGGGATCAATGATGGCTCAGCCTATGGAGATGAAGGAGTTGACCGGATTGCCCTGCGGCTGCGCTCGGAAGAGCTCTTCGGTGCTCAAGGCGTTCCTTGTGATCTCGACTTCAGGTTCTACGTCTACACGTCGCCCTTCATGAAGCAGATTAAGGGCAAGACGGAGACCAGAGGCGCTATCCGTTGGGAAGATCGGCGGTACTACTCTCCTGTATTGATCGGGAAGTCGATAAAGGTTAGCGCGCTGCACCCTCGACTTGACCCGGAGTCCGGTGGATCGGTGATGTACTTCTTTTTGGACGGCCAGTGGCACACGGCAATCTGTCGTGAGGGCCTTGCCTCTGCGGGTAGAAGTGTCGAGTCCATCTTGATGGAAGCTGCGCACGACCACGAAGCCAGGGGCACGACAGCCAGTCTATTGCCGCTGCACGAAGCAATCGAGATTTCACGTCGCGCAAGGCGAGCCACCGACGAAGCATCGTCCATTGCCGCATCCAGTCAGACTCAACCAAGGCCTGTGCTCGCTGGTGAATATCAGGCAGAACTCGCGATGTCGACGGAAGAAGGTGGTCGGAACAGCGATTCTGAGCAGGTGGACCCAAGCGCGCCGCATGATGACACAGCTGCGGGACCTCCGGAGGGAAGTATCAGTACTGACTGGGAAGACGTTAGTGAACTTGATATCTATGAAGGCGGTGCCCAGTGATTGCGTGTCCCATGACCAGATTTGTCTCCGAGCTTGAGAATATGGCTCCGGCTTTCACGGTCGCCCCTATCATGCATCAGAACTTTTCAATCCTTTGGCGATATCTGAAGGCCTTTACCGGGCTCAGCAACGGCGGCGACATCATTCTGATAGTAGGACCTTCCAACAACGGCAAGTCTCAGCTACTGGGGCTTCTCGCACGGCATCTTAGGGATACGCTCTACACACACGTAGAGATAGGCCATATCCCCATCATTGGCGCAAGGGCAAACCCCTCGCAGGATTCCCGAATGACGCCGAAGCAGTTGATCCGTGCGCTTCTTGAAGATGGAGGACACCCGCTGTTCGACCCTGCGCGCATAGAGCGAGCAGGCTTCTACCCCACGCCAAGGAGCCACAGTGAGGACGTTTTACTTGGGAATTTGACAGAGCTCGTGTCCCGCCGAGGGGTTCGGTACGTCTTGATTGATGAAGGCCAGGCTATCACTCGCACCAAAGACCCAAAGTTCGCCGCAACACTGATGGAGTCTCTCAAGAATTTGGCAGGGCCTGACAGGAACCTTGTAGTGTGCGGAGGCTATGACCTACTTGAGCCTGCACTTTCTATACGTTCGCACTTGGCCATGCGAACAGTCGTGCTCCACTTGGCTCCGTATGATCTGACGACAGGTTTAGGCGAGTGGGAGCGAATTCTCAAGACGATGTCAAAGAGCCCCAAACTGTTCGGCTTGGGAAAGATCCTTATCGATTCGGCGAGCATGCTGATTGAGGAGTCGAACGGATGCGTTGGTGTTCTTGAACGCAGGCTCAAAGACTGTTTGTCCTGGTGTGCAGCTCACGGAATTCCGTTTGATAAGACGTCTCTCGCTGAGCGCCGTCCCACCAAGCTGCAGTGGGAGGTGCAGCGAAAGGACATCGCAGATGGGATGGATCGGCTTCAGCAGGTGGAATGGAAAGCAGATGCAGAGGGCGAGCTTACGTTAATTGGCGCTCCTGGCAAGATGCCACCCAAGTCCACGAAGGCGCCACCTAAGCCCAAGAAGGGGAGGCCATTCCAGCGCAATCCTGATCGCTACCCTAGCGCGCAATGACTACTTTTCTTCTGAAATTAGATCCGATCGGGCTCGGAACAGATGAGGTTGAGTCCCTGTCTTCGTTTCAATCACGTTTAGCCGCAAGTAACGGCCTAACACCCCGTCAGCTGTTAGGGATTGTCAGACGGGTACGCGCGCACGATGAAGCTGCCGAGCCCGCGCGTGCCCGCTGTGCACCTCGACCGCCATCTGACGTACGCTCGGAGCTCGATCTTCTCGCGGAGCTAAGCGGTAGTCCTGGCTTGACTCGTCTGACATTTCTTCCGCTATCATCTGATGGATGTAGTCCTCGCAACACGTCACTGAGAACTGCACGAGCATGGTGCGAGCAGTGCTTTGTCGAGGACCGCAAAAATATGCGCCCGGCGTTCGACCGCTTGATATGGACATCGCGATTTATGATCCGATGCCCCTTTCACAAAGTCCTGCTCAGGACGACCTGCCCACGGTGCACTCAATCTCAGATTGTTTACTCGAGAGGTCACGGCTGCAATAAGGGACAACTGGATCAATGCATTCGTTGCAAAGCTAGCCTGATTGGCCCTGATCGACTGGTTCGCCCTGAGTTCAGGCCTTTTTTTGGCGAAGCTGAAGTGCAAGAGATAGTTGGTGCGATCTCGGCTGGCGATCTTACGCGAACCAATGCGAGTTGCCTGGCAGAGTTCTACGGGGCGTTGGATCACGAGGACTGGCCAGAAGAAGGAGCTTACTTGGAGTTAGCACCAACAATTCCCCACTGGAATATTCCGACGATAGCCAACATCGTAGGTACTGCTTGTAAATATCAGGTTTCCGCAGTCTCTCTGATCCGTACACCCAGGTTGGCCGCGGTGCAGGCAAGTCGATTTGCCTTCGAATCACAGTTCGTGCCGGGCCGAGCGCGCATTAAAGCAGAGGGTCTACTGCTCCAGTCGATCCGGACAACGCTGGAGTCCGGGCTACTTGCGCCTCCTGATCACCCTATACCTACGCTTGCCCAAGTCGGCGCGATGTTCTACATGAGAGATCTAGGTTTTTCGCAATTGTTTCCGGATCTCACAGATGAGTATATTAAGCGAACGCGCAGGCAGGCGGCTCGAATTCTGATGGATCAGCCGGATTAGCGAGATGAACCGCGCGCTACTGAGCCCTGTCGCTCAGGGCGTTTTGACTAGTGCGCTCATAAGCGGTGAGCGTCATTTCATCGTTGCAGACAAGATGTTCTGTCTTGGGCTTCCTTATAGAAGTGCTCGCTTGATCGCCCATGAGATCTTTGACTTTGGTATTGCTGTTGTGGACTGGGGTGTAAAGGGGTATCGAATAGAGCTAGACGAACCCCTGATCGCCTGGTCGTTGATTCAGGCACTCTGCAGAAGCCCGGTGACTAGCGTGGTTCGGACACCACGATGGGACCCAGTTCCTGAGCCCGTAAGGCTATCTGGGGCCTCAGCTCTAGCGTTAGTCGCCGGGCTAGCTCCGCCAGCCACACGGCGGCTGGCCGTCTTTCACGAAGACGCGGGGGACATCATTGCGTGTCAGCTTCAACCCGGCCAAGGCACTGTAGGAATTGATGAAATCGAGCTCTGGCGCGTGCCGCCTGCAGCTCTCGCTGGCCCCAGCTGCCATGTCGACCTCTTCTCACTTTTTCTCGCATGCCGAGAGCAGAGCGAGCGGCACGTGGTCCTGTTCCTTCAGAAGGCAATACTGGACCTGTGGACCTCGCCCCGCTTTTGAAGAGCTAAGACTGTGGCCCTACAGCCGAGGGCCTCATATAACGTTAATAGAATCAATTACTTGGACTATGAGGGTGCCGCCGGCGGGGGGGGGGCGACAAACTTTGTTGGAAATCAGCGTCAATCTTTAATGGACTGCACAGGGGTCAGATCCCTTTCGCAAGCGAAAGGGCTCTGACCCCGTGCCTCAACGTTCCCATTCGCTAGCCGCGCGGCCCGCCCATCACCGGCAGGACCGCCAGTATTCGCTGCGGGTCGGCAATCTCCGCCACATGCAGCAGCAACGTATGCCGCAGCTCGAGCGCGGGGTGCTGGGCGATGGCACAGAACGCGAACACCTCCGCCAACGTCTCGTGTTCATGCCAGGTGGTAATCACGAAGCCGGCGTCCGGGTCATCCAGTGACGCCAGATCCATGGCATCGTCCCAACGGCTGCACTCCGTGCCCCAGGCCATCATGTAACGGCATCCGCTGCGCACCAACCACTGGCTCAGCAGCGCCCGCCAGTTCGCATCCACAGCGGATTCGACGGCGACAATGGCGCGCAGCGGCCTGCGGTCCCGTTCGGGAGGTTCGGCGCCCGGCCGCAGCCACAGGTATTCGACGGTGCCGTCCATATGGACCCGATTCTTCGTGCGAGTGCCCAGAGGATAGCCGCACCCAGCCGCTATCCAGGTCGTGTACGGTACTCAACCATCAGGTATCCGTCGATTCCGAACTCAAGGTTGTCATGTTGCGATCAGCAAAGGCACAAAGGGCGATGCCTACCGGACGGTTCACCATTCGGGACTACCGGGAGTTCTACGACGTCCCCAGATTGATGTTGGCCATTGACGAAGCAGGCGATAACTGGATATTCGACTGTGCGTTTGATGACACCACTGATGAATATGGAACCCACTACGAAGTTCATGGCGTGGACCCAGGCGAGCGGGATACGACGGCCCTTTCCTTGCATATGGCGAGAGATGATCGGTCAAGCGTTGGCAGCGTCCTGGTTTCCGCTCTTCACTTCGACGACTCCCGCAGAATGACGTTCTGCATGGAAGCGTAGCTGTGGGTAGCGGCGGCGCGAGGTAAATGCGTCCTTGCCCAGTCACCCCCGCGGCCCACCCATCACCGGCAGGATTACCCCGCTGATGTAGCTGGCGCAGGCCGGCGACGCCAGAAACACATACGCAGGCGACAGCTCCTCCGGCTGCGCGGGGCGGCCCATATCACTGTCCTTGCCGAATTCGGCCACGTCCTGCGCCTGCTTGTCGGCGGGGTTCAGCGGCGTCCACACCGGCCCCGGCGCCACGCAGTTCACCCGGATGCCGCGCGGAAGCAGTTGGCTGGCCAGTGCCTTGGTGAAGGCATGGATCGCCCCCTTGGTGGCCGAATAGTCGATCAAGGCCTTGCTGCCGAAGATGCCCGTTTCCGAGCCGGTGTTGATGATGCTGGCGCCTTCGCCCAGATGCGGCAGCACCGCGCGCGCCATCTGGATGTAACCGCCAATATTGGTCTGCAGCGTTTCCTGCAGGTGGGCGTCTTCCAGATCTTCCAGACGCTGGCAATGCAGCTGGAACGCGGCATTGTTGACCAAGATATCGATGCCGCCAAAGGCCTTGGCCACCTGCTTCACTGCTTTGTTGCAGAAGCGCGGATCGCGCACGTCGCCGGCGATCACCACACAGCGACCGCCTTCGCGTTCCACATGCTGGCGGGTGATGTCCGCATCCTCGGCCTCGTCCAGATGCAGCACCGCCACATCGGCGCCCTCGCGGGCGAACAGCACCGCCACCGCGCGACCGATGCCGGAATCACCACCGGTGATGATCGCGCGCACGCCCTGCAGTTTGCCGCTGCCCACGTAGTCGGGGGCGAGGAAGCGCGGCGCCAGTTCCAGCGCGTGTTCGAGGCCGGGCTTGGGCAGATGCTGGGCGGGCATGGTTTCCGGCTGCCGGCGCGCGCCGGCCTGGGTGGCGGTCTTCTTCGCCGCCTTCTTGGTGGCGCGCGCATCCTTGGCCTTCTCCTGGTCCTGCAGCCGCCGCTGCCGCGACGCCACGCGTGCCGCGCGCGGGTCGCTGCCCGCCGCCTTGCGGGTGGCGGTCTTCACCACGCGCGGGCGATCGCTGTCGGCAACCGGCTTCGTCGCGGTGCTGCCTTTGCGCACCTTGGGCGATGCCTTGCGGCGGGCGGGCAATGTCTTGGTCGTGGCCATGCAGGTCTCCTCGGGAGGGTAAGGGGCCGCCAGCCAAAGGCCGGCGCTACCGGGGGCGGCGGGCGCCGCTCGTGCAGTGTCCCTTTCGGGGCGGTTGGCCGCAGTGAGCGCGTTGTATCCATCGCGTGCACGGCTTCATTCCGCCACCACGCGTGTCGTCGCACCCTGCAGCAACGACACACATCAGGAACGTCCCCATGAAGCACGCCATTGCCACCGCCGCCGTCTGCTTCGCCCTGGCCGCCTGCAGCAGCAGCCCGGTGGCCCAGATCCAGCCCATCGACGGCGTGATTTCCGGTCAGTGCCACACCGACATGGTGCGCGGCGCGGTCGGGCTGGCCGCCTCCGACATGACCGTCGAACGCGCCCGCGTGGACAGCGACAGCCTGAACGTGCAGGTCACCCGTGGCAGCCGCGAGCACAGCGGCAACACGGCCAGCGGCAACGCCGATCCCGCGGCGGGCGCGGCAAGCGAAGGCGGTGATCGCCTGACCATCGAGACCGGGCGCACCAACAACATCACCGCCATCTACTGCGGCTGACAGCCGTCGAAAAAGCCCGACGCTTCGGAGTACCTCTACGGCCCCTTTACGAAGGGGTCATGGCTGCAGGGAATGGTCGGGTAGCGGCGGCATGGCCACATCGCAGTCGGGATCGTCCAGTGGAACGTGAAGCGATCCCCTTCCCATACCAGGAAGCCGCCATGCACGAAATTGCCACGGTCAATCGTGCGGGCGTCTTCTTCAATGGGGCGATCAGGGTCCGGTTCGGCAATCCAGCGCAGCACTGGAACGGTGCCCAGCTGCTCGATCAGGGCGAACATCTCGCTCACCCCTGCCTTGGCGTACGTGGCCATCGCGGCGGCGTCGGGAAATGCGCTCTGTGCCAGAACCGCTGCAGTCACGTCCTGCGGCGCGGCGCCGCCCTTGGCGATGTAGGCGCGCATGCCGACCGTGGAGGCAGGACAGCCTTTGAGTTGCAGCAGGTAGCCGGTGCTGTCGCTACTGCCAGAGAATGATCGGAGCCAGTAGTGGAAAGCCGATCCGCTGATGTCGGTCACCATCACATCCTGACGCCCACCCGCACCGGGTACATGGAGCACCCGCGCCTTGGCCGTGTCGTCCAGACGGCACCCGAGCCCTGTCAGCACCTGCTTGGCGTGTGCCGGCAACGGGCCGTAACTCCCCCCGGAACCCGAGCTGCCGCTTGCGCCGGGCAACGCCGGTAAACCGTGATCAATCTCCCCTGCCGTCGATGCAGCTTCCCCGACGGGCGAGTGATGTGACGCCAACGGGCGCTCGCTGGCAGCGGCGCAGCCGCTGCAAGCCATCAGCATGAGCACGACAGGCGATGGGATCAAGTGGCGACATTGCATGGCTCAGCGTCCTCCCATTGCTGGAGCGTCCTGTTGCTGCGCAGGCGCATTTCTGGATTGTGCCTGTTCCTGTTGTTCCTGCGATTGGCGCTGGAGTTGCCGAAGACTGGCCTCTACACCGGTTTCCATAACCTCCGCCGCGTTCACGCCAACCCGGTGCGCCGCCGGATCAGTCAGGCTGCCCTGCACCAGGAACAAGGTCTCGCCGGCCGCCCGCACACCGGTCGCGTTGCTTGCCACCACCTGATCCACTCGCGTCAAGCCCGCAGCCTTCGCTTCATGCAGCATGACCAGACTGTACGCTTCCGCGTGCTCGGAGTAACGGCCGCCCATTGCACGCAAGCCCTGGCTGATCTGCTGCTGAAGCGCATGGTCACGATGCGAGGGCAGGCGAGGATCATCCGTTGCCGTATCAGGAGCATCCTGGCCGCTGAGCTCGCGAACCTGGCCCGGCGCAACCGAGGTCAGTACGTACTGCCAGTTTCTCTGTCCCGGCCCACCACGCACGACATCAACGAAATCGTCGTATCTCCCGCCACCGATGGTCTGGCAACCCGCCGAATCGGTGTTCCTTGAACTTCCACGATGAATCTTGAAGGTATCGTTGAGGTCCTGTACCCCGTGGGTATCGCGTGCATCGAACCAACCATCCCCGTTGCTGTCGCGCTCAACCCGCCCCGTGCCGGCGGCGACCGCCGCCGGGGTGGGGCGCAGTGCAAATTCAGCAGGGTGGCCTTGGCGCGGATGGGTGGTGGCGCGCATCTCTGTGGTCCCCTCGGCCAGGCGGCCGAGATCCTTCACCCTGTCGCCGTTGACGTCTTCACCCTCAATCTTGGTTCGCCGAAGCACGTCCTCGAATCCCGGGCTGCGTGGCACCGTCGCAGCATGGCCATCGTACTGGGCTGTAGGCTCGGTGGTGGCGTCGTGGAACTCACGGGCATGTCGGACGCCTTCGGCATCCTTCCAAAGTACGACGATGCGGTCGTTGTAATCACCTCGGCCGCGTTCAGCGGTAGTGCGACCTTCGTTACGCAACCCCAGAATGACCCGGTCCTGTGTGTCCATCGCGTCTTGCGCGGCTGCATTCCCGCGTACGGCGACAATACTGCCGTAGACATCATATTGCTGTGCCTCGCTCAGTGCTTCCGTTTCCGCCTCCGCTGGCATCCGCGGCGGCCGCGCCGCCTCACGCAGTCGATCCAGCATCGGGCTGACAATAGCCCTGTCCCCGGCGGCAACACCCCCAGCGGCCTGCAGCGCTTCCAGCTCCGCCGCCCCGCGAACCGACACGTACCGGTCCAGTGACTCCTGGATGACCGCAGCCTGGCCCTCACGCAGCACCTCCAGCTGCTCGGCGGCAGCGCGTGCCTGGTTCTGCTGCAGCAATCGCACGACATCGTCGGCTGCAGCGCTGATATCCATCTCGGGCATGTCCGTGTCCTTGTGGTCCGTCAGGGCCCCAGCGTATCCAGCGCCCGCAGGCCCATCCTTGAACTACCGCACACTCCGCCCTCGGAGAATTCCGAATTGAACAGCCGTCGCGCACGCTCGACGCTACGGGGCCGCCGCCCCACCCCGCTTGGCCAACCGCCGCGCGCGGCGCAGCACCTTCAGCGTGGCCTGCTCCCACTGCCGCGGGCCGCGCAGGCCCGCCAGCGAGGCCAGCTCGCCGCGCTCCCAACCGGCAAACACGCACGGGTCGATGTAGGCCTTGCGGCACACCGCCGGCGTGTTGCCCAGCCGGGCCGCCACCTGGCACACCACCTCGCGCTGCGCCTTGGCCAGCGCACGCTGGCTGGCCGGTTCGGGCAGCTCGGTAGCGGCGAACGCCTGCACCGCCGCCAGGGTGCCGCCCCAGGTGCGGAAATCCTTGGCAGTGAAGTCTTCGCCCATCACGTCGCGCAGGTAGTCGTTCACGGCGCCGGAATCCACCGGCTGCAACGCGCCGTCGTCGTCGCGGTACTGGAACAGTGCCTGCCCGGGCAGCTGCTGGATGCCGCGCACCAGCGTGCCCAGACGGCGGTCGCCCACCACCACCTCGTGCAACTGCCCGGATTTACCCCGGAAGCGCATGCGTACGCGGCCACCGCGCAGCAGGTCCAGGTGCCGGTTGCGCAACGTGGTCAGCCCGTAGGATTTGTTTTCCTGCGCATAGCTTTCGTTGCCCACCCGCACCAGGGTGTCGGCCAGCAGCGCCACCACCACCGCCAGCACCTTGTCGCGCGGGAACCCGGGATGCTTCAGGTCGCGCGCCAGGCGCCGGCGCAGCGCAGGCAGCGCTTCACCGAAGGCGATCACCCGGTCGAACTTGCCGGCATCGCGCACGGCGGCCCAGTCGGCGTGGTAGCGGTACTGCTTGCGCCCGCGCGCATCGCGGCCGGTAGCCTGCAGGTGGCCATTGGCGTGGGCGCAGATCCACACGGCGGTATAGGCCGGCGGAATGGCCAGCGCGCGGATGCGCTGCAGGGTGGCGGCATCGCGCAGCGCGTGGCCGTCGGCATCGCAGTAACTGAAACCCTTGCCTGCGCGGCGCCGGCTGATGCCGGGCTGGGTGTCATCGACATAGCGCAGGCCGGCGGCGCGTGCGGCCTGGCGTTCGGGGGTGGCGGTGGTGGGCATGGCGGGCAGCATGGCCAGCGCCGTGCAGCCGACGCGTCAATAACGCAAGACAAACACGTGAGGGTGGGTTCGCGGCTATGCTCGGGGCATACCCTTCCATCCCTTTCTGGAGTCCTTGATGTCGTTCCCGATCCGCGCCCGATCCCTGTCCGCCCTGCTGCTGCCGGCCGTGCTGGCCCTGACCGCCTGCCAGGCGCCGTCGATGGACGAGCAGGATGCGGCGACCGCCCATGCCCAACAGGCTGCCGAAGCAGCCAAGGCCCCGGCCGATGAAGCCGGCAAGGCCACCGAAGCACCGCCGGCCGGCACCTGCGATGCCAGCCAGGTGCAGAGCCTGGTCGGCCAGGCCTACACCGATGCGGTGGGCAAGCAGGCCCAGGAAGATGCCGGCGCCAGCCAGGTGCGCGTGCTCAAGCCCAACGACGTGGCCACCATGGAATTCCTGGGTGATCGCCTGAATGTGGAAGTGGACGCCAAGGACGTGGTGAGCGGCGTTCGCTGCGGCTAAAAAACCCCTGCGCTGGCAGGCACTTGCCAGCGTTTTGGTTGCACGCGCAACCGTGTGTTGCGGCGTTGCAGCAACTGTGATCTAGTCGAGGCATCCGGTGGCCTCACGATGCGCTCCAGGGAATGAGCGGGCACGAGTGTCCCCGCTCATTTCATTTCGCATCGAGGTAGAGATGGCCCCCCGCAACCGCCAAGGGCTTTACGACCCGCGCTCCGAGCGCGATGCCTGTGGATTCGGCATGGTCGCCCAGCTCGACGACCAGCCTTCGCGTCTGCTGGTCGACACCGCCATTGCCGCGCTCTCGCGCATGACCCACCGCGGCGGTGTCGCCGCCGATGGCCTGACCGGCGACGGCTGCGGCCTGCTGCTGCGCCGCCCCGATGCCTTCCTGAAACTGCTGGCCAGCGAGGCCGGGATCACCGTCGGCGCGCTCTTCACCGCCGGCCTGGTGTTCCTGCCGCACGATGAGGCGGCCGCCCAGGCCTGCCGCGCGCAGCTGCAGCAGCAGATCGAGGCGGTGGGCTGCAAGGTCGCCGGCTGGCGCCTGGTGCCGACCGACGACAGCGTGTGCGGCCAGCTGGCCCGCGACACCCTGCCGCGCATCGAACAGGTGTTCGTCGATGCCGGCGTCGGCCAGGACGATGCCGGCTTCGCGCTGGCCTTGTTCCTGGCCCGCCGCCGCAGCGAACAGCAGCTGCGCGAGCACGCCGATTTCTACGTCACCACGCTCACCCCGAACGCGATCAGCTACAAGGGCATGGTGCTGCCGGACAAGCTCAGCCGCTTCTACACCGACCTGCAGCGGCGCGAACTGGCGTCCAGCGCGATCGTGTTCCACCAGCGCTTTTCCACCAACACGCTGCCGTGCTGGCCGCTGGCCCACCCGTTCCGCATGCTCGCCCACAACGGCGAGATCAACACCATTGAAGGCAACCGGCGTTGGGCGCAGGCGCGCAGCAAGGTGTGGAAGACCCCGCGCTTCGATATCGCCGAGTTCGATCCGGTCATTTCCATGCACGGCTCGGATTCGCAGAGCCTGGACAACATGCTGGAACTGATGGTGTCCGGTGGCATGGAACTGATCCAGGCGCTGCGCATCCTGGTGCCGCCGGCCACCCAGTCGCTGGAATTCAAGGATCCGGACCTGGCCGCGTTCTACGAGTTCTACGGCTTGAACAGCGAGCCGTGGGACGGTCCGGCCGGCATCGTCGCCTGCGACAGCCGCTACGCAGTCTGTACCCTGGACCGCAACGGCCTGCGCCCGGCGCGCTGGATGCTGACCGCCGACCGCCACTTCCTGGTCGCCTCCGAAGCCGGTGTGTGGGAAGTGCCGACCGAGCGCGTGGTACGCAAGGGCAAGCTGGGGCCGGGCGAAATGATCGCCATCGACCTCAAGCGCGGCGACCTGCTCGATTCGGAGGCCATCGACCGCATCAACCGCGGCCGCGCGCCGTACAAGCAGTGGCTGCAGCAGGGCGTGACCTACCTGCAGACCGAGCTGATCGACCCGTCACTGGTGGAAGAACCCTTCGACGAAGGCACGCTGCGCAGCTATCACAAGCTGTATCAGCTCAGCAGCGAAGAAGTGGAGCAGGTGCTGCGGCCGCTGGCCGAGACCGAGCAGGAAGCCACCGGCTCGATGGGCGATGACACGCCGATGGCGGTGCTGAGCCAGCGCAGCCGTCCGCTCTACGACTACTTCCGCCAGGCGTTCGCGCAGGTCACCAACCCGCCCATCGATCCGCTGCGCGAAGACTGCGCGATGTCCCTGTCCACTCAGCTCGGCAAGGAGACCAACATCTTCCATGCCGGCCCGGAGACGGTGAACCACGTCATCCTGAACTCGCCGGTGCTGAGCCAGCGCAAGCTGCGCCAGCTGCTGAAGATGGACCAGTACGTGCAGGCCAACCGCCTGCTGGACCTGTCCTACAGCGAAGACGAAGGCCTGCGCGCAGGCGTGGAGCGCATCTGCGCCGAAGCCGAACAGGCGGCACGCGACGGCATGGTGATGCTGCTGCTGTCCGACCGCTACCCGGTGGCCGGGCGACCGATGGTGCATGCCCTGCTGGCCACCAGCGCGGTGCACCACCACCTGTCCCGCCTGGGCCTGCGCTGCGACGTCAACCTGATCGTGGAGACCGGCACCGCGCGCGACCCGCACCACATGGCCTGCCTGCTCGGCTTCGGTGCCACCGCCGTCTACCCGTACCTGGCCTACCAGACCCTGTTCGACCTGGGCCGGCGCGGTATCCTCAAGCTCAGCAAGGGTGGCGAGCAGTCGCAGATCGGCCGCCGCTACCGCAAGGGCGTCTACAAGGGCCTCTCCAAGATCATTTCGAAGATGGGCATCTGTACCGTGGCCAGCTACCGCGGCGCGCAGCTGTTCGAGATCATCGGCCTGGAACCGGAGGTGGTCGAGCTGTGCTTCCCCGATACGGCTTCGCGCATCGGCGGTGCCGGCTTCGCGCGCCTGGATGCCGATGCGCGCGAGCTGTGCGCACAGGCCTGGGATGCGCAGCAGGGCGTGGATGTCGGCGGCCTGCTGAAGTACGTGCACGGTGGCGAATACCACATGTACAACCCGGACGTGGTGACTACCCTGCAGCGCGCGGCGCGCAGCGGTGACCCGCGTGCCTGGCAGCAGTACTGCGATGCGGTGCATGCACGGCCACCGTCGGCGCTGCGCGACCTGCTGGAACTGGTACCGGCCCCCCTGCCAACACCGCTGGACGAGGTCGCCCCGGCCAGCGAACTGTTCCCTCGCTTCGATACCGCCGCCATCAGCCTGGGGGCGCTCTCGCCCGAAGCACACGAAGCACTGGCTATTGCCATGAACCGCCTGGGCGGCCGCAGCAATTCCGGCGAAGGTGGCGAAGACCCGGCGCGCTACGGCACGCAGCGGCGCAGCAAGATCAAGCAGGTGGCCTCGGGCCGCTTCGGCGTCACCGCCGAATACCTGGTCAATGCCGAGGTGCTGCAGATCAAGGTCGCCCAGGGTGCCAAGCCCGGCGAAGGCGGCCAGCTGCCCGGGCACAAGGTCAATGAACTGATCGCACGGCTGCGCTATGCCAAGCCGGGCATTGGCCTGATCTCGCCGCCCCCGCACCACGACATCTATTCGATCGAAGACCTGGCCCAGCTGATCTACGACCTGAAGCAGGTGAACCCCACCGCGCTGGTGTCGGTGAAGCTGGTCAGCCACGCCGGCGTGGGCACGATTGCCGCTGGCGTGGTCAAGGCCGGTGCCGACCTGATCACCATCTCCGGCCATGACGGCGGCACCGGTGCATCGCCGGTCAGCTCCATCCGCTATGCCGGCGTGCCGTGGGAGCTGGGCGTGGCCGAAGCGCACCAGGCGCTGCTGGCCAACGACCTGCGCGGGCGTACACTGCTGCAGACCGACGGTGGCCTGAAGACCGGCCTGGACGTGGTGAAGGCAGCACTGCTGGGTGCGGACAGCTTCGGCTTCGGCACCGCACCGATGATCGTGCTGGGCTGCAAGTACCTGCGCATCTGCCACCTCAACAACTGCGCCACCGGCGTGGCCACCCAGGACGATCGCCTGCGCGAGAACCACTTCACCGGCCAACCCGAGCGCGTGGAGAACTTCTTCCGCCTGCTGGCCGAGGAAGTTCGTGGCTGGCTGTCCTACCTGGGCGCGCGTTCGCTGGAAGAGATCGTCGGCCGCACCGACCTGCTGCGGCAGATCGAAGCGGCACCGCGCGAGGGCGTGCGCGTGGACCTGTCGCGCCTGCTGGCCGACGCCCGCTACGAGGGCAGCCATTGCGCCGCCCAGCGCCTGTACGAATCGCCGGACAGCCTGGCTACGCAGATGGACGGCCTGCTGGCCCAGGCCATCGAAGAGAAGCGTGGCGGCGAACACCGCTTCCTGATCCACAACACCGACCGCAGCATCGGCACCCGCCTGGCCGGCGCGGTGGCGCGCGTGCACGGCAACCAGGGCATGGCCGAATCGCCGCTGGAACTGCGCTTCCGCGGCAGTGCCGGGCAGAGCTTCGGTGCGTTCAACGTCGGCGGCCTGCATCTGGAAGTGGAAGGCGAAGCCAACGACTACGTCGGCAAGGGCATGGCCGGTGGCCGCCTGGTGGTGCGTCCGCCGCGCGGCGCGCGCTTCGAGGCCCGCAGCACCGCGATCATCGGCAACACCTGCCTGTATGGCGCCACCGGCGGCGAGCTGTTTGCTGCCGGCCGCGCGGGCGAACGCTTCGCGGTGCGCAATTCCGGCGCGCTGGCGGTGGTGGAAGGTGCCGGTGACCACTGCTGCGAATACATGACCGACGGCGTGGTGCTGGTGCTGGGCAAGGTCGGCCTGAACTTCGGCGCCGGCTTCACCGGCGGCCTGGCCTACGTGCTGGACGTGGACCGCGATTTCGTCGACCGCTACAACCACGAGCTGATCGACATCCACCGCGTATCCGCCGAGGGCTTCGAGAACTACCGCCAGCACCTGCACCGCCTGATCGGCCGCCACCGCGAGCTGACCGGCAGCATCTGGGCGCAGCAGATCCTGGACGAGTTCCGCGATTACATCGGCAAGTTCTGGCTGGTCAAACCCAAGGCCGCCAGCATCGAGTCGCTGACCGAAACCCTGCGCCGCGCCGCCTGAGCGCGCGCACTGCACTGCACTGCACTGCCGAGACGATCATGAGCCGCAAGCACGCTTTCCAGTTCCTCGACCTGCCCCGCACCATGCCGCAGCGCATTCCGGTGGAGCTGCGCACCTCCGGCGACTGGGGTGAGCTGTACGGAAAATTCGGCAAGGAAGACGCCCAGTACCAGGCCGGCCGCTGCCTGGACTGCGGCAACCCGTACTGCAGCTGGAAGTGCCCGGTGCACAACGCCATTCCGCAGTGGCTGCAGCTGGTGCAGGAAAACCGCATCCACGAAGCGGCCACGCTGTGCCACAGCACCAACCCGCTGCCGGAAGTGTGCGGCCGGGTGTGCCCGCAGGACCGCCTGTGCGAAGGCAGCTGCACGCTGGAAGAGTTCGGTGCGGTCACCATCGGCGCGGTCGAGAAATACATTGTCGATACCGCGCTGGCCACCGGCTGGCGCCCCGATCTGGAAGCGGTGCAGCCCACCGGCCACAGCGTGGCGGTGATCGGTGCCGGCCCGGCCGGCCTGGCCTGCGCCGACCGCCTGGCGCGCGCCGGCATTGCCGCGGTGGTCTATGACCGCTACGAGCAGATCGGTGGCCTGCTGCAGTTCGGCATTCCCAGCTTCAAGCTGGACAAGGACGTGATCCATCGCCGCCGCGAAGTGCTGGAGGGCATGGGCGTGCAGTTCCGGCTGGGCGTGGAGATCGGGCGCGACATCAGCGTGCAGCAGCTGCTGGACACCCATGACGCGGTGTTCGTCGGCACCGGCGCGTACCGCTACACCGACGGCGGCCTGGTCGGCCAGGACCTGAAGGGCGTGCTGCCGGCGCTGCCGTTCCTGGTGCAGAACAGCCGCATTGTCAGCGGCGACGATCCGAAGGGTCGGCCGATTGCCGGCTGGGAAGACACCATCGCCCTGCCCGATCTGAATGGCAAGCGCGTGGTGGTGCTGGGCGGCGGTGATACCGGCATGGACTGCGTGCGCAGCGCCGTGCGCCTGGGCGCAGCCAAAGTCACCTGCGCCTACCGCCGCGACGAGGCCAACATGCCCGGCAGCGCGCGCGAAGTGGCCAATGCGCGCGAGGAAGGCGTGCGCTTCCTGTTCAACCGCCAGCCGCTGTCGATCGAAGCCGGTGCCGATGATGAAGTGATCGGCGTGACCGTGGTCGAGACCCGCCTGGGCGAACCCGATGCCAATGGCCGCCAGAACGCGGTGCCGATCGAGGGCAGTGAATCGCTGCTGGAAGCCGATGTGGTCATCATCGCCTTCGGCTTCTCGCCCACCCTGCCGTCGTGGCTGGCCGAGCACGGCGTGGAAAGCCAGGGCAATGGCCGCATCGTGGCCGGGGGCAAGCAGCGCCTGCCGTACCAGACCGCACATCCGCGGCTGTTCGCCGGCGGCGACGCGGTGCGCGGTGCCGACCTGGTGGTAACGGCCGTGGCCGAAGGCCGCGACGCCGCTGCCAGCATCGCCCGGCTACTGGCCAGCTGAGACCGTCCCCACTGGATGTAGCAGCGGGGCCAGCAGTTCAGCCACCGCCGCGTGCAGGTCGTGGCCCGTTACCGGCTTGGCCAGAAAACGGTTGATGCCGGCGTCCTGGCAGGCCTGCCGCGTGCTGTCCAGCACGCTGGCGCTGAGCGCGATGATCGGCACCCGTGCCGCCGCGGGGCGCGGGTCGGCACGGATCGCCCGGGCCAGCGCGATGCCGTCCATGCCCGGCATCTGGCAGTCGGTCACCACCAACGCAAAGGACTGCGTCTGCCAGGCCTTCCACGCCTGCCCACCGTCGGCGACCGCCAGCACCCGCAACCCATGCGCGCGCAGCCGGTTCACCAGCAGCTGGCGGTTGGTGGGGTGGTCCTCGGCCACCAGTACATCCACGCGCGGCAGCGCACGCTGCGGCATCGTCAGCGAAGCGGCCGGCAGTGCCGCCGGGGGGGTACAGGCCGGCAGCCACAGATCCAGCCAAAGGGTGGTGCCCTGCCCCAGCGTGCTGCGCAACTGCAGCTGGCTGCCCATCGAGGCGGCAAGATCGCAGCAGATCGCCAGCCCCAGCCCGCTGCCGCCAAAGCGCCGCGTGGTCGACGCTTCAGCCTGGGTGTAGGCGCTGAACACCGCCCGTTGCCGTGCCGGGCTGATGCCCACGCCGGTATCGATCACCTGCATCCGCACGTGCTGGCCTGCCTGCGCAAGCGCTGACGCCTGCGGCAACACCTGCACGCGCAGTTCCACGCCGCCGTGCAGGGTGAACTTCAGTGCGTTGCCGACCAGGTTCATCAGGATCTGCCGCAGGCGCAGCGCATCCACCCACGAACCGGCCTGCAGCAGCGAGTCCATCTCGCAGCGCAGGTACAGCCCTTTGCTGGCCGCCAGCGGCGCCAGCAGCCGCTGCACGCCGTGCAGCAGTGCGCGCAGGTCGGTGGGCTGCGGCGCCAGCGCCGCCTGCGGCTGCAGGCGTTGGCTGTGCAGCACGTCGTCCAGGATCTGCCGCAGCATCGTGGCGGCCTCGTCCAGGCTGCACAGCGACTGCTGCTGGCGGCCGTCCAGGGCCGTGCGTCCCAGTTCGTCCAGCAAGCCCAGCAGGGTGCTCATCGGCGTGCGGATCTGGTGGCTCATGGTGGCCAGGAAGTGGGTCTTGGCCAACGCGGCCTGCTCGGCCTCCTGACGGGCCTCTTCAAGCGCCCGTGCGCGCTCGTGGGCGTCGGTCACGTCCATCCAGTAGCCGCTCCATTCCATGCCGCCGGGATCGTCGCGGCTGGCCGCCATGGGCTGCGCACGCGAGCGCACCCAGCGCCAGCCACGGCGGCCGCGGCTGCGGAAGCTGACATCGATCGGCCCACGCGCCAGTGCGGCAGCGTCCACGTGGGCGAGCACGTGTGCGCGGTCGTCGGGGTGAACGGCCGCCATCAGCTGCGCGTGATCGATGCGCGCGGTGTCCACACTGACCCCGAACAACGCATGCACGTCACCGGCGATGTGCGGCACGCTGTAGATGCCGCCACTGCTGCGCCGGGCACGGAACACCACCGCAGGCAGACTGGCAGTCACATCCAGCAGGCGCTGTTCCAGCCGCTGCCGTTGCAGCCCTTCGCGGTGCAGGCGCCAGAACCCGTAGGCATGCACCAACCCCAGGGCCAGCGCCGCCAGCAGCGTCGGCACCAGCCAGCGCAGCGCCCGCTGCGGCGGGGGCCGCGCTTCGGCCAGCAACGGCGTCCAGCGCGCCAGCGCCTCGGCCTGCGCGGCAGGCGACAGTTGCGGCAACAGCGGTGCATGGCGGGCCAGCCGCGCTGCGCATTCGGGCACCGTGGCCATGACCAGCGCATCACTGAAGCCGGCCGGCGCGGCCACCCGCAGCACGTCTCCGTAGAACTGCAGTGCAGCGCTGGCTTCGGCTAGGTTCACCACCACCGCATCCACCCGCCCTTCCACCAGCAGATCGAAGGCCTTGTCCACCGGCGCGGGCGGCAGCAGCAGGGCGTCCGGGGCTTCTTCGCGCAGATGCCGGGCCAGCGGCTGCCGTTCGGGGCTGGCGACCGTGGCGCCCTGCAGATCGCCCAACCCCAGGACCGGACGCGCGCCGCGCTGGCGCACGATCACCTGTGGCACCTGCAGGTAGCTGTGGCTGCTGACCCAGCCGGCCGGCACCTGCGCACGCGGCCAACCGAGGATGGCCTGGGTACCGGCGGGCAGCTGCCCCGCGGACAGCGCGACGGCCGGCACCGGCCTGGCGTGCACGCTGGGATCGTGCTGCTGCAGGGCCTGCAGATACGTGGCCAGCACGCCGGCGGGCTGGCCCTGATGCACCAGCGAAAGGGGCGGGCGATCGGCCGGATAGGCCACTGACCATGGCCCCTGGCACGCGTCCGTGGCATGGGCGGGGGGCATCGCGGCCAGCATGGCCAGCAGGCCCCGGGCGGCACGGCCGGCAACGATCACGTTGGCATCCTCTCTGGCGCGGGCAAGCAGGCAGCGAAACCGCTCGGTGCCCTGCCGTCACGCTAGCGACTCGGGTCGGCACGACAATGAGGAAACTTGCAAAAGCCGCTCTAGCGCGCCGCTCACGACATACACTGCCGCTTCTACCCGCTACCGGAACCCACGATGCGCATCGGCCTGGCCGCCAACCGTCTGCACCACCATGATCCGCGTGCAGCGCTGTTCCGCTGGTTGCGCGCCAGCGAAGCAGGGCTGCGCGAGCTTGGCGTGTCGCTGCATGCGGTGGGCCGTACCCACGACGCCATTGAGCGCCATGGCTTCCTGGCCGGTTACAGCGGGCTGCGGCGCTACCCTTATGGTCGCCAGGGCGGTCTGATGAAGCTGGTGGCCGAAGTGGTGGGGATGGGCGGTGAGCGCGTGCTGGATGGCGCCATCTACCTGATCGATCCGGTCGACCCGTCGTCGGTGTTTCCCGAAGCCACCGCGCTCAAGCGCCAGTGCGTGATCCACGGCAAGCCGTTCATTTCCACGGTGGCCACCGCGCGCGACTGGGTGGAAGTGGAGCGTGTGCACGCCGGGCTGGCCGCCGATGCCGGCGCCGATGATCTGCATGCCTTCGGCCAGCAGACGCTGGCGCTGATTGCCCACGATGCAATGAAGCCGGCCATGCTGGCTTTCGCCGATGCGCACTTCGATGTGCTGGCCCGGTTCGGCGAGCGGGTCGCCACCGGCACCACCGGCCAGCGCTTGAACGAACTGGCGTGGAGCCGCGGCTGGCCGGCCGATACGCCGTGGGTGACCCGTTACCAGAGCGGCCCGATGGGCGGTGACGCGCAGATTGCCGACCGCGTGCTGGAGGGCCTGTGCCAGCGCGCGATCTTCTTCGAGGATCCGCATGTGGCGCGCCAGCACGAAGCCGACATCCAGCTGCTGGAACGCGCCGTCACCACCGTGACCGACCAGGCAGTGTGCATCACCGCACCGCAGGTGGCCGCCCGTTGGGCGACCGCAGCGGCAAAGCGCGCAGCCCCTTGATGCTGGAACGAAGAGCCGTCGAGCAAGCTCGACGCTACAAGAGCTGGCGCAGCATGGCCTTGAGTCGGCGGCCTTCCAGCTGGAAGTAAACGCAGGTGGCTGCGCATTGGGCGACCGCAGCGGCAAAGCGCACGGCCTCGTAGAGTCGAGCTTGCTCGACTGAGCGCGATGCTGGAACGAAGCGCCGTCGAGCGAGCTCGACGCTACAAGAGCTGGCGCAGCATGGCCTTCAATCGGCGGCCTTCCAGCTGGAAGTAATCGCAGGTGGCCGCCCGTTGGGCGACCGCAGCGGCAAAGCGCACGGCCTCGTAGAGTCGAGCTTGCTCGACTGAGCGCGAAGCTGGAACGAAGAGCCGTCGAGCAAGCTCGACGCTACACGAGCTGGCGCAGCGTGGCCTTGAGTCGGCGGCCTTCCAGCTGGAAGTAAACGCAGGTGGCCGCGCGTTGGGCGACCGCAGCGGCAAAACGCACGGCCCCTTGATGCTGGAACGAAGAGCCGTCGAGCAAGCTCGACGCTACAAGAGCTGGCGCAGCATGGCCTTCAATCGGCGGCCTTCCAGCTGGAAGTAATCGCGCTGCTCGCGCCAGTCGGGGAAGCGCTGTTCCACTTCCTGCCAGAACGCGGGTGAGTGGTTGGCCTGGATCAGGTGGCAGAGCTCATGCACCAGCACGTACTCGAACGCCTGCGGGCGACCCAGCACCAGGGCCAGGTCCAGCGCCATGCTGCCGTCGGGCGCCAGCGAGCCCCATTGCGAGGACATCACCTTCAGACGCACGCGGCTGGGCGCGCGTGGCAGGCCCGGCAGGTACTTCGGCAGCCAGCGACCAACATCGGCGCGGGTCTGTGCTTCATAGAACTCGCGCAGCAGGCGGCGCAGGGTGGCATCGCCGGCACGGGTCGGCCACTGCACGCAGGCGCCGTGCTCATCGATCTCCAGCCGCGCGTAGCGGCCTTCCTGCCAGCGCACCGGCAGCAGTTCGCCGCGCAGCGGCAGCTCGCCGGCTTCACCGGGCTGCAGCGGCGCCGGCAGGCCGTTGTCCTGGTAGACGCGCAACTGCAGGGCCAACCAGTCGCGGTGCTGTTCCAGGAAGCGCTCGCCCATCACTAGGCTGGCGCGCGGCGGCAGGGTCAGGCGCGCACCGCGCTCGTCCACGCTCAACTTGATGCGGCGGGCACGCGGGTCGCGCACGCGCAACACCTCGATCTCGGCATCTTCCAGGCGCAGGCGCACGGTGTCGCGCTGCACGGTGGCGGGCGGGGTCGTGCCGATCAGGCGGCGCAGCAGGCGGCTCATGTGCCCAGCATAGCGCCGTGCGCGCCCGCCGGATGACCGGCGGCCGACGGGGTGCCTGTTCAGTCAGCCTTGCTGAGCTTGAAGGCCTCTTCCAGCAGCAGGAACAGGCGGCGGATCTCGGCGCTCTGCAGGGCGAAACGGGCGTCGAACTCGGCACGGCGGCCGTCTTCGTCGGCATGTTCCAGCTGGTCCAGGGCGCCATCGAGGAACTTCAGCTTGCGCACGATCAGGTCGTCGCCGATCACGAAGGACAGGTTGTCCTCGAAGATCAGCGCCAGCTTGGTCACCTGCTTGCCCGCGTCCAGGTGCTTGTCGATCTCATCGCAGCGCAGTTCCTGGTGCTGGCACTTGACCACCGCGCCGCCTTCCACCGGGTCCTTCATCTCGCACTCTTCGCCCAGGCTCAGGCCCGTCGGCAGCGGTTCGCCGGCGATCCAACCGGTCAGGATCGAGCGCGGCGCGACTTCGGCGTTCAGCGGCATGGCCGGGAAGCTGCCCAGCAGGCCGCGGATGTCGGACATGAAGTATTCGCCGGTCTTGCGGCTGGACGTATCCACGACCACGTAGCCGTGCTGCAGGTCGATGAACGCGTCATTGCGCGAGGACTTCACGAAGGCGCGCGGCAGCAGCTCGTGCAGCAGGTCGTCCTTCATGCGCTTGCGCTCACGGCCACCGGGGCGGCGGCCTTCCTTTTCCTCGATCTCTTCCAGCTTGCGCTCCAGCAGATCGTTCACCACCGCTGCCGGCAGGATCTTGTCCTCGCCGCCCACGGTCAGCCACAGGTGATCGGCGATGCGGTGCGACAGCTGCTCTTTTTCCTCGCGGCCGAACGGCGAGATGAAGCCGCGCGAGTTCATTTCCAGCGCACCCACCGGCTTGAGCAGGGCGTGCGGCAACAGGGTGTCGACTTCGGAAAAATCGGTGGCGGTCGGGAAGCGGAAGAACGTCAGGTTGCGAAAGAACATGGAATTCCGGAAGGCAAAGGGAGAAAAGGTGGACCCGCTCAGGCGGCGGAGGTCGGTGCAGTTGCGTGGTCCTCGGGCGGTGGCATGTCAGTGCCACGGCCCAGGGCCATGAAATCAAACAGGGTGGTATCGGCCAGTTGCGAGGGATGCACCTGGCCCATGGCGCGGGCGATCTGGTCCACGCGGCCGGGGTGGTCGATGTCCCACTGCTTCAGCATCAGGCCGACCTGGCGGCGCTGCAGGTTTTCCTGGCTGCCGCACAGGTTGCAGGGAATGATCGGGAACTGGCGTGCCTGCGCGTAGGCGGCGATGTCGTGCTCGCGCACGTAGGCCAGCGGGCGGATCACTACATGGCGGCCATCGTCGCTGCGCAGCTTCGGTGGCATGCCGGACAGCTTGGCGTGGTGGAACAGGTTCATGAAGAAGGTGGCCACCATGTCATCGCGGTGGTGGCCCAGCGCGATGCGGGTGAAGCCGTGCCGTTCGGCATGCGCATACAGCGCGCCGCGGCGCAGGCGCGAGCACAGCGAACACATCGTGCGGCCTTCGGGAATGACCCGGCTGACCACCGAATAGGTGTCCTGTTCGATGATCTGGTACGCCACCCCCAGGCGGGCCAGGTACTCCGGCAGCACGTGTTCGGGGAAGTCCGGCTGCTTCTGGTCCAGGTTCACCGCCACCAGCTCGAACGGTACCGGTGCCTTCTTCTGCAGCTGCAGCAGCATGTCCAGCAGGGTGTAGCTGTCCTTGCCGCCGGACAGGCAGACCATGACCTTGTCGCCGGCGCCGATCATGCCGAAATCGGCGATGGCCTGGCCGACCTGGCGGCGCAGCCGCTGGCCCAGCGCGTCCTGCCCACGCCCGGCCACGCGCGGCTCGCGCACTGCGCGCGGCACCGGGTCGGGAAGGGAGATCACAGCACTCATGTGCTCCATTCTAACGGCTTGCGGCCGGCCCGAAGGGGGGTCGGAATTCCCCTCTCCCGGTCGTCATCGTCGCTGTGTATGCTCGCAGACTGTGGACACCTACAGCCCCGCCGAGATCGTTGAACGCCTGGTCGCCCTGCGCGCCGAACACCGCGTGCTGGATGAACAGATCACCCGCATGGCGGCCAACGGCGAGGACGAACTGGAATCCAAGCGCCTGAAGCGGCGCAAGCTGCAGTTGAAGGACTGCATCGCCAAGCTGGAGAGCCTGCAGATTCCCGACGAACCGGCGTGATGGGCGGTTCGGGCAGGTGCCAACCGTGGTTGGCCTCTTGCCTTGGTAGGTGCCAACCTTGGTTGGCACGGGTCGAGGATGTGCGGACCAAGGTCCGCACCTACCCATTCCCGCCGGCCTTGGTAGGTGCCAACCTTGGTTGGCACGGGTCGAGGATGTGCGGACCAAGGTCCGCACCTACCCATTCCTGCCGGCCCTGGTAGGTGCCAACCTTGGTTGGCACGGTACCCATGCGGTTTCCATTCGCCAGGCACGGCCCGGCGCTACCTTCAGGCTTGCGGGGTCGGCTCGTCCGGGCGCGCCGCTTCCGGACTGACTCGTTCAATGGTGTGGCGCAGCTCGCGGCCCAGGATGAACTTGGCGTCCTTGGCCCAGGCATCCAGCCGCTGGTCGAACACCAGCTTGCTGTTTTCATCGGGCCAGACCAGGCGCAGCTCGCGCAGCTTCTGGATGAAGCCGCGGAACAGGGTTTTGTCGAAGAACTCGGGCGCGGCCGGTGCGTACAGCAGGCTCAGGCGCTGCGCCGCCTGCTGGCACAGGCTTTCCAGTTCCGCAGTACCCAGCACGCCCGGGCCGTTCTTCACCAACACCGAAATGGTGATGTAGTAGCGCTCGAACGCCTGCTGCAGCGAATGGCCGATCGCGCGCAGGCGGAACACCTCGTCGGTCTGGCCGGTGTTGCGCGCCAGGATGCCGCCGTCATCGTCGTTGATGTTCTGCAGCAGGCCTTCGCGCACGAACACGTCGATGGTCTGCTCGATGCGCTGGGCGAATTCATCTTCGCTCCAGGGCAGGAACAGCTCGGCCTGCAGGAACGGGTACACCGTGCGGCCCAGCTGGACCAGGCCGGTGCGGCTCATGCGGCGGTTGTTCTGGAAGCAGCAGGCCACCCAGGACGATGCGGTGAACAGGTGCAGCACGTTGTTGCGGAAGTAGCTCAGCAGCACCGCAGTGTCGCCACTGACACTGAGCACGTCACCCAGCGGGTGCTTGATGCGGGTCAGGACGTTGATTTCCTCGGCGTGGGCGATGATGCGCTCCGGCGAGTGCGGGGTCACCGTCACCCGGTCCGAATACGGCATTTCGACCAGCAGGGTCTTGCACAGCTCGATCTGCGCGATCAGGTCGGCCTCGCCCATCGCGTGCTTGGGCGTGGACAGCAGGGCCAGCGCCAGCAGGTTGATCGGGTTGACGTCGGCGGCACCGTTGATGCGCACCTGGATGCGTTCGGCCAGGGTGTCGACCGTGCTGGACAGCCAACTCGGCTTCTCGTCTTCCGAGACGGCCTCGCCGTTCCATTCCGGTGCCTTCTCGGCCAGCACGTCGTTCAACGCGATGGGTTCGCCGAAGTTCACCACCACCTGGCCGTAGTTCTGCTTCAGCACCTTGGGGATGCCCCACAGCAGCTGCCAGATCGATTCCTTTTCCTTCGGCCGCCCGGACAGTTCATCCAGGTAGCTGCCGCCTTCCATCAGCTTTTCATAGCCGATGTACACCGGCTGGAACAGCACCGGCTTGCGCGGCTGGCGCAGGAACGCGCGCAGGGTCATCGAAATCATGCCGCCCTTGGGCTGCAGCAGGCGCCCGGTACGCGAACGGCCGCCCTCGACGAAGTACTCGATGGAATAGCCGCCGGCCACCAGCTGCGCCACGTATTCACTCAGCACCGCCGAATACAGCGCGTTGCCACGGATCGAACGGCGGATGAAGAACGCGCCGCCCTTGCGCAGCAGGGTGCCGACCACCGGCAGGTTCAGGTTGATGCCGGCCACGATGTGCGGCGGCACGATGCCACGGTCGTACAGCAGGTAGGACAGCAGCAGGTAGTCCATGTGGCTGCGGTGGCTGGGCACGTACACCACTTCGTGGCCCGGCGCGGCCGCCTTGAACTTGTCCAGGTGGTGCACCAGCACGCCCGCATAGATGCGGTTCCACACGTGGCTGAGCATGAAGCTGGCCGAACGCACCACCGGGCTGGAATAGTCGGCGGCGATTTCCCAGGCGTAGGCATGCGCCTTCTTCCACGCCTCGGCAGGCTTGGAGTTGTCGCGCTTGGCCTGGGCGGCAATGGCTTCGCGCACCGTTTCGGCGGCCAGCACCTGGTCCACCAGCAGGCGGCGGGTGGACAGGTCGGGACCGATCACCGATTCACGGATGCGGCGGAAGTGGGTGCGCAGCACGCGCTGCAGCTTGCGCACCGTGCGCTCGGGCTCCAGGCCTTCGTCCACGGTGGAGCGCAGCGAGATCGGCGGGGCGAAGCGCACGATGGTGCTGCGGCCGTTCAGCAGCAGGCCCAGCAGGCGGCGGAAACGGCCCACCAGTGCCCAGTTTTCCGAGAACAGCACCGCGAACCAGCCACTCTGCTTGTCCGGCGCGCGGCCCACGAAGATCGAGACCGGCACCAGGTGCACGTCCAGATCGTCGCGCACGCGATGCGCCTGCAGCACCTTGGCCAGCGAATCGGAATGGGTCTTGGCCCCGCGCTGCTCGGGAATGAGCGAGTTGCTGGAGCTGCGCCGTGACAGCGCCAGATAGGCGCGCTTGCGGCCGGTCGGGTCACCGGCCAGCGGCACCAGCGGCGACGGCAGGCCGGCCTGGCGGCAGGCCTTGTCCAGGATCAGCGCATTGGACAGGCCGTAGTCTTCCAGCACGTAGACCACCGGGCGGCCATCGTTGTATTGGCCCGGGTCTTCCGGTTCGATCTTCAGCGACAGCCACGGTTCCACCAGCCGGCCCAGCAGACGGGCCCACAGCGGGCGGCGGCCTGCCGGACGCGCAGCCACGGGCGGCGGCACCGGGTTGGGGCCGGTGCCGGTCGAGGGGGACGCCGGCACAGCATCGGCGGGCGTCGTCTGGGATTCTTCGCCGGGGAACGGCAGCGGGTTCTGTTTCGACATCGGCGCCATTATGGCTTAGGCGGCGGCATTGCCGCTTCCCCACCACCCTCCGCAGCGGTGCTGGGGGCGGGTGCGACGGCCGCGCGCGCGGCATCGGCCTTGCGCAGCAGGGCGTCGGTGTCGGCCAGGGTACGGGTCAGGTACCAGTGGCCTTCGCGCCGGCTGAGGGGCAACTGCAGGGTCAGGGTGCTTCCGGCCAGTTCGTAGGTCATGCGGACCAGCGCGTTGTCGCCCTGCACCGACAGCAGCTCGCCCTGCACGCTGCGCAGCGCCTCGTCCACGCCCAACCCATAGCTGGCCAGCACGGCCTTCAGGGTGTGGATGAACGGCGCCAGCTGCTGCAGGCTGCCTTCCATGCCGGCCGCACGCAGGCCGTCCTCGTCGCCGAAGCCGACCTTGCCGGCGGCACCGACCAGCGCGCTGATGGTGCTGCGCGCCCGCGCACGATCGCTGATGGGGGCACTCTGCGCCCACGCCGCCAGGGTCTGCACCAGTTGCACGTAGTGGGCCTGCTGGCTGGGCGTGTAGCCCTTCTGGTGCTGCAGGTACTGCACCCCGAAGTTGCCCATCGACTGCGCCGCCTGGCGCACCGCGCTGGCCTGGCCGGCCAGCTGGCGGTCGAAGCTGCGCTGCAGCCGCGGGCCGGCATCGGGCTCGCGCAGCGCCGACAGCATCGGCAGCAACTGGTCGCCCAACGGCAGTTCGGTCAGCGGCCACTGGCTGTGGCCCTCGTCCCAGGCCTGTTGCAGCCGCTGGTACTGGCTGGGGGGCACGGCCAGCTTCGCGTAGCCCACCAGGTCATCTTCGGCCAGGCGCTGGGCCATGGCCTGTACCGCCGCGACCGGCTCGGCCGCAGGGGCAGCCACGTCCGGGCTGGACTCACGACAGGCCGCCACCGCCAGCAGCAGCGCCAGCAGCCCCCAATGACGCGCCGAACTTCGTTGCACTGCCCTTGCCACGCTCATGCATTCGGACTCCCCGGACCGGTCCGCATCTTGCGGCCTGCGAGGTGACAGCGGCAAGCCGCGTGGTCACGGTTTCCCGCGCAGCCCGTGGGCGGCCTCGTTCTGCCGCCCGGCGGAAGGGCGCTGCCCCGGCTGCGCTGGCGTACAAAAAAAAGAGCCCGGATCACAGGGATCGCAGGCTCTTCAAGCCGGCACAAGGCCGGAGGACAAGGTGTCGCACGGTTCCGGCACGAGGCCGGATGGCGGCGATGCTACGCCGACCTTCAAGTTCAGGCAATACTTCATGTAACACAAGTTAAATAATTGATTTTATTGGCTCAATCCTTCTGCCAGACCGCTTCAATGAAATCCACGGCATGTTTTTCGGCGATTCGGGCATAAACGCCGGGGTAGTCGGCCAATGCGCAGCCCTCGCCCCAGCTGACAACGCCGAACTGGGTCCAGCCTGCGCGCAGGCGCAGCAGCAAGGGGCCGCCGGAATCGCCCTGGCAGCTGTCCATGCCTTCGCGACCGGCACAGATGACCTTGCCGCGCGAAAGCTCGCCGGCATAGGCCTGCTGGCATTCGGCGAAGGGCACGAACGGCACCTGCACGGCCTGCAGGTGGGTGGGGAAGGCATCGACCCCGCTTTCGGTCGTGCCCCAGCCGATGACCGTGAAGTCGCGGCCGGCCTTGAGGTAGCTGGCGTCCGGGCGCAGCCGCAACTGCACCGGTTCGGCATCGGCCAGGGGCGCGTCCAGCTGGATCAGGGCCACGTCGTGTTCCAGCGAATTGCCGCTGTTGAACGCCGGGTGCACGTGCAGGGCGCGCACGTTCGAGGGTCGCGGGCGGGCGTCGGTGGACAGCGCCGTGGCGCCGCCCAGCACCGCCAGCGACGCAGGGTGCGCGTTCTGCAGGCAATGGGCCGCGGTCAGCACCCAGGTGGGTGAGATCAGCGTGCCGCCGCAGAAGTGACGGTCATGGTCCGTATCGCCGTAGGACAGCCCCTGCAGGCTGACGATGAACGGGTACTGCCCGGGCTGGGCGTTTTCGCCGCCGATGATGCGTGGCGTCTGCCGCGGCACGGGGGCGGCTGCGGCGGTGACGGTAGCGGTAGCGGCCAGCAGGCCGACGAGCAACAGCAGAGGATTGCGATCCATATCTGTGTACTCCCTTCTTCATGAGTGGACCGGCCTGGCCGAGACCCTGCCGGTACATCGATTGGGAAGGACACACGGCGCGGGGCAGCGCCAACCCGCGCACACTTTCCGCCGTTGGGGAGCAATACGACAGCGCCACCGGCACAAATGCGAACGCCACCCCACAGCGGGTGGGATGGCGTTCGGGTTTCAGCCGTGCGGGGCGTCGCCGCCCGACTCAGCGGGCGGCCAGAGCCGACACGATTTCCTGCTGGATGGCGCGGGCGGCGGACTGCGGGTCGGCCGCCAGCCGGATCGGGCGCCCCACCACGATGGCGTCAGCGCCATCGGCGAAGGCCTGGGCCACCCCGACCGTGCGCTTCTGGTCATCCCCCACCGGGCCACCGGGACGAATGCCCGGGCAGACGATCGAGAACCCAGCGCCGGTGGCGGCGCGGATCGGAGCGGCTTCCTGGCCCGAGGCGATCACCCCGTCAATGCCGGCAACCTGTGCGGCCAGCGCGCGCTCGACCACGACATCGACCGGCTCGCGGTCGATGCCCATCTGCGCCAGGTCCGGGCGCCCCATCGAGGTCAGCACGGTCACGGCCAGCAGGCGCATGTCGCTGCCGTTGGCGGCCGCGCAGGCCTCCATCATGGCCGGGTGCCAGCCGTGGATGGTGGCGTAGCTGACCGGCCACTGCGACAGGCGCTTGATGACCGCTGCGGCGGTGGCCGGGATGTCGAAGAACTTCAGGTCGACGAACACCCGCTTGTCACGGCGGGCCAGTTCGTCGAGGACCTGGAAATACTCGCCGGAGGCCAGCAGTTCCATGCCGATCTTGTAGAAGGCCACGCTGTCGCCCAGGCGGTCCACCCAGTCCAGCGCCTGCGCGCGGTCGGGTACATCCAGTGCGAAGATCAGGCGCTCGTCATCGCGCAGCGGCAGCGGCGCGCGGCTCACGGTGCGTAATCCAGCGCGGCGCGCTTGGCATCGTGGCGGGCCTGGCGCGACTGGCTGTAGTCGTTGTTGAACTGGGCCGGCTCGAAACCGCCGTAGGTCGGGTTCGGCAGCATCCACCAGCGCTCGCCGAACCAGTCGTGGTACTGCTGCAGCAGCGCATCACGGCCTTCATTGGTGTTGGCGGTCACTTCGACGAAATCGCCCAGCTGGTCGCCGAACTGCATCAGCACGCGGTACTTCTGCCCGGCCAGGCGGCGGCGGCAGTTCTTCTCGCTGCCGGCCTGCTCGCAGCCTTCAACGACGGTGCCCAGGCCCAGGAACACGCTGTCATCGGCCACCGGCAGGCCCTGCTCGCGCAGGTTGGCCAGGGTGGCATCCTTCAGGTGCACGGCGCGGTTGGAGATGTACAGCAGGGTCACGCCCTTGGCATTGGCGGCCTTGGCGAAATCGACCACGCCGGGAATGGCCTTGGCCTTCTTTTCGGCCACCCACTGGTCCCAGCTCAGCTCGTCATATTCCTTGCCATCGCGCACCAGGCGCGCCTGGTAGGGCGAGTTGTCCAGCACGGTTTCATCCAGATCGAGCACCACGGCCGGCTTCAGGCCCTTGGCATCGTTGCCGCGCTCTTCCGGCACCAGCGCATCCCAATGAGCTTCCTTCAGGGCCACATCCAGGTGGTCGGCGGCAGCACGGTAGGTCTGCTCGGTGATCGCCTTGTATTCCTGCGCGCGCTGCATCCACAACACCGCATTGAGGTTGTCATTGGCGGTGGCGTCGCCACCGGCATCGGCCTTGGCGGCGGCGGCCGGAGCCTCCGGGGCAGCGGCTTCAGCGGCAGGCGCATCCACGCGCTTGCAGGCAGACAGGCCCAGCACCGCGGTGGCGAGCAGGGTCACAGACAGGGAAACAGGACGACGCATGGATTCACCGGCAATCAGATATACCGGCGCATTTTACCGGCAAAGGCGGCCCTGGGACGGCTATGCTTGGTGGTTGACCCGTTGCCCCTCCGGAGGCCGCCATGACCGATTCCGCCCAGACCCCCGACGTCCCCCTGCTCGACGCCGTGCAGGCCCGCCTGCTGGGCTGCCTGGTGGAAAAGGAGGCGACCACCCCGGACACCTACCCGCTGACGGTGAACGCCGCGCAGTCGGCCGCCAACCAGAAGACCGCCCGCGAGCCGGTGATGAACGTCGATGCCGGCAGCGTGCAGCATGCGCTGCGCCAGCTGGAAGCGCTGGGCCTGGCGCGCCAGCACTTTTCCTCGCGCGCCGACCGCTACGAGCACCGCCTGCAGGCCGCGCTGGACCTGACCCGGCAGCAGACCGTGCTGCTGGCCCTGCTGCTGCTGCGCGGCCCGCAGACGCTGGGCGAGCTGGTGACGCGCAGCGAGCGCCTGCACCGCTTCGCCGATACCGACGAGGCCCGCCACGCCATTGAACGCCTGCAGCAGCGTGGCCTGCTGCTGGTGCTGCCGCGGGCCAGCGGCCAGCGCGAAGACCGCTACATGCACCTGCTGTGCGGGGAGGTGGATGGCGCGGCCCTGGCGGCGAAGTACGCCGGCAGCGGAAACGCAGGGAGCGACGCGGCCGATCCGGGCCTGGCCGAGCGCGTGGCCCAGCTGGAAACGGCGGTGGCCGAGCTGCAGGCACAGCTGGCCGAACTGCGCGGCTGATGGGGTGGGTGCCGACCGGGGTCGGATCCCGCACCGCGGGCTCTGACCCCATCGCCACCTCAGGTTGCCGGCCAGCGGCCGGCACTACCCGACCTGCGGCGCGCCCGGTGTGGCATACAGGCGGCTGGCCGCGTCCACGCCCGGCAGCTGGATCACCCCGCGCGCTTCCATGCCCAACCCCAGCAGGATGCGCCCGGACGCCGCGTTGTCCAGATCGGTGATGCCGTACAGATCCTCGATGCCCAATCCGGCGCGTGCCTGCGCGAACACCGCCCGCGCCGCCTCGCTGGCATAGCCCTGCCCGCCGAATTCCGACAGCACCGCATAGCCGATATCCGGCCCGGGCAGTCCGTCGCGCCGCACCAGACCGGCATTGCCCAGCCAGGCGCCATCGGACAGGCGCTCGATCGCGTACATGCCAAACCCGTTCAACGCATAGCTGTGCAGCACCCGCAGCGCGATGTACTCGCGCGCCTGCTCCTCGCTGCGCACGTTGCGGTCACCGATGAAGCGCAGGAAGCCGGGATCATTGAGCAGCGCCAGCATTGGCAGCGCATCGCGGTCAGGCTCCAGGGCCCGCAGGCGCAGGCGGTCGCTTTCGATGGGATGCATGCGCAGGCCTCCGTGGACTGAAGGGTTGGACTGGAGGGTCGGATCCCTTCGCGGAGCGAAGGGCTCTGACCCTTGTCAGGACGGTGCGGGGGTCAGTCGAACAGCGCTTCGATCGCAGCCAGGCCCGCGCTGGCGCGCTCTTTCTTGCGCGCCGCATCGGCCACCGGGTCGGCACCGTCGCGCTGGATTTCCTCGGCCGGGATCTCTTCGAAGAACCGGCTCGGCTTCAGGCGTACATGCTCGCCGAACTTGCGGGTCAGCTTGCTGTAGCTCATCCACAACTGGATCTTGGCGCGGGTGATGCCCACGTACAGCAGGCGCCGCTCTTCCTGCAGGTTGCCTTCGTCCAGGCTGACCTGGTGCGGCAGCACGCCGTCCTCACAGCCGACGATGAACACATACGGGAATTCCAGGCCCTTGGAGGCATGCATGGTCATCATGCGCACCTGGTTGCCGCCCTCGTCCTTGTCACTGCGCGACAGCAGCGCCAGCTGGCCGGCCAGATCGGCGGCGGTGGCACCGCGCGGGCCGCCCTCGAACCACTGCGCCAGTTCCTCGATGTTGTTGGCGCGGCGCTGGTAGCTGGCCTCTTCCTTGGCCTGCTGGCGCAGCTCGCTCAGCAGCCCCGACTCCTTGGCCACCTTGCGGATCATGTCGCCGGAGGTGATCTGCCGGGTCTGCGCACGCAGGTCGCGCAGGATGTCGGTGAAGCGCGCCAGGCTGTTGGCCGCGCGCGGTGGCAGCTGCTGCAGCGCACCGATCGCCTCGGCCGCCTGCGCCATCGGCATGTCCTTTTCCTGCGCCAGCTCGGCCAGCTTGGCCAGCGTGCCGGCGCCCACATCGCGCTTGGGCGACTGCACCGCGCGCATGAACGCGGTGTCGTCGTCCGGGTTCACCAGCAGCCGCAGCCAGGCCAGGGTGTCCTTCACTTCCTGGCGCTCCAGGAACATGGTGCCGCCGGTCAGATGGTAGGGAATGCGCAGCAGCTGCATGGCCTTTTCCAGCGGGCGTGACTGGAAGTTGCCACGGAACAGGATGCAGAAATCGCTCCACGGCACCTTGCGCGACTGCGCCACGAAGGCGATCTCGGCGGCGACTTTTTCTGCTTCGTGTTCGCTGTTGCGGCACTCCCACACACGGATGCGCTCTCCGTCGGCCTGGTCGCTCCACAGCTTCTTCAGGTGCTCGTGCGGGTTGTTGGCGATCAGCGCATTGGCCGCGCGCAGCACGCGGTTGGAACAGCGGTAGTTCTGCTCCAGCTTGATGATTTCCAGTGCCGGGTAGTCGCGCCCCATCTGCTGCAGGTTTTCCGGGTTGGCGCCACGCCAGGCGTAGATCGACTGGTCATCGTCACCCACGCAGGTGAAGTTGCCCTTTTCGCCAGCCAGCTGCTTGAGCAGCCGATACTGCGCATCGTTGGTGTCCTGGCATTCGTCCACCAGCAGGTAGCCGATGCGCTCGCGCCAGGCCAGGGCGATCTCCGGGTTTTCTTCCAGGATCTGCACCGGCAGGCGGATCAGGTCATCGAAGTCGACCGCATTGAACGCGGTCAGCCGCAGCTGGTAGCGCTCGTAGACGCTGGCCGCTTCCTTCTCGCGGTTGCTGCGTGCGGCGGCCATCGCCTGTTCGGGCGACAGGCCGGCGTTCTTCGCACGCGACACCAGGTTCTTCATGTCCTCGATGTCATCGGGCTTGGCCCCGGACATCAGGTCCTTGATCTGGGCGGCGGCATCGTCGGCGTCGAAGATCGAGAAACCACGCTTGAGGCCGACGGCCGCGTGTTCGATCTGCAGGAACTTCAGGCCCAGGGCGTGGAAGGTGCAGATGGTCACTTCGTCGGCATCCTGCTCGCGCAGGCGCTTGGCCACACGCTCGCGCATTTCCTTGGCCGACTTGTTGGTGAAGGTGATCGCCGCGATGCGGCGGGCCGGGTAACGGCCACAACCGATCAGGTGGGCGATCTTCTCCACGATCACGCGCGTCTTGCCGCTGCCCGCACCGGCCAGCACCAGCAAAGGGCCTTCGATGTGCAGGACGGCGGCGGCTTGGGGGGGATTGAGACCGTGCATTGGATGAGGATTGTAGCGGTCCCGGGTGACGGCCACAGCCGCCGGCCGGTGGGGATGCTGAACGGCTTCGGCCGACGGGGGCTGCGGCGTACAATCGGCCGATGGCCAAGCTCTATTTCTACTATTCGGCGATGAACGCCGGCAAGACCACCACCCTGCTGCAGAGCGCGCACAACTACCGCGAGCGCGGCATGCGCGTGGCGATCCTGACCCCGCGCCTGGATGACCGCGCCGGCGCCGGCGTGGTGGCCTCGCGCATCGGGCTGCGTGCCGACGGCATGGCCTTCGAGCGCGATTCCGACCTGCAGCAGTGGGTGCAGCAGGATCTGGCAGCCAACGGGCCGCTGGGCTGCGTGCTGGTGGACGAGGCGCAGTTCCTCAGCCGCGCCCAGGTCTGGCAGCTCAGTGAAGTGGTCGACCAGCTGCGCATTCCCGTGCTGTGCTACGGATTGCGTACCGATTTCCGCGGCGAACTGTTCGAGGGCAGCCAGTACCTGCTGGCCTGGGCCGACGAAATGCAGGAAATCAAGACCATCTGCCACAGCGGCAAGAAGGCCACCATGACCGTGCGCGTGGACGAGCACGGGCATGCGGTGCAGGACGGCCCGCAGGTAGAGATCGGCGGCAACGATCGCTACGTGTCCGTCAGCCGTGCCGAGTTCAAGAAGATCACCCGCGGCGAAGGGCGGATCGAACCGGCGCAGGCAGCCCTGCCGTTGTAAGGGGTGGGGTCTTTTGCAGGGCTTGCAGCCCTGCACCTGCTTCGAGCCGAAGCCGAAGCAAGATCAAAGGCGACTCTGGCTTTCTGCTGGTTGGGCGGGGCGGTGTGGGCTTGCAGGACACGCCGTAAACCCGTCCATGGGGGCTCGTAGGCGCCATCCATGGCGCCTGCGGTCCTGCAAGCCCACACCGCCCCACCCCCGACAATTTCCCGCGGCGGTTGGTAGGTGTCGACCTTGGTCGACACATCGGTCAGATATCGAATGAATTCATCCGTGTCGACCAAGGTCGACACCTACCAGAGCAGAACGCCGTTCCGACAGATCGCGGGAAACTGTCGAAGGCGGGGTGGGTCCGGTGGCGGGGGTGTCCGCGGCATGGATGCCGCGGCCAAGCCTACAGGGGTGAGGGCGCTTTGCTTGCGAAGCACTGCTTCGCAAGCGCCCGAACGCACAGCCGCCAGCGGCTGGGCCGGGCCCCGGAGGGGGACTTGCGGAGTCCCCCGGCACCGGACCCACCCCGCCAACCCTCAGGAAACCGGTTTTTGACGGTGCTTCAGTCGAGCATGGCTCGACTCTACAGCGGGTGCAGGGCTGCAAACCCTGCACACCCACCCCAACTCAGTACAGCGTGCGCTCGGGCGCGCCGGCCGGCGGCGGGGTGTACTGGTACAGCCAGGTTTCGGTCAGGGTCTTGCCGCCACTGCGCAGGTACAGACGGATGTCGATCTGCTCGGTGCTGCCCTCCGGCGGCACCAGGTCGAACATGGCACGGTAGCCCTTGATCTCGCGCAGCGGTCGCGCCGAGACGATCTCGACCCGGCCACGGCTGGTTTCCACCACCGCTTCGACGTCGGCCTTGTCGATCAGCGCGGCCAGTTCGCCGCCTTCGAAATCGACCGCGAAGCGCCAGCTGAAGTACTCGCGCTTCTTGCCGATGATGCCGCCCAGGCCGGTGCGGCTGGCCACGCAATGCGCCAGCGGCGGGCGTGCCGGCGGTTCGGCGCCCCAGTACAGGCGGTAACCGATCAGCAGTTCCTGGCCCGCCTGCGGCTTCTCCTTCGGGTTCCAGAACGCCACGATGTTGTCGAAGGTTTCGTCCACGGTGGGAATCTCCACCAGCTGCACCGAGCCTTCGCCCCACTCACCCTTCGGTTCCACCCACAGGCACGGGCGCTTCTCGTAGAACACGCCGTCGTCCTGGTAATGGTCGAAGTTGCGGTCGCGCTGCAGCAGGCCGAAGCCGCGCGGGTTGCGGTCGACGAACATGTTGAAGCGCAGGTTGCGCGGGTTCAGCAGCGGCCGCCAGATCCATTCGCCCGAACCGGTCCACAGCGACAGGCCGTCGGTATCGTGGATTTCCGGGCGCCAGTCCCAGCCCATGCGGCGGTCGTTCTCGCCCACCTGGTACATGCTGGTGCAGGGCGCGATGCCCAGCCGCTCGATCGCCTTGCGCGGGTACAGGGCGCTGTCGATATCCATCAGCAGCACGTCGCCGTTGGTGATCGCAAAGCGGTAAGCACCGGTAACGCTGGGCGAATCGAGCAGGCCATACACCACCAGGGTGTTGGAATCGGCCGCCGGCTGTTCCAGGTAGTAGGCGATGAAATCGGGGAATTCTTCCGGCTTGCCCATGCCGGTGTCGATGGCCAGGCCACGCGCGGACTGGCCGTACTGGCCTTCCTTGCCGACGGCGCGGAAGTAGCTGGCGCCGAGGAAGGCGGCGAAATCGCGGTCGGTGTCGGTGCGGGTGTTCAGGCGGAACCCGGCGAAGCCCAGGTCGGCCGGCAGTTCACCGTTCTTGATGCCGCTCTTGCCGTAGTTGAACGCCGCGCCGTCATAGGCCAGCTCCTGCGCCTTGCCGTCGACCACGTCGAACATGCGCACCGGCGAATGGAAGTACAGGCCCAGGTGGAAGAACTTGGCCTGGAAACGGCCCGGCTGGTCGGCCCACAGGGCGTGGTCCTGGCGGTAGCCGATCGATTGGTACTGGTCCCAGTCCAGCCCTTCCAGACGGCCGGGCAGTACGCGCTTGTGGCTCTTGTACGGCGCCTGCGCCAGCGCGCGGGCCTGGCCCTTCAGGGTGGCGAAATCGAATGGCTGCGGCTGGCCCAGGCGGCGCAGGCCAAGCTGGCCACTCTTGCCGGCCGCGCAGGCAGGCAGGGCGGGCAGACCGAACGCAGCCAGGGCAAGGGAGGCATTGCGGAGGAAATCGCGACGTTGCATGCAGGCGCGGGAGCAAGGGAAAGGTCGGCCATCATAGGCAGACAAACGTTAACGGGCAGCGGAGGTCGCCGGCTGCGGTTCAGTCTGTGCCAGTCCGGCGATGCGCGCGTCCAGCGCCCGCAGGCCCGGGGCCCGTGGACCGCGCTGGGCCAGCAGCAGTTGCCGGGCCTCGGACAACACCTCGCGGGCCTGCGCCGCCTGCCCGGCCTGCTGCAGGGCCTGGCCCTGCGCCAGCAGCGCCTGCGGCAGCAGCGCGGTGTGGTCCGGCTGCCGCCACAGGGCCGCCGCCCGCGCGTAGTGGCCCGCCGCAGCGGCCGCATCACCACTGGCGCTGGCCCACTGGCCCAGGGCGAACTCGCCGTGGCCGATCTCGCGGTGGCTCGGCCCCAGCGCCGCCAGCAGTTGCGCCTGCACGATCCGCAGTTCCTCGCCCGAGCGTTGCAGTTCGCCGCGCTGCAGGGCCAGCAGCGCGCGCGCGCGGCGCACCACCAGCGCTTCCGGGTGGCGGGGTCCCCAGGCTTCCTGGGCGGCCTTCCAGGCCAGTTCAAGCTCGGCCGCCGCGGCGGTCGTTTGCCCTTGTCGGGCCAGTACGTCGCCCAGCTGGCGATGCAGGGCGATCACCTGCGGGCTGCTGGCATCACTGGGTTGCTGCAGCAGCGCCAATGCCTGGCGGTAACCGGCCAACGCCGCCGACAGGTCCCCCGCGGCCGCATCCAACCCGGCCAGATCGGCCAGCGACTCAGCACGCCCGAAGCGCTCGCCGATGCCCTGGTGGCGCAGCGCCAGGGCCTGCGCGAACGACCGTCGTGCTGCTGCGGCGTCGCCCAGCTGGGCCTGGCAGCGGCCCAGCTGGCTGTGGAACTCAGCCACCGATGCGGGCAGCGTGGCGGCCTCGGCGGCGGCCAGCGATTGCAGCGGCAGCAGATGCGCCAGGCATTCACGGTCGCGGCCCAGCATGCGCAGCGCGCGCCCGCGTTGGGTCACCGCCTCCAGCTGCAGCGCGGGCGGCACCGCGTCCACCTGTTGCAGCAGCTGGCGCTGCCGGTCCAGGGTCTGCAGTGCCAACTGGTAATCGCCCAGGCCGATCCGCAGGCGCCCGATCACCCCCTCCAGCTCGGCCAGCGCCAGCGGCTGGTCGGCCAGCTCGGCTTCGCCACGCTGCTGCCCGGCGGCCAGCAGCTGCGGCACGTCGAAATGCCCGTGGCGCTGGCTGGCGGCCTTGTCGAACAGACCCACGGTGAAGTCCTGCATGGCCTGCGCGCGGGCCATTTCCAGCCGCGCCTGACGCGCCTGCCACAGCGCCATCGACGTGGTGCCCAGCAGCCCCAGCACGGCCAGCGACGCCAGCGCGACGCCCCAGCGGTGCCGGCCGACATACTTGCGCACCCGGTAGCCCACGCCAGGAGGGCGCGCCTGGATGGGCTGGCCCTGCAGGAAACGCCGCAGGTCGCCGGCCATCGCCTCGGCCGAGGCGTAGCGCTGCTCGGGGTCCTTCTGCAGGGCTTTTTCCAATACGACATCCAGATCGCCGCGCAGGCGCCGGGCCTGCCGCTGCAGCGCGCGGCGCGGCGCGCCGGGCTGGTCGGCCAGGCGCTGCAGCAGCACCGACGCCCGCGGCGCCTGTACGTCCAGGATCGAGCGCTCCCATTCGGCATCACTGTGCCGGCGCAGGCGGTACGGCTTGTGCCCGGTCACGACTTCGAACAGCACCACGCCCAGCGAGTAGACGTCGGTGAGCGTGGTGACCAGTTCACCGCGCACCTGCTCCGGGGCCGCGTAGTGCAGGGTGAACGCGCGGATCTCGGTGGCCGGGTGCGGGCTGCTGGTGTCGTCGTGGTCCAGCAGCTTGGCGATGCCAAAGTCCAGCAGCTTCACCGTGCCGTCGTCGCGCACCAGGATGTTGGACGGCTTCAGGTCGCGGTGCACCACCAGGTTGGCGTGCGCATGGCTGACCACCGCACAGACCTGCAGCATCAACTGCAGCCGGGCTTCCAGCGGCGGCTGCACGCGGCGGCAGTAATCGCTGATCGGCTCGCCTTCCACGTAGTCCAGGGCCAGGTAGGGCTGGCCGTGCAGGTCCACACCGGCATCCAGCAACTGCGCCAGGTGCGGGTGCTGCAGCCGGGCCAGGATCTGCCGCTCGCGACCGAAGCGCTGCCGCAGGCCCGGGTCGGCCACGCCACTGCGCAGCAGCTTCAGTGCCACCTGGCGCTGGTACAGGCCATCGCAGCGTTCGGCCAGCCAGACCTCGCCCATGCCGCCTTCGCCGAGCGGGCGCAGCAGCCGGTACGGGCCCACCTCACTGCCCGCGCGGCCGGGAGGCGGCGCCGTCCACAGCGGCTGGGCCATGAAATCCTGGCTGTCCGCTTCCTGCTGCAGCAACCGCTCCAGTTCGCGGCCCAGTGCCGGGTCGTGCTCGGTCAGGCGCTGCAGCCGCCGCTGCCGCGCCTGCGGATCCAGTTCCAGCAACTGGTCCAGCCAGGATGAAAGTTCCTGCCAGCGCGCGCTGTCCATCGGCCGGGCCGCGTCGCAGTGCTCAGTCGTCGCGCATGGCGGCCAGCAGGAACAGGCGCGCCTTCTGCCAGTCGCGGCGGATGCTGCGCTCGGAACGCTGGCTCAGTTCGGCAATCTCCTGTTCGGACAGGCCGGCGAAGTAACGCAGTTCCACCACCCGCCCCAGGTGCGCATCCACGGCCTGCAGGCGCTCCAGGGCCACGTCCAGGGCCAGCAGGTCTTCGTCCAGGCGCACGCCGCTGCTGCTGTTCTCGGGAATCTCGGCCACCCGTTTCAGGTCGCCACCGCGCTTGCGTGCCAAGCGGTTGCGCGCGTAGTCCACCACCACGCTGCGCATGGCCGAGGCCGCGTAGGCGAAGAAGTGCGCGCGATCTTCGAAGCGGGCGGCGCCGCGACTGCCCAGCAGCTTCAGGTACGACTCGTGCACCAGCGACGTCGCATCCAGGGTGCGCCCCTGCTGGCCGGCCAGCTGGCGCCGGGCCATGGTGTGCAGTTCCTGGTAGAGCGTGGTCAGCACGCGGTCCAGCGCGGTGCGATCACCGCCACGCGCCGCGTCCAGCCATACGGTGATGTCCGGTCCCTCATCCATCGCCAACGTTCCCCCGCCGGATGTTGGCTGGACTATAGCGCTGCCGGTGTGCAGCGCATGAAGACGTTCAGCGCTGGCAGCGGCTGCACCAGACGCTGGCGCGCTGGCCGATCATGGCGTGCTTCAACGGGCGCCCGCACTGCGGGCACGGCAGGCCATCGCGGCCGTACACCAGCAGTTCCTGCTCGAAGTAGCCCGGGGCACCATCGGGGCTGATGAAATCGCGCAGGGTGGTGCCGCCACGGGTGATCGCATAGCCCAGCGTGTCCTTCACTTCGCGCGCCAGCCGCTGGTAGCGCGCGCGGGAGACCTTGCCGGCCTCGCGCAACGGGCTGATGCCGGCCTTGAACAGGCTTTCGGCCGCGTAGATGTTGCCCACCCCCACCACCACCGCCTGATCCATCAGAAAGGTCTTCACCGGCGCGCTGCGGCCGCGACTGCGTTCGAACAGGTAGTCGCCGCCGAAGACATCGTCCAGTGGCTCCGGGCCCAACCCCTGCAGCAGCGGGTGCACTTCGCCCGCCGGTTGCCACAGCAGGCTGCCGAAGCGGCGCGGATCGTTGAAGCGCAGCAGGCGGCCGTTGTCCAGGCTGACATCCACGTGGTCATGCGCACGCAGCGGCGTGTCGCCGGGCAGCACGCGCAGGCTGCCGGACATGCCCAGGTGCAGCACGGCGCTGCCCACGGCGGTATCCAGCAACAGGTACTTGGCGCGCCGGCGCACGCTGTCGATGCGCTGCCCCGGCAACTGCTCGGCCACGTCCGGCGGGATGGGCCAGCGCAGGTCGGCGCGGCGCAGGATCACCCCGTGCACGCGGCGGCCTTCCAGGTGCGGCGCCAGGCCGCGGCGGGTGGTTTCGACTTCGGGCAGTTCAGGCATGGGCGGATTCTACGCCGCCCCATGCCAAGCCGCCGGGCAGGGCGCCCTACGCGTCGGCGGCGGGCGCTTCGACCAGGAATGCGCCGTCCACCAGCGCGCCGCGGCCGCCCAGGCGCCAGAACGCCAGATACGGCGCGAAGTCGACGGCCGACGGCGCCAAGGGCTGGGCGATGTACCAGCCCAGGTAGAGATCGGAAGCAAGGTGGTACAGCGCCTCGTCCAGTGCGTTCATCTGCGGGCTGTCGAGCGTGCGGGCCTGGCGCACCTCATCGCAGATGACATCGTGCAGGCAAGCCGCTGGGCCCGACCCGCTCCACGCCGCCTGCAGGCGTGCGGGGGATGCTTCGACCACGGGCACCTCGCGCAACGTTGCCTGCAGCGCGGGCTCGCCGGCGACACCGGCCACCCGTGCCAGTTCATCCAGCCAGAGGCGGGCGGCACGCGTTAATGCCTGCCGATCAGCAGGGCCCGCCGGCTGCAGGTACAGGTGATCGCCCCACTGGCCGGCAGCCAGCACGTCCAGCGCGCGCGCCTGTAGTTCATGGGCATGCGGGAAAGCAGCGAACACCGCGGACAGCACGTCCGGATCAGTCACGCCCTGCAGCAGGCCGGAAAAATACCAGTCCTCCTGGTCGCCGCGTCCGGCACAGAATGCCGTCCATTCCTCCATCAGTTCATCGTCGATGCGGTCATCCATGGTGAGGTTTTCCCTTGCAGCGGTACGACCGTCATGATCGCGCATCAGCGCGGCGGTGCGGACAGTTCACGTGCGTCCAGGTAGCCATCGCCGTTGGCATCCTGTTTGTGGAAGCGCTGGATGAGGGTCTGCCGCTGCTGCTCGCGGGTGATCGACCGGCCCTTGCCGCCGGGCAGTTCGTCGGCGGTCAGCACGCCATCGCCGTTGCGGTCCATCTGGTCGAAGGCATACAGCATCCAGTGCACGTACTCCGCTTCGCTCACCCGGCCGTCGCCGTCGCTGTCCATGCGCTGCAGGTAGGTGGCGGTGTCGCTCACCTGGGCCTGCGCGCCGGCCGGGGCCAGTGCGGCCAGCAGCAGCCATCCGATCGGCCTCATGCGCCCACCAGGGTGTAGCCCTTCAGACGCGCGGCGTAGGCCTGCAGCGTGGCGATGCCGCTTTCCTCGGCCTCGCGGCACCAGGCCTGCAGTTGGCGCAGGCGTTCGGCCGCGTCATGGCCGCGGGCTTCCAGCAGCAAGGCCAGGCGCGCGCGGAACTCGACCAGCACGCCGATGCGTGGGCGCTGTGCCACCCAGGCACGCAACTGCGCGCGGCTGTCCGGCTGCAGCCAGCGGCCATCGTTCACCAGACCGCGGCGCAGCCGCCGCGGCAACAGCCGGCGCAGCTTGGCCCCGGCCAGGGCGGCTTCCTCGCGCAGGGCCGGCATGAACACATTGCGCTGGTAATCGGTCATGGCCTGGAAGCGGTGCGACAGCAGCGCCCGCAAGGTGTCCGCATCGGGAACGGCGATGTTCGGCCGCACGTCCATGGCCGGCGCCACGCGCAGTACCTTGGCCAGGCGCAGCGCCTGCAGCAGGCGGATCGCGCTCCAGCCGATGTCGAATTCCCAGCGCCGCATCGCAAACCGCGCCGAGCTGGGGAAGGCATGGTGGTTGTTGTGCAGTTCTTCACCGCCGATCCAGAACGCCCACGGCGTCAGGTTGGTGGAGGTGTCGGACGATTCATAGTTGCGGTAGCCCCACCAGTGGCCCAGGCCGTTGACCACGCCGGCGGCCCAGAACGGTATCCAGGCCATCTGGATCGCCCACAGCGCCACGCCCGGCAGGCCGAACAGCACGGCATTGATGGCCAGCAGCAGGACCGGGCCCAGATTGGCGCGCGGGGTGTACAGATGGCGCTCGATGGCGTCGTCCGGGGTGCCGCGCCCGTACTGCTCGATGTCCGCGCGCTGGCCGCGTGCCTGGCGGTACAGCTCCACGCCATGCCAGAACACCTGGCCAATGCCACGCGTGAGCGGGCTGTGCGGGTCGTCTTCGGTTTCCACCTTGGCGTGGTGCTTGCGGTGGATGGCCACCCATTCGCGGGTGATCATCGAGGTGGTCAACCACAGCCAGAAACGGAACAGGTGGGCCAGCACAGGATGGAAATCCACGCCACGATGGGCCTGGCTGCGATGCAGGTACAGGGTGACCGAGAAGATGGTCAGCTGGGTGAAGACCAGCAGCACCAGCAGCAGCTCCCACCACGTCGGGCCAAGCAGGCCATCGGCCAGCAGGGAGATCAGGGCATCGGGCATGGCGGCTCTCCAGATCGACGCGGGGATGGCAGACATGATGGGCGCTTGCGTTGCAAACTGCACCCTGCGACGGTGATCTTCACCGTCATTCCGTGGCACCGTTCACACGTTGGGGAACCCCGTTGTCGAGTCCTGAACCACGCACCCACGCCCCGGCACCGGCCCTTGCCGGCGAGGCCCTTCCGCCCCTGATCGAACTGGACCATGCCAGCGTGATGCGTGGCCAGGTGAAGGTGCTGCACGCGCTCAGCCTGCGCATCGCCCAGGGCCAGCACACCGCGCTGCTGGGCCCCAATGGCTGTGGCAAATCCACCTTCATCAAGCTGATTACCCGCGAGCTGTACCCGCTGGCCCAGGCCGATGGCCGGGTGGCGGTGAAAGTGCTGGGGCAGAACCGCTGGCAGGTGGACCGGCTGCGCTCGCAGCTGGGCATCGTCACCGGCGACCTGAGCAGCAACCTGGCCGACATGCCCGGGCTGACGGTGGAGCAGGCGGTGCTGTCGGGCTTCTTCGCCAGCTATGTGGTGCCGGCGTTCCGTGAAGTGACCGCCGACATGCGCGAGCGGGTCGGCCAGACCCTGGCCCTGACCGGCGCGTTGGGCCTGCGCGAGCGTGCGTATGCCGAGCTGTCGGCTGGCGAGACCCGCCGCGTGCTGATCGCCCGTGCGCTGGTGAACCGGCCGCAGGCGCTGCTGCTGGATGAACCCTCCACCGGTCTGGACCTGGTGGCGCGGCAGCAGCTGATCGCCACCATGCGCACCCTGGCCCAGCAGGGCATCACCCTGGTGCTGGCTACCCACCATATTGAAGAAGTGATTCCCGAGATCGAGCGCGTGGTGCTGCTGCGCGATGGCCGTGTGCTGGCCGACGGCCCGCGCGATGAACTGCTGCGTGACGAGCCGCTGTCAGCGGTGTTCGGCGGTGCGATCCATGTGGTCGAGCACGAGGGCCGGCTGACCGCGTACGCGGGATGAACCACCGGGGTCGAAACGCGCGACCAGTGAGGGCGGAGGGCGGTAGAGTCGACTGTCAGTCGACTGCTCTTCGTACGGCGCCCGAAAATCCCGCGCTGCGCGCGGTAGTCGGCTAGCGGTAGTCGACTAACAGTCGACTCTACCCCATCCCGGCGTCACCCCATCCCGGTGTCACCGTCGCGGTGTCGCCCCATCGCGGTGTCGCCCCATCGCGGTGCTGCCCCGTTACGGTGTTGCGGCGGGCCGGGATTACCGGCCCGCCGCTGTTGCTCAGAACCGCAGCGCCAGCGCGCGCGATTCGATCGGTGCCATCCGGCTCTGGTCCTGCAGCTGCAGCTCGCGCAGTTCATACGGCGCGCCGAAGCCGGCAGGCAACGGTGCCTGGTCGAACGGCAGCACCAGTGCGCCACGTCCGGCGCCGTCGAACCATGCCGCTGCGTGCGCCTGCGCCACCGGCTTCAACTGGCCATCGGGGCCGGTTGCGTACAGCGTGCCACGCGCTTCATAGCGCCCTTCCGCAGCCACCTGCAGCGGCAGGCTGACCCGACGGCTGGCCGGGTCCGGGCTGGCCTGGCCGGTGAAGCGTGCGGTGGGCTGGGCCACCGCGAAGGCTACCTTGCCGTCGCGCAGCACGCCGTCGGCCTGGGCAAACACCTGCAGCTCCCACAGGCCCTGCGCGGTGCTGGCCTGGGCGGGAATGCGTACCTGCGCACGCAGGCTGCCATCGGTCGTGCGCAGCAGGCGCTGCGGCCAGCTGCGGCCGTCGGGGGCAACCAGCAGGGCCTCACCGCCCAGCGTGCCGCGCCGTGCCGCCAGCTGGGTAGCCGTGGCGCCATCGTCCAGCAGACGCGCCTGCAGCTGCACGCTGCCACCGGCCAGCACCTGCGCCTGGCTGGCCTGCACTTCCAGCCGCAACGGGCTGTTGGGCTCCAGCACCTGCACCACGTAGCGGCCCTGCGCCTGCGCGCTCTGCAGACGGTAGTTCCCCACCGCGCTGCTGGCACCGGTGCGCAGCATGCTGCTGCCATCGCTTACCGCCATGCCAGCGTCCTGCAGCTGCCGCGCATCGACGCTGCGCGCCACCCGGGTACCGCCGGCCGCGTCGCGCACCTGCAGCGCATCGGCGGGCAGCGCGCGCGCACCGGGTGCCGGGCTGACCTGGATCACCGCATCCGGTGCGGTCAAGGGCAGGTCCAGGCCACGTTGCAGTTCGGCCGCATCGACCTGCTGCCAGTAGCTGCGGCTGACGGCGGCATACGCACCCGGCGCCAGCAGCGGCTGCGCCGGGTCCAGCGCCCAGGCGAAGGCCAGCGGCGCGTGTTCGCTTTCATCGGCAGGCGCTGGCGCGCTCGCCAATGCGGCGGGAATCTGGTCACCGGCGGCGGCACGCAGCGGCTGCGCGGCCTGCGCGGAGGCGGTCACAAGGGCGGCCAACACGGCACTGGCCAACAGCGTGGATCGTTTGTTCATCATCGTCTCCCTCACTGGGTCAGGTCGTTGCGCAGGATGGTGCCCAGGCCAAAGCATTCGCGCCGGCTCTGGTTGTGGCTCAACGGCTCGGCCCCCTGCGTGCGCGCCTTGTCGGTGAACAGCAGGCTGCCGGCGGCCTTCTGGCTGCTGCACTCGAGGAAACCATCGGAACAGGACGACAGCCAGTTCTGGGTGAATTCCAGGCCGACGTTGGCCGCATAGCCGCCGCAGTAGCTGTTGCTGTCCCAGACCGCCGATTCGACATCGCTGCCGACCACAGCGCGGAACGGCTTCGGCAACGCCGGGCGCCCGGCCGTGCCATACAGGTTCTGTGCGTTGTAGGTGGCCATGTGGCCCACCTGCTGCATGCGCACGGCATCGTTCTTGTAGCCCAGCAGCCAGCCCAGCGAGGTCTCGAACGTGTTGCCGTTCAGCACTGCATCGGCCAGCGGCGTGCCGGCCGACGACGGTGCCAGCGCGGTGACCTTGCGGGTGCGGCTGATGATCTTCGGGTAGCGGCTGTCGTAGGTGGGGTTGGACAGGATCCAGCGCATCACGTTGCCACCGTTGGAATGGGTGATGACCACCAGCTGGGTGATGCCGCGGCTGTCGATGAAACCGGTGAGCTGGTTGGCCAGGCAACCGGCGGCTTCCGGCTTCCACATGTACTGGGTGAAATCGCAGTTGATGACCACGTAGTTGCTGCTGTTGGGCAGCCCCTGGCGCACGGTGTCGATGATGGCCGGCTGCCAGTAGTCCTGGGTGGCGTTGGTCTGGGCGCCGGTGCCGTGTACGAAGGCCACGCCGTAGACATCGGCGGCCTGCGCCGGTGCGGCCACCAGGCCCACCAGCAGGGCCAGGACGGTACTTCCTGTTGCGGTGCTGCGCATCGCATCTCTCCCTTGTCAGCGGATCCCCCCGGCCCGGCTGTGGGCAGATGCTGGTGGTGAAGGCGCGTGAAAGTCCGTGCGCTGCGGCCAGAAACGGGACATTTGCGACACGCGGACCGTGCCGGGTCTGGCCGTATGACCGATGGCCGCTGCAGTGCAGGGCGACGGCTGCGATCATGACGGCCGAGTTTCCTGCCCCGAGTCCGCCATGTCCCTGATTGCCCGCCCCACCCGCCCGCTGCTGGGTCTTGCCATTGCCATGACGCTGGCCAGCTGCGCCGCCACCGCCAGCAAGCCCACGGCCGTGGAGGCCAACGTCACCACCAAGGCAGTGGGCTACCTGGACGCAGCGGCCGTGCCGGCCAGCATCCAGCTGGTGCCCGCCCCGCCCGCCGCCGGTTCGGCAGGTTTCGCGCTGGATGAACAGGTCAGTCGTGAAGCCCGCGCCCTGCGTGGCACGCCGCGCTTCGCCCAGGCCACGCGCGATGCCGAGCTGGGCTTCCCGGAAGGCGCCAATCAGTTCTCGTGCGCGATCGACGTGGACGTGGATGCGGTGAAGACCCCCGCGCTGTACCGCCTGCTGGAGCGCAGCCGGATCGACGCCAGTGCCGCCACCCGGGCCGCCAAGCACCAGTACCAGCGCCCGCGTCCGTTCATGGTCAATGGCGAGCCCACCTGCACCCCGGACGATGAAGCCGGGCTGCGCAAGAACGGCTCCTACCCCTCGGGCCACACCTCGATCGGCTGGGCGTGGGCGCTGATTCTTTCCGAGATTGCCCCGGACCGCGCCGATGCCATCCAGGCACGCGGCCGCAACTACGGGGAAAGCCGCCTGGTGTGCAACGTGCACTGGCAGAGCGACATCCTGGAAGGGCGCTTCATGGGCGCGGCCGCCGTTGCCCGCCTGCACGACAACGCGGCATTCCAGCAGGACCTGCTGGCGGCGCGCAGGGAAATCGCCGCGGCACGCAAGGCGGGGCAGCACTCGGCCCGCGACTGTGCCGCAGAGGAAGCCGTGCTGAAGGTGCGCCCGCAGAGCGCGCTGTAAGGCACGTCTGCGTAGAGCCGAGCCATGCTCGGCTCACGGCAGTCGAGCATGGCTCGACTCTACAGAAAGCAGAAGGGCCGGCATTTCGCCGGCCCTTCTTCGTTGCATCACGCGATCAACCGCCTCAGAACTTCGCGGTGAATTCCACGCCGTACGTACGCGGCTCGTTGAGGAAGCCGGTGAGGTTGTTGAAGTCGATCGCACCGACCACGCGGGTCTGGTTGGTCAGGTTGCGGCCGAACACGGCCACGTCGTACTGACCGTAATCCCAGTTGTAGCCCACGCGCAGGCCACCTTCCAGCGAGCTGCGGCTGCGGAACTCCGGCGACTCGTACAAGAAGAAGTTCACCGGGCTCTTGTACGCCCAGTCGGTGTAGACGTATATCTCGCTGGCGTCGTTCACCGGGAAGCCGGCACGCAGGGTCAGGTTGTGGATCCACTTCGGCGCCTGCGGCAGCGGATTGCCGTTCACCAGCGCGTAGGTGCCGCCGTTGATGACCGTGGTCGGGTCGGTGATGGTGCAGCCGCCGCCACAGATCGCCACGGCCAGATCGCGGTCCTTGATCTCGGTGTCGTTGTAGCTGCTGCCCAGGGTCATCAGCACGTTGTCGGTCAGGTACGCTTCGAAGTCCAGCTCGAAGCCCTGGCCGATGGTCTTGTCGGCGTTGAGCAGGGTGGCGGTGTTGTTGCTGCCGCCCACCGCGATCAACTGCTGGCCGTCCACGTTGTAACGGAACACGTTGAAGCCCAGGCGTGCGCGACGGTTGAACAGGTCGGCCTTGATGCCGGCCTCATACGAGATCACCTTCTCCGAATCGGCCTGGGTGACGCCGCCGAAGGCCAGGCGGCCCTGGATGGACGGTGCGCGGAAGCCCTTGGCCACGCGCGCATAGGCGTTGATGTTGTCGGTGATCTGGTAGACGCCGCTCAGGTCCCAGCTGACATCGTCCACATCGCTGTTGGCCAGGTACGGGCCGCTGACCGGGGTGCCGCCCGCCACCGCCTGCAGCACGCTGGCGGTGAAGTCCTTCTTGTCCTGGGTGTAACGCACGCCAGCACGCAGCTTGAAGCGGTCGGTCACGTCCAGATCGCCCGAGGCGAACGCGGCCCAGGCCTTGTTGCGCTGGCTCTGCACGGCGTGGCCGGTCTGCGGGTTGCCCGGGGTCAGCGAGTCGTAGTTGAAGCTGTCGATGGTGACGTCTTCATCGAAGTAGAACACGCCGGCCTGCCAGTCGAAGCGGCCCCACTCGTTGGATTCGACGCGGAATTCCTGCGTCCACTGGCGGTGGTGCGGCAGGCCGTCGGCCGATTCGGACGGGAACGGAATGACGCCCGGGCCGTAGTTGCCTGCGCCCAGGAACGAGGCACCGTAGCCGCCGTCCACGTCGCCGTGGTTCAACGACTCGGCGGTTTCATAGCCGGTGATCGAATGCAGGGTGACCCGGCCCAGGTCCCACTTGATGCGCGCACTGCCGCCCCAGGTTTCCAGGTTGGAGAAGTTCAGGCCGTCGGTGGACACCTTGTCGCGGTCGAAGTTCTCGACCAGCGCGTTGCTGCCCGGCTGGATGATGTTGGCGCGGAACAGGCGCGCGGTGCCGTTGAGCTTGCGCTTGTGCAGGTTGAACAGCGCTTCCACGTCGTCGCCTTCGTACAGGAACTGCACGCGGCCGGCGGCTTCGTCATAGCCTTCGAAGCCCGAGCTGGGGGCGTTGGCCACGGTGTTGTCGACGTAGTTGTCGCGGCGCTGGTACAGCGCGGACACGCGGGCCGACCAGCGGCTGGTCAGCGGGCCGCCGTAGGCACCCTGCACGTTCCAGGTGTCATAGCTGCCGTAGGAGACCTTCACATAGCCATCGGCGTCCTGCGAGGGACGGGCCGAATCGAACTTCACCACGCCGGCCGGGGTGTTGCGCCCGAACAGGGTGCCCTGCGGGCCGCGCAGCACTTCCACGCCGGCCAGGTCGAACAGCGGGAAGCCCTTCAGCAGCGGGCTTTCCTGCACCACGTCGTCGTACACCAGCGACACCGGCTGCGAGGCATTGAGGTCGAAGTCGGTGTTGCCCAGGCCGCGGATGTAGAAGCGCGGGAAGGCACGGCCGTAGGACGACTCGATGTTCAGGCTGGGCACGCGCGCGGACAGGAAGCGGATGTCATCGCCGGCCGAGCCGAGCACATCCAGCTTTTCGCCCTGGATGGCGGTGATCGCCACCGGCACGTCCTTGGCATTCTCCACGCGCCGCTGCGCGGTCACCTGCAGGGCGTCGAGGGCAACCGGGTCCTTGGCGGCAGGGGTTTCCTGGGCGGCTGCTACCAGCGGCAACAGGGCGGAAAGAGCGGCAACGAGGGGGCGCGCGACCGGAAGGCGGCCACGGGAAGTGCGGGTCGGAGACATGGCGGTAGGCTGTGTTTGGAGGGGTGGTAAAACGGCGCTACCAGATAATTGTTGCAATACAGCACCCGCGCCGCAAATGCCGATCGTTCATGGCCCTACCATTCGCCCCCGTGTGCTGCGGCTAGACTCATGGTTTGTTCCTGCAACGGAGCTGCTGCAATGACCCAGTGGTACTTCCATGCCGCCGGCCAGGCCGAGCGTGTCGGCCCGCTCGACGAAGACGCTGCGCGCGCCCACGCGCAGGCCCATCCGCACGCGCTGGCCTGGTGCCAGGGCATGTCCGGGTGGACACCCGTGTCCGACATTCCCGCGCTGCGCCAGCCTGCGGCGCCGCCGCACACGCCGCCCGCCAGCGCCGCGCCACCGGCTGCCCACCGCAGCGTGGTACCGACCATCAGCAACAGCGGCGGCCACGGCGACCCGATCGATTTCCGCATCGTGGGCCATGAAATGCAGTTCGTGGAAATCGGCCTGGACCCGGGCGAGAGCGCGATCGCCGAAGCCGGGGCGCTGATGTTCAAGGACGCCTCGGTGCAGATGGACACCGTGTTCGGCGACGGTTCCCAGGCCAGTAGCGGCTTCATGGGCAAGGTGATGGCCGCCGGCCGCCGGGTGGTCACCGGCGAAAGCCTGTTCGCCACGGTCTATACCCAGACCGGCAGCGGGCGTGGCACCGTGGCCTTCGCCGCGCCCTACCCCGGCACCGTGCTGCCGATGAAGCTGGACCAGCATGGCGGCCGCCTGATCTGCCAGAAGGACAGCTTCCTGGCCGGTGCCCGCGGGGTGCAGATCGGCGTGCAGTTCCAGCGCCGGATCATGACCGGCCTGTTCGGCGGCGAGGGCTTCATCATGCAGAAGCTGGAAGGCGATGGCTGGGTGTTCATCCATGCCGGCGGCTGCGTGGTCGAGCGTGAGCTGGCTGCCGGCGAGCGCCTGGACGTGGATACCGGCTGCGTGGTGGCTTACCACCCCACGGTGGACATGGACGTGCGCCGGGTCAGCGGCATCAAGAGCATGCTGTTCGGTGGCGAGGGCGTGTTCCTGGCCACCCTGACCGGGCCGGGCAAGGTCTGGCTGCAGTCGCTGCCGTTCTCGCGCCTGGCCGGGCGCATGTGGATGGCCGCGCCGCAGGGCGGTGGCAAGAACCGCGGCGAAGGCTCGGTGCTGGGTGGGCTGGGCCGCATGCTGGACGGCGACAACCGGTTCTGACCCTGCACGGTCGCGCCGGGCCACGCCCGGCGCGCACAGCGGCAGCTGAACCATCCGCCCGACATCGCCCGGCGCTACCCACGCAAATTGCAGCTTCGGTATGCTGGCGCCCCTTCCTGAACCCGCGCCCCGTGCGCCGCTGCCGATGACCGTGTTCCGCCCCCGCGTGCTGCTCTCCGTCGCCCTGCTCGGCCTGCTGGCCGGTTGCGGTGGCGAAGAGGTGCGGCCCACCCCGCCCCCGCCGCCGACCGTGGTGCCGCAGGCCAAGCCGGTGAAGATCGGCATCGCCCTGGGCGGCGGCGCGGCCAAGGGCTTTGCCCATATCGGCGTGATCAAGATGCTGGAAGCCAACGGCTTCGAACCGGTGGTGGTGTCCGGCACCAGCGCCGGCAGCGTGGTCGGTGCGCTGTATGCCAGCGGCATGGACGCGTTCCAGATGCAGAGCAAGGCGGTGGCGCTGGACGAAGCCAGCATCCGCGACGTGCGCCTGTTCTCCGGCGGCCTGGTGCAGGGCCAGAAGCTGCAGGACTACGTCAACGAACAGGTGGCCAACCGCCCCGCCGAGAAGCTGAAGAAGCCCTTCGCCGCCGTCGCCACCCAGCTGGAAACCGGCGAGCGTTCGATCTTCGTGCGCGGCAATGTCGGCCAGGCCGTGCGCGCGTCCAGCAGCATTCCTGGCGTGTTCGAGCCGGTGAAGATCGGCGGCCGCAACTACATCGACGGCGGCGTGGTCAGCCCGGTGCCGGTGGACGCCGCGCGCCAGCTCGGCGCCGAGTTCGTGATCGCCGTGGATATTTCCAGCAAGGCCAGCGGCAAGGCGCCGACCGGCATGCTGGGCATCGTCAACCAGTCGATCGCGATCATGGGCCAACGCCTGGGCGAACAGGAACTGGCCCGCGCCGACATCGTGATCCGGCCGAAGGTGCTGGATATCGGCGCGGCCGATTTCAGCCAGCGTGGCACCGCCATTCTGGAAGGCGAGAAGGCCGCCATGGCGGCCATGCCGCAGATCCGCGCCAAGCTGCAGCAGATGCAGAAGGCACGCGGCGCGGCGCTGGCACCGACCCCGGTCGTGGCACCCAAGTGCGAAGAACCGTCGCGCCTGGGCAAGCTGATGGGCCGCAAGGAAAAGTGCTGAGCTGACGGGACCGGCAGGCGTGGCCCGCAGGCCGCGCCAACCGCCTACGACGATGCGCCGCGACCGGTCAGGCCATGACCGGCGCGCTGCGGGCCGGCGCCTGCTGGCAGCGTGGTGATGTTGTCGATCAGCAGCGCGCGCGCACGCGATGCAATCCGCTTCCATTGCGGCAGACCCTCACGGGGATACTTGATGTCAACGATGGTGTTCAGTTCCTCGATGACGAACGTCTGCTGGCATTCGGCGAATCCAGCAACGCGTTTCTTCACCATCTTTCCATCACGGTACTCCACGCCCGACTCGGTGATCTCGCGTGGCGTGCACCGAAC
>NZ_JBWJPD010000017.1:0-102838 GCF_056393165.1 Stenotrophomonas sp. Steno-C17
GGGCTCGTAGGCGCCATCCATGGCGCCTGCGGTCCCGCCTACCCACACCGCCCCACCTCTGACAGATTCCTGCGATCTGCCGGAACGGCATCCCGCTCTGGTAGGTGTCGACCTTGGTCGACACGGTAGATCCACGCCATGCGTGGATGCGAGCGAAGCGACCCGCTTCTGCTCTTGCTCTTCTTTTTCTTCTCCGTGGCTGACAGCACACGGAAGCTGTCAGGGGTCCCGCGAACCCAACCCGCCCGGCCAAGCACGGCTGTTGCAGTCGACTGACAGTCGACTCTACCCAACCCAGCCACGAGGGGCTGCGCCGTTGGCCGACAACCGCTCAGTCGTCCGCAGACACCGTCCGCCCCGACGCCCACTCACGCAGCCCCGCCACCTGTTCGGCCATCAGCACCGACAGCGGTCGCGTGGCCCGCAGTTCGGTCATCAGCAGCTCGGTATCCAGCGGGCGGCCCTCGGCGTGCGCCGAATACAGGCCGGCCACGATGGCCTGCTCGATCTCCGCGCCGGAAAACCCGTTTGCGGCCGCCGCCAGCGCGGGCAGGGCGAAGTCATCGGGATTCAGCTGGCGCCGTCCCAGATGCAGGCGCAGCAGCTCCACGCGCACATCCGGCGCGGGCAGATCAACAAAGAAGATCTCGTCGAAACGACCCTTGCGCAGCAGCTCTGCCGGCAGTTCGTGCACCTGGTTGGCGGTGGCCACGATGAACACCGGCGCCTTGCGCTCGGCCATCCAGGTCAGCAGGTAGCCCAGCACGCGGCGCGACACGCCGCCGTCCTCGCCGCCACTGGCCAGGCCCTTCTCGATCTCATCCATCCACAGCACGCACGGGGCCAGCTGCTCGGCCGAGGCCAGCGCCTGGCGCAGGTTGGCCTCGGTCTCGCCGTGGTACTTGTTGTACAGCGCGCCCACGTCCAGGCGCAGCAGCGGTACCCCGAAGCCGGCGGCGGTGGCCTTGGCCAGCATCGACTTGCCGCAGCCCTGCACGCCCAGCAGCAGCATGCCGCGCGGCGGGTCCAGCCCGGCCGGTGCCGAGCCTGCAATGAAGGCCACGCGGCGCTGGTTGATCCAGCGCTTGAGCCGGTTGGCGCCGGCCACGTCGCCGAAGCGCGCGCTGTCATGCTCGAAGAACAGGTGGCCGCTGCGGTTCAACAGCTCGAACTTCAGCCGCGCCAGCTGCGGCAGGTCGTCGTCGCGCAGGGCGCCGTCGGCGTAGATCAGCTGCCGGGCAATGCGCCGGGCATCGACCAGGCTCAGGCCCTGCAGGTTCTTCAGGATCTTCTTGACCGCCTCGCTGTCCACTTCCACCCGGCGCCCGCCGTGTTCGCGGGCGTAGGCATCGGCCTCCTCGCGCAGCATCTTCAGTAGCGCGTTGGCATCGGGCAGGCGCGGGTTGAAGCGCACCGCCAGGGCTTCCAGCTCGGCCGGCAGTTCCACCTTCGCGCCAATCAGCACCAGCACGTGCGGCTGGCTGTGGCGGCGCTGGATCAGGTCGCGCAGTGCCCGCTGGTGGCTGGCATAGCCCAGGTAAGGGTGGAAATCGAGCAGCAGGTAGATGCCACGCTGTTCGGCCTGGCGGATCATCTGCAGCGCCGCGCTGGCATCGGGCGGGCCGACCGCCTCGTCCTCGCGTTCCAGGTCGATGCGGCGCAGGCCTTCGGTGATGGACCAGCGGTGCAGGGCACGCCAGACATGCATCAGCGTCTGCCGGAACAGCTCCACGATGCGACCCTCATCCTGGGTCTCGATCACGATCAGGGGCGTATTGGCGCGGATCAGCGCGCTCAGGTCCTGCAGTTCGCTCATGCGGGTTCGATCCTTCGGGGGCGCCACGATAGCAAAGGCCGGGGCCGGGGTTCAGCACAGCGCTACCTTCCGTCACGGGCGCCGGTGTACGCTCGGGGCACGTACCCGGAAGCGAGGCTGGCATGAAGACGATCCTGGTGGCCGGTTCCAAGGGCGGGGTGGGCAAGACCACCGTCGCCACCCACCTGGCCGCATACGCGGCATTGCAGGGCAAGGCCACGGTGATCGCCGACGCCGACCCGCAGGGCTCCAGCACGCGCTGGGCACAGCGCCGCGCGGGGCTGGAAAGCGCGGTGCTGCCGATCGACGTGTACCGCAAGAAGCAATGGGCGCAGAAGCTGCCCGACGGGACCGATACGGTCATCATCGATGCACCGGCGGGCGCGCTGGCCGACGATATCCCCCATTTCCTTGATGCCGCCGATGCCGTGGTGGTGCCGGTATTGCCCTCCGCGCTGGACATCGAAGCCATCGTCGGCTTCCTCAACAGCCTGGCCAGCAACCCGCGCGTGCACAGCCGCAAGCTGCCGGTGGGGCTGGTGTTGAACCGCACCAAGCCCTGGACCCAGACCTCGCAGCAGGCCTTGCAGATGTTGGCCGAATGGCCGTATCCGGTGGTCACCCAATTGCGCGACAGCCAGAGTTATGTGGTCATGACCGGCCTGGGCCGCAGTCTGTTCGATTACCGTTCGGCGCAGGTGCGCGAGCACCAGGCCGACTGGGAACCGTTGTTGAGCTGGTTGAAGCTGTAAGGCCGGTGGTGTTCCACCGTGTGTCATTCCCATAGGCCAATGGAAAACTGCAATGCGTGAACTGATCCTGCTGCGCCATGCCCATGCCGAACCGGCCACCCCCGGCCAGGCCGACCTTGACCGGCCGTTGTCGCCGGTGGGGCTGGCCGAGGCCGAAGCCGCCGGCAAGTGGCTGAAGGAAAACAACCTGCTGCCCGACTGCGTGCTGTGCTCGCCGGCGCGGCGTACCCGCGAAACGCTGGAAGCGGTGATGGCGGCCATCGGCTATGTCGAAAAGCGCCTGGAAGACAGTGTCTACGAGGCGACCCCCGGCACGCTGGCGGCGCTGGTGGATGACCGCCGCGACCTCGACCGGTTGCTGATCGTGGGCCACAACCCCGGTCTGGAACGGCTGGTGGCGCTGATGACCGAAGGCACCAGCAGCGACTACCGCGGCATGCCGCCGGCGGGCGTGGCCGTGCTGGGCTTCCCGCGTGAGGCCAGCATCGAACCGGGTGTGGCCAGCCTGAACGCGTTCTGGTGGCCATGAAGCCATGAGCCTGGCGTTGCCGGGCCGCTGCCTGCTGGCCTGGCTGCTGCTTCCCGGCGCAGCCTGGGCCGCGGTGCCGGCGCCCCCTGCCTCCCTGCCACCCGTGGTCAGCGAAGCCCGGCGCGCGCTGTCGCTGGACCTGGAGCGCTCGCGGATCGGCTTCGAGGTGCGCTCGCGGCTGGGCCAGCGCATCGAAGGGGTGTTTCCGCATTTCGAAGGGCGGGTGGAGGTGCTGTCCGACGGCCGCCACCAGGTCCACCTGAAGATGTTCACCCGCACGGTGGAGATTCCCGGCAAGGAACGCTACACCGGCTGGATGCGCGGGCCGGAGTTCTTCGATGCCGGCCGCTATCCGTTCGTGGAGTTCGATTCACTGCCGTACTGGCCGGAAACCGTGGAACGCGGTGGCGAGATCGAAGGGCGGCTGACCCTTCGTGGGGTCAGTCATCCTGAATCGCTGAAGGTCGAGAAGGCGGAATGCGCCCGACCCGGCTATGATTGCGACGTCGTCAGCCGCGGTACCGTGCAACGAGGCCGGTACGGTATGGACAGCTGGCAGCTTGCATTGAGTGACCGAGTGACCTTCGTATTGCGCGCACGCCTGAGCGAGGCGGCCAAACCGTGAATTTCCTGTTGCGTGTGATAGCGCTGGCAACCGTGTTGCTGGGCACTGGCTGTGCATCGTTGTCGCACGCCCAGCGTGACCGGGCCGAAGCCATCGCAGTGCAGGCCCGCTCGACCCAGGTCGACTGCGAGCGCGCCGACCGCTGCGCGCAGGATTCGCCCCTGCGCGCGCTGGCCGGGCGGGCGTTCAGCGAATCCACCGATACCCAGCCGCGTCACTACGCCACCCTGCTGGACGAGGGCGAGGGCGCACTGGTGGCACGGCTGAACCTGCTGCGCAGCGCCACCCGCAGCATCGATCTGCAGACCTACATCTTCGACAAGGACGACAGTGCGCGCCTGGTCATCGACGAACTGTTGGCTGCTTCCCGCCGCGGGGTGAAGGTACGGGTGCTGATCGACCAGCTGTCGGCGATCTCCGATCTGGAGATCCTTGGCGCGCTGTCCGGGGCCCACCAGAACTTCCAGCTGCGGGTCTACAACCCGACCTTCGGCAAGGCCCGGCTGAACTACTTCGACTACGCCGGCAGCGTGCTGTGCTGCTTCCGCCGCTTCAACCAGCGCATGCACAACAAGCTGCTGGTGATCGACGATGCGATCGGGGTGGTCGGCGGGCGCAACTACCAGGACGACTATTACGACTGGGACCGCGAATACAACTTCCGCGACCGCGATGTGCTGATCGCCGGCCCGGAAGCGCGCGCCATGGCCGCCAATTTCGATGCGTTCTGGCGGGCCCCGCGCAGCGTGCCGGCCGAGCGCCTGAACGATGTGGGCCGCACCCTGCTGCAGCATGGCGTGCCTGCGCTGCCGCCAGCACAGTTCCGGCGCCCCGAGCGGGTGGAACGGGTCAGCGAGGAGGCCGACGACCAGGCCTTCATTGCCCGCAGCTTCGTCGACACCGCCCTGCCGGTGGCATCGGTGCGCTACGTGGCCGACCTGCCGCGCAAGCACCGCCGTGAGCGTGCCGATGCGCCCCTGGCTGGCCAGCATGTCACCGAACCGCAGCTGGACAGCTTGATTGCCGGCGCGCAGAAGGAAGTGATCCTGCAGACGCCCTATCTGGTGCTGTCCAAGCCGGCCCAGGCGCTGTTCCGCGACCTGCGCAAGCGGCCCGAGCCGCCGCGCATCGTGGTCTCCAGCAACAGCCTGGCGGCCACCGACAACCCGATCGTCTATGCGCTGTCGTACAAGTACAAGCGGCGCAACATGCGCGAACTGGGCTTCAACATCTTCGAATACAAGCCGTTCCCGCTGGACGCGCCGGTGGATTACCGCAACCTGCTGCCCGACCCGATCGCCGGCAGTGGTGCGCAGGACAGCGGCCGCAGCAGCCTGCTGGGTGGCAGTGCCGCCGGCAGCAATGCAGGTAACAGCGATGCAGCGCCCGCCGCGCCGGCCGACAGCGAACCGGTGCGCCGGGTCCATCCGCGGCTGGGCAGTGCCTATGAAAACGGCCGTGCGCGCCGCCGCGCGGCTGGCAGCGAGGTGGAAACGCGCCTGCTGCGTACCGAAACGCGCCCGTCCTTCCTGGGCAGCAAAGCGGTGAACAAGCCGCTGCCGGTCACCCGCAAGGGCGCGCGCATGGGCCTGCACGCCAAGTCGCTGGTGGTCGATCGCCGCATCGGCATGGTCGGCACCCACAACTTCGACCCGCGCAGCGAGAACTACAACACCGAAGGCGCGGTGATCATCGACGATCCGGTGTTCGCCGAGCAGCTGGCGCAGAGCATCCTGCGCGACACCCACCCGCAGAACGCGTGGACGGTGGCGCCGCGCACCAAACCGCCGGTGCTGTCCGGGCTGAACTACAGCGTGGGCAAAGCCTCCGAAGCCCTGCCCATCCTCGATTTCTGGCCGTGGCGCTATGCCACCGATTACGAGTTCCAGCCCGGCCCTGATTGCCCGCAGCCACTGCCGCGGCAGAGCCCGGATTTCCATACGTGCTATGTGGCCGTGGGTGACTTCCCGGAAGTCAACGTCGGCCCGAAGTGGTTGCTGGTGCGCATGCTGACTGCATTCGGCGCCGGTCTCGTTCCCATTCTCTGAAGGTGCCCCATGCCGCAGGTGTTCCGCGAAGCCGTCTCGCTCGACCAGCTCAATGCCCTCAGCGGCAATACCGCCATCCAGTCGCTGGGCATCGTCTTCAGCGCTGCCGGCGAGGACTGGCTGCAGGCGACCATGCCGGTGGACGAACGCACCCGCCAGCCCTACGGCATCCTGCATGGTGGCGCTTCGGTGGTGCTGGCTGAAACGCTGGGCAGCAGCGCCGGCAACCTGTGCGTGGATACGGCCAAGCAGATCTGCGTGGGCCTGGAAATCAACGCCAACCATGTGCGTGCGGTGCGCTCGGGCACGGTCACCGGCACGGCGCGTGCGCTGCACGTGGGCCGCAGCACCCAGCTGTGGGAAATCCGCATTGAAGACGAGCAGGGCCGGCTGGTGTGCATCTCCCGGCTGACCCTGGCCGTGGTTGCAGCAGGCCACGGCTGAGCCCGGTGGCTGCCGTGCCCTGCAGCGCGGCCCTGCCGCTGCGCATCGTGTCCAGTGGCGCCTGGCTGCCACGCCGGCGCATTGCGTCCACCGTGTTCGACCAGCGTTGGAACAACCCGTCAGGCTGGGTCGAACGCCATAGCGGCGTGGCCAGCCGTGCCCATGCCAGTGCCGATGAACGTGCCTCGTGGATGGGCGCGCAGGCTGCGCACGACGCGCTGCAGCGGGCCGGGCTGGGTCTGGGCGATATCGACTGCATCCTGTCCGCGTGCGGCGTGATGGAGCAGGCCATTCCGTGCCAGGCGGTGCTGATCCAGCGCGAGTTGGGGCTGGGTGACAGCGGAGTGCCCGCGTTCGATGTCAACGCTACCTGCCTGGGTTTCGTGGTGGCGCTGGAACTGGCCGGCAGCCTGCTGGCACTGCAGCGCTACCGGCGCGTGCTGATCGTGTGCAGCGATATTCCCAGTGCCGGCCTCGATCCCAACGACCCGTTGACCGCGCCGCTGTTTGGCGATGGCGCGGTAGCGGTGCTGGTGGAGCGCGCCAGTGAAGGCCAGGCATCGGCCCTGCTGGCCACGCGCCTGCGCAGCTACGGCGATGGTGCGCAGCTGTGCCAGGTGCCGACCTGCGGCACCGGCATGCGCCTGCACGATGCGCCCGAGGTCTACCGCGCGGCGCACTACTTCCAGATGCAGGGGCGCGCGCTTTACCGCGAAGCCGCGCGCCGCCTGCCCGGTTTCCTGCAGGATCTGCTGGCCAGCGCCGGTATCGGCCTGGAAGGCTGCGATGTGATCGTGCCGCACCAGGCCAGTGGGCAGGCCCTGGACCACCTGCAGCGCGTGCTGGGCCTGCCGCCGCAGCGGCTGGTGCGCATCCTGGCCGCGCACGGCAACCAGTTGGCGGCATCGTTGCCGATGGCCCTGCACCAGGCCCTGCTGGATGGTCGCCTGGTTCGCGGCGGGCACGCCCTGCTGATCGGCACCGGGGCCGGCCTGGCCCTGGGCGGCGCGGTGCTGCGTTACTGATGGCGCGCGTCCTGGTCACCGGTGCCAGCGGCTTCATTGGCCAGCACGTCGCGCGCGCGCTGGCCGCCGAAGGGTGGCAGGTGCGCGCCAACGGCCGCGATCTGGCCCGCCTGCAGCCGCTTGCGATCGAAGGCATCGAAGCCTGGCCGGGTGATCTGGCACAGGCGCCGCTGCAGCCCCTGCTGCAAGGCTGCCAGGCCGTGGTGCACTGTGCGGCGCTGTCCCAGCCCTGGGGCCCGGCGGCGGACTTCCAGCGTGCCAACGTGGTGGCCACCCAGCGCCTGCTGCAGGCCGCGCAGGCCGCCGGCGTGGAGCGCTTCGTACACCTGGGTTCGCCCAGCATCTACTTCCGCTTCGCCGACCAGTACAACGTGGGCGAGGCGTTCCAGCCGCCGGCGCGCTGGATCACCGACTACGCGCGCAGCAAATGGGAATCGGAACTGGCCGTGGCCGAGGCCGCACGGCAGGGCCTGCACACGGTGGTACTGCGCCCGCGCGCGGTGTTCGGGCCGGGTGACCGCGCCATCCTGCCGCGGCTGCTGGCCGTGGCCGCCGGTGGGCGATTCCCGCTGATCCATGCCGGTCGCGCGATGATCGACGTGACCCCGGTGGCCGATGCCGTGCAGGCGGTGCGCTGTGCCCTGCACGCAGGCTCCGGGTGCGCAGGTCGCGCCTACAACATCAGCGCCGGCCAGCCGGTGGCGGTGCGCGCGCTGGTGCAGGACCTGTTCCAGGCCATGGGGCTGCAGGTGCGGCTGCGCAGCGTGCCGCGCGCGGTTGCACTGGCTGCCGCCGGTGTGGCCGAAACGCTGGCGCACGTGCGCCCGGGGTGCCCCGAGCCACGGCTGACCCGCTACGGCGTGGGCGTGCTGGGCTATTCGCAGACGCTGGACATCGGTGCCGCCCGGCGCGAGCTGGGCTACCAGCCGCAGGTGGGCGTGCAGGCCGCACTGCAGCAGTTCGCCGATCACTGGCAGCACATCGGGGGGCGTGATGGTGCGCTTTGAGTGGGAACTGCTGGAAGCCGGCCATTGCGTGCACCCGCAGCGTGCGGTGCGCCAGGGGGCCAGCTGGCACCGCTGTGAATTTCCCGCGCTGGTTGCACTGCTGCGCCACCCGCAGCGCGGCTACCTGTTGTTCGACACCGGCTATTCCGAGGCCTTCCTGCAGGCCACCGATCGCTTCCCCGAGCGCCTGTACCGCTGGGTCACGCCGGTGCACCTGGCGGCCGGGCAGAGCGTGCGCGCGCAGCTTCAGCAGCGTGGCATCGGCAGCGCTGACATCGACCGGGTGGTGCTGTCGCACCTGCATGGTGACCACGTGGGCGGTGTGCTCGATTTTCCAGGGGTGCCGTTGCTGTGTTCGCGTGCGGCCTGGCAGGACCAGGCGGCGCGAGGGCGCCTGCGCGCGCTCAGCGTGGGCCTGTTGCCCGCGCTGACCCGTGATGCCGCGCCGCGGATGCGCTGGCTGGAAGATCTGCCGGAAGTGACCCTGCCTGCCGCATTTGCCGCTTTCGGCACGGGCCGCGATGTGCTGGGTGACCGCAGCCTGCTGGCGGTACCGCTGCCCGGCCATGCCGTGGGCCAGCACGGGCTGCTGTTTGCAGCAGCCGATGGCCGCCCGGTGTTCCTGGTCGCCGATGCGGCCTGGTCCAGCGCCGCCATTGCCGATGGCGTGCCGCCGCCGCGCCTGGTCACCGCCCTGCTGGGCCACACCGGAAGCTACCGGCAGACCCTGCAGCGCCTGCAGCACGTGGGCCGCCAGGTGGATGACCTGCAGCTGGTGCCCGCGCATTGCGGGCAATGGCGGCCGCGCACCCCCCCGTAGAGTCGAGCTTGCTCGACTGCTCTTGGCGCGAAATCAACCACCGTCGAGCAAGCTCGACGCTACGGGGCCTCCAGGAGCGGTCGATCACGCACGCCCCCACCGCCATACGGCGCCGCCAACAGGACACCGTGTTCCCGCCCATGGCCCCCGTCAATAGGACTTATGGCCGAAATCGGCTGGCAGCGATGGCGGCCCTCCGGTATCGTTCGCGGATGACTTCCCCCACTCCGGCCCCCCGCGGCGGCGTGGCGCGTGTGTGCCGTTACCTGTACCGCGTACCGCTGCTGTTGGTCCATATCTTCTTGTTCCTGCCGCTGACCCTGATCGGCATGCTTCCGCCGTGGGCCGATATCCGTGTCGGCCAGGTTCGCCTGGGCGCCAAGGTAGTGAACCTGTGGCAGGGCGGCCTGATGTGGATCTTCGGCTTCCGCCTGTCACGGGTGGGCGAGCCGCTGCCGGGCGCCGTGCTGTTCGTGGCCAACCATGTCAGCTGGGTCGATATCAGCATCCTGCACAGCCAGCGCATGATGGGCTTCGTGGCCAAGCGCGAAATCGCCAGCTGGCCGGTGGTGGGCTGGCTGGCCGCCCGTGGCCAGACCATCTTCCACCAGCGCGGCAATACCGAATCGCTCGGTGGCGTGATGCAGGTCATGGCCGAGCGCCTGCGCGAAGGCAAGGGCGTGGGTGTGTTCCCGGAAGGGCGCACCCGCGGCGGCCACGAAGTGGGCCCGTTCCATGCGCGCATCTTCCAGGCGGCCGTGGAAACCGGCGTGCCGGTGCAGCCGGTGGCGCTGATCTACGGCACCCACGGCAATGCGCAGACGATCGTGGCGTTCGGCCCTGGCGAGAGTTTCTTCGCCAATTTCCTGCGCCTGCTGGGTGAACCGGCACGACGCGCGGAAGTGCATTTCCTGGCGCCGATCAGTGCGCAGGACCTGGAAGGCCGTCGGCGCATCGCCGAGACCTCGCGTGCGCGCATCGTAGCGGCCATGGAAACGCGGTGAGGCCGTGGTGGCCATGAACCCGCCACCGCCCCCGTCGGCCGCAGCGCCGATGCTTACTGCGGCCGATTACCAGCCGCCGCGCTGGCTGCGCAATCCGCACCTGCAGTCCATGCTCAGTTCCAGCCGCATGCGCCTGCAGCGTGGCCTGCTGTTGCTGGCCGCCACCGGTGCGGTCAGCGAAGAGCTGATCCTGGATGGCGGCGATGGCGTGCGCCTGCAGGGGTGGCACAACTACATCGAAGGGCGCGAGCCGAAGGGCATGGCGCTGCTGCTGCACGGCTGGGAAGGCAGTGCCGAATCCAGCTACATGCGCATGGCCGCCGCGCGCATGCTGGAGGAAGGCTTCGACGTGGTGCGGCTGAACTTCCGCGACCACGGCAACACCCACCACCTCAATCCCGGCATCTTCCACTCCAACCGCATCGATGAAGTGGTGCAGGCAACCGGCGATATCGCCCGGCGCTGGCCGGGCCTGCCGCTGGTGGCGGCCGGCTATTCGCTGGGCGGCAACTTCGTGCTGCGGCTGGCCCTGCGTGCGCCGGCGGCCGGCGTGCCGCTGCTGCAGGTAGCGTCGGTCTGCCCGGTGCTGGACCCGGCCCTGACCATGGACAGCATCGAAAACGGTCCGGCGATGTACGACTGGTACTTCCGCCGCAAGTGGGCCGGTTCGCTGCGTCGCAAGCGCGATCTGTTCCCCGAACTGAGCGACTGCGACGACCGCGTGCTGAAGCTGGACATCCGCGCGCTCACCGCCTGGCTCGTGGAACGGCATACCGATTTCGGCTCGCTGCAGGCCTATTTCGATGGGTATTCCATTGCCGGTGATCGCCTGTCCACCCTGCAGGTTCCGGCCGACATCCTGATGGCGCAGGATGACCCGGTCATTCCGTATTCCACCTTCGGCAACTGGCAGTTGCCGCAGCAGGCACGGCTGGAAACCGCGTGCTGGGGTGGGCACTGCGGGTTCCTGGAAAACTGGCGCGGCGATGGCTTCTCCGAACGCTGGGTGGCGCAGCGCCTGAGCCGCGTGCTGGGCGGCTGAACCGGTTGCGCCGCGTGGCCCGCTACAATGCGGGTTTGCCCTTGAACCGGACCGCCATGCAAGACCAGATCATCCAGGCGCTGCGCCAGAACCAGGCCGACCAGGCTGTGCAGCTGGCCCAGGCGTGGACCCACGATGAACCCGGCCAGGCCCAGGCCCACCGCTGGCTGGCGCTTGCGCTGCAGCAGCAGGGCCAGCCGCAGGCCGCGCTGGACGCGCTGCAGCAGGCGCTGCAGCTGGCCCCCGACGATGCCCAGCTGCACCTGCAGCAGGCCGGGCTGCTGCTGGCGCTGCGCCAGTTCGACAGCGTTGACGAGGCGCTGCTGCGCACCACCGACCTGAACCCCAATGCCTTCCCGGCCTACCTGATGCAGGCCCACCTGGCCATCAGCCGCAACGACTTCGATGAAGCGCAGCGCCTGTCCACCCTGGCCGGGCGGCTGGAGCCGGATCATCCGGAACTGCTCACCATCGACGGCATGGTGGCCCTGCGCCGTGGCGATGCCGACCGCGCCCTCGCCCTGCTGGCGGCCGCCTCACAGGCGCTGCCGGATGACCCGCGCGTGCTGTACGCACTGGGCTTTGCCTACCTGGGCAAGGACATGCTGGCCTTCGCCGAGCAGGCCTTCCGCCGCGTGCTGGTGCTGAACCCGGCCATCACCTCGCTGCACGGCCTGGTGGTGCAGCTGGCGCTGCGCCAGGGCAACCTGGATGCCGCCGCCGAAGCCATGCAGCTGGCGCTGCAGCAGCCCTCGCTGGACGTGCCGCCGATGCGCCGCCTGGCCGGCGAGCTGGCGCTGCGCAGCGGCCAGCCGCTGCAGGCGCTGGAACACCTGCTGCCGTTGCTGGAAGCGCAGCCGGAAGACCGCCAGGTGCTGCAGCTGCTGCTGATGGCCTGGCAGCGCCTGGGCCGCGAAGAGGAGGCCCGTGCGCGCCTGGATGCCGTGCTGGAAACGCACGCCACGCTGCACGACCTGTGGCTGGCCCGCCTGGCCGTGGAAGAAGTCGGCAGCGATGCGGCGGTGGCCGTGGTCGAGCGCTGGATCGCTGCCATGCCGGCGCACCTGCCGGCGCTGGAAGCGCGCATGCGCCTGCACGACATGGCTGGCCAGCCTGCCGAGGCCGAAGCCGTGGCCGAGCGCATCGTGGCACTGGAACCGGGCCGGGTGAGTGCAGAAACCCGCCTGATCGACGGTCTGCTGCAGCGTGACCCGGAAGCGGCCATCGCCCGCGTGCAGGCCATGATCGACCAGGCCGACGCCGGTGCCCAGGCCGATCTGCGCACCTGGCTGGGCGAGGTGCAGGACCGCGCCGGCAAGCCGGCCGATGCCCTGCGCACCTGGCTGGCCCTGCAGGCCGAGCAGGCACCGCAGCGCCTGCCGCTGCCGCCGCAGGCCAAGGCACCGCCGAGCTGGCCGGCGCTGGCCAGCATCGACGAGGCCACCCTGCAGAGTGGTTCGGCACCCATTTTCCTGTGGGGCGCGCCGGGTTCGGGCGTGGAGCGCGTGGCCACCGGCCTGGCCGCGGCCAGCCCGGTCCTGCGCAGCGATCGCTACACCGACAACGCGCCGGACGATGCCTTCCAGAACTACCACACCCTGCAGGACCTGGCGTCGGGTGTGCTGAGCCCGGAACGCCTGGTGCAGCGCTGGCGCGAACAGCTGCCGGCGCGTGGCGTGGAAGGTGACACCCTCATCGACTGGCTGCTGTGGTGGGACAACGCACTGCTGTGGTCGCTGCGCCCGCAGCTGCCGCAGGGGCGCCTGCTGGTGGTGCTGCGTGACCCGCGCGACATGCTGCTGGACTGGGTGGCCTACGGCGCCGCCGCGCCGCTGGCGATGACCTCGCTGGGCGAGGCCGCCGAATGGCTGGCGCGTGGCCTGGCACAGGTGGCCAGCCTGCACGAGGACGACCTGTACCCGCACGTGCTGCTGCGCATCGATGCGATCAGCAACGATCCGCGCGCGATGGCCGCCATGCTGGAACAGCTGTTCGAGCGCCCGATGCCGGTGGCCCATCAGCTGGGTGCACCGCGTTTCCCGCCGGGCCACTGGCGCAACTACCGCGACGTGATGAGCGCCGCCTTCGCCCAGCTCACCCCGATCGCGGTGCGTCTGGGTTACCCGGAAGAATAAGGAGAGCCTGATGCAACTGAGCAGCCACAGCCTGGTCAACGGCGCACCGGTACCGCGCGAATTCGCCGCAGGCGATGCCAGCGGTTTCGCACCGGACCGCAATCCGCACCTGGCCTGGAGCGAGGTGCCGCAGGGCACCCGCTCGTTCCTGCCGGTGTGCGTGGACCCGGACGTGCCGACCGTGCCGGAGACGGTTGGCCGCAGCGACATGACCGTGCCGCGCGACCAGCCGCGCTGCGACTTCGTGCATTGGGTGATGGCCGATATTCCGGCCGACGTGCACGAGATCGCCGCCGGCAGCTGCAGCGACGGCTTCGTGGTGAAGGGCAAGACCGCACCCGCCGGTCCGCTGGGCAGCCGCCAGGGCCTGAACGATTTCACCGGCTGGTTTGCCGGCAATCCGGACATGGCCGGTGACTACCTGGGGTATGACGGCCCGTACCCGCCGTTCAACGACGAGCGCGTGCATCGTTACTTCTTCCGCGTGTTCGCCCTGGATGTGGCCCGCCTGGACCTGCCGCAGCGCTTCACCGCGGCCGATGCCTACCGCGCCATGCACGGCCACGTACTGGCCGAAGCCGCGCTGCATGGCACCTACACGCTGAACCCCGCGCTGTAACCCCGCATCGCCCCCGTAGAGTCGAGCTTGCTCGACTTGGCCCCCTGTAGAGTCGAGCCATGCTCGACTTGGTCCGCGTAGAGTCGAGCCATGCTCGACTGCATGAAAAGCCGTCGAGCAAGCTCGACGCTACCTTTGGCAGTACCGCGCAAATGCCGCCAGGAACGCATCCGCCTCAGCGCGGTGCGGGTCCGAGCGCAGGGTCTGCAGAATCTGTTCCGGCGTCTGCTCCATCACCGGCACACGCAGGAACAGTTCGGCGGTGAATGCCGAACTCACCGTACCCAGCACCGTGCGCAGCGCCTGCAGCATGTCCTCGCCGCGGTGCGAGGCATGCACCAGCGCGATCGGCCGCCCCACGATCTGCTCGCCGGAGACCAGCCAGTCGATCGCGTTCTTCAATCCACCGGGGATGCCGCGGATGTATTCGGGGCTGCAGACCAGCACGCCATCACTCTGCGCGATGGCGGCCTTCAGGTGGGTCACCCGATCGGGTTCCTGCGGGCCTTCCAGATCAGGCGAAAACACCGGAAGCTCACCGATGCCGGCATAGACCTCCAGTTCCATGGCCGGCGCTGCAATGGCTTTCAGGGCCCTGAGCAGCGCGGTATTGGTCGACTGCCGGCGCGCGCTGCCGGAGATGGCGAGAATCTTCATTGCGATAGCGCCGGGCCCTTGTAGAGTCGAGCCATGCTCGACTCCGCCACTGTAGAGTCGAGCCATGCTCGACTGCATGAGAAACAGTCGAGCAAGCTCGACTCTACCAAGCTGCAGTCGAGCAAGCTCGACGCTACTTACTTCTTCTCGATGGCCGATTCGACCACCATGTCCAGCACATACGCCTGCGACGGTGCATCGGCCGGCGGGTTCTTCACCGCGAAGCGCTTCACCCGCACGACGTTGCGCACGCCGTCTTCGTGGGTGTAGCCCTCGATGTTGCCGTAGAAGTTCTCGAACGCGCCCGGCGTACCCTGCTTCAGGCCTTTGTCGTCGAACGTCACTTCACGCACCTGCAGGCACTGGTAGTCCGGAATCAGCGGGTGCGAGCACTTGGCGGTCTTCGCTGCCACTTCCAGGAACACGGTTTCGCCCGGCCCGCCATAGCGGGTCTCCGCGGTGGGTTCGGCCGCGAACACCAGCACATCGCCCTTGGCCGTGGTCAGGGTCAGGCTGCCATCGGCGCCCTGGGCGGTCTTCAGTTCACCCTGCAGGCGGCTGGATACCGCTTCATCCAGCGCCATCACCGCAGCGTCGGTGCAGGCCATCTGGGTCGATGCCATCGGGCTGATCGTCAGCGTGCCATCGGCCAGGGTGTAGCTGCCGCCCATGCGGTTGCAGGTGTTGCTGATCGACACACGGCCGTCGGCGAAATCCAGGGTGACTGGCGCGTCAGTGCGGGCGAACAAGGCGTCGATGCGTGCGCCGTCGGCGCCGGTCGCCTGCTGCAGGCGCCAGTGCTGGCCCTGCAGGCGCTGCGCATCCAGATGGGCCACGGCCTTCTGGTCGCCGGCCTTGGCGGCCGCCGGGGCCAGGTCATCGCCGCCGGTGCCGGCCGGTGCGGTGGTCGGGGTCTGGCTGCAGGCGGCCAGCAGGGCCAGCGGCAGGAGCAGGGTAACGGTGCGCTTCATGGTGGATCTCCTTGGGAACCCGGATGCAAACGGATCACGGCGGGGCAGGGGGTTGGCCTGCCCCGATGATGTTCAGCTGCCGGACGGCAACCACAGCAGCAGCGCCGCGCCCAGCGCAATGCGGTAGAACGCGAACGCGGTGAAACGGTGTGACTTGATGTAGCCCAGCAGCCACTTCACTACGACGAAGCCGGTGATGACCGCGGCAACGAAGGCCACGCCCACGTCGGTCCAGTTCTCGCTGGCCAGCTTGCCTTCCTTGGCCAGTTCCAGGAACGCGTAGGCACTGGCGGCGAACATGGTGGGAATGCCCACCAGGAACACGAACTCAGCGGCGGCCGCGCGCCGGCTCAGGCCCAGCAGCATGGCCAGGAAGATCGCCGAGGCCGAGCGCGAGGTGCCGGGGAACACGCCGGCCACCACCTGCGCCAGGCCCACGCCGATGGCCACGGTCCAGGTCACCTGGTCGCGGTCGGGCAGGCGTGTGGTGTAGGCCTCCACCAGCAGCATCCAGATGCCGCCGATGATCAGCGCCCAGGCCACCGGGCTGACCGTTTCCGGCAGCTCCCAGCCCAGCATGCGCACGGGCAGGCCGACCACGGCGGTCACCAGGAACGCGGCGCCCAGCTTGAACACGTAGTCGCGGTTTTCGCGCTGGCCCAGGCCGGTGGCCAGTTGCCACAGGCGCTGGCGGAACACCAGCACCACCGCCACGATCGCGCCGGCCTGGATGATGATGTTGAAGAAATCCGAACGCGGGCCCAGCCAGTGCTGGGCGATCAGCAGGTGGCCGGTGCTGGAGATCGGCAGGAATTCGGTGAGGCCTTCGAGGATGCCCAGCAGCAGGGCGGAGAGCAGGTCGTACATGGGCAGGGCAGGCACGTTCGGTGGCGGGAACAAGCCCGAGAGAATAGACCATCCCTGCCGCACCAAAGGGGTGCGCGCGGGTGGTCGTGCACCCCTTTGGTGCGCCCGGTCGTGCACCCCGCTGGGGCGTGCCATTGTAAATCAAGCAGTTGCGGCCACTAAAAAGTTGGCACGGTCATTGCTCTACCTCAGCAGGCATTCATTCCCACCCGAGGTCGTACCGATGTCCGTGGAAAACGTTGAGAAGCTGATCAAGGACAACCAGATCGAATTCGTCGATCTGCGTTTCGTGGATATGCGTGGCGTCGAACAGCACGTCACCTTCCCGGTCAGCATCGTCGAGCCGTCGCTGTTCGAAGAAGGCAAGATGTTCGACGGCAGCTCCATCGCTGGCTGGAAGGGCATCAACGAATCGGACATGGTCCTGCTGCCGGACCCGGCCAGCGCTTACGTCGATCCGTTCTACGCCGATCCGACCATCGTGATCAGCTGCGACATCCTCGACCCGGCCACCATGCAGCCGTACGGCCGTTGCCCGCGCGGCATCGCCAAGCGCGCCGAGGCCTACCTGAAGTCGTCGGGCATCGCCGAAACCGCGTTCTTCGGCCCGGAGCCGGAATTCTTCATCTTCGACGCCGTGCGTTTCGCCAATGAAATGGGCAACACCTTCTTCAAGGTGGACTCCGAAGAAGCGGCCTGGAACAGCGGCGCCAAGATGGACGGCACCAACAGCGGCTACCGCCCCGGCGTGAAGGGTGGCTACTTCCCCGTGCCGCCGACCGATTCGCTGCACGACCTGCGCGCTGAAATGTGCAAGACGCTGGAACAGGTCGGCATCGAAGTGGAAGTGCAGCACCACGAAGTGGCGACCGCTGGCCAGTGCGAGATCGGCACCAAGTTCAGCACCCTGGTGCAGAAGGCCGACGAACTGCTGCGGATGAAGTACGTCATCAAGAACGTGGCGCACCGCAACGGCAAGACCGTCACCTTCATGCCCAAGCCGATCGTCGGCGACAACGGCAGCGGCATGCACGTGCACCAGTCGCTGTCCAAGGGCGGCACCAACCTGTTCTCCGGCGACGGCTACGGCGGCCTGAGCCAGCTGGCGCTGTGGTACATCGGCGGCATCTTCAAGCACGCCAAGGCCATCAACGCCTTCGCCAACTCGGGCACCAACAGCTACAAGCGCCTGGTGCCGGGCTTCGAAGCCCCGGTCATGCTGGCCTACTCGGCCCGCAACCGTTCGGCCTCGTGCCGCATTCCGTGGGTGTCCAACCCGAAGGCGCGCCGCATTGAAATGCGCTTCCCCGATCCGATCCAGTCGGGCTACCTGACCTTCACCGCGCTGATGATGGCCGGCCTGGACGGCATCAAGAACCAGATCGACCCGGGCGCACCGAGCGACAAGGACCTGTACGACCTGCCGCCGGAAGAAGAGAAGCTGATCCCGCAGGTCTGCTCCTCGCTGGACCAGGCCCTGGAAGCACTGGACAAGGACCGTGAGTTCCTGAAGGCCGGCGGCGTGATGAGCGATGACTTCATCGACGGCTACATCGCGCTGAAGATGCAGGAAGTGACCAGGTTCCGCGCGGCCACCCACCCGCTGGAGTACCAGATGTACTACGCCAACTGACCGGGCGGCGATGGCGGCGGGTACCCCTCCCACCCGTCGCCATCGCCTCCGATCTTTGCGGCTGGGGAGCCGCATGGCGGGCCCTGTGCCCGCCTTGGTAGAGCGGACTGTTAGTCCGTCTTGGTAGAGCGGACCGTTGGTCCGTCTTGGTAGAGCGGACTGTTAGTCCGTCTTGGTAGAGCGGACTGTTAGTCCGTCTTGGTAGAGCGGACTGTTAGTCCGCTGATCCAGGGGAAAGAGAAACCGGATACGCGACAGGGCCGCCCTCCCTCCCGCGTCGGCCGTGCAAGGAGAGAGGCACGGCCGTCCCGGCCCCGTTCGTGTCCGGTGCAACAGCCACGGCCATCGCATCGATGGCCCGTGGTTGCCTGATGCCACCGCGCAACCGCGCCGTGGCCCCATCCACCATCGGGACATGCGCATGAAACTGATCTCCGCCATCATCCGACCGTTCAAGCTCGACGAGGTCCGCGAGGCCCTTTCCGATGCCGGCGTGTCGGGCATCACCGTGACCGAAGTGAAAGGCTTCGGCCGCCAGAAGGGCCATACCGAGCTGTACCGCGGCGCCGAGTACGTCGTCGATTTCCTGCCCAAGATCAAGATCGAAACCGTGGTCACCGACGAGCGTGCCGAAGCGGTGATCGAAGCGATCCAGAGTTCGGCAGGCACCGGCAAGATCGGCGACGGCAAGATCTTCGTCACTGCCGTCGAGCAGGTCATCCGTATCCGCACCGGCGAAATCGGCGCCGACGCGCTGTAAGCCCCCTTCCGGAGATTCCCCCATGAAGATGCGCCTTCTCGCCGGGTGGCAAGCCCGGTTCCATCTGGTGTGCCTGCTGATGCTGCTCAGTGCGCTGGCCGCCGGCGTCTGGCCGGGCAGCGCCCATGCCCAGGCCCAGGTCACTCCGTTGGCCAACGAAACCGTTGCTGTTGAACCGCTGCAGGCCCCGGCCGCGGCAGCACCGGCGGTCGCCGAAGCGGCTGCGCCGGCATTCGACCACGGCGATGTCGCCTGGATGCTCACGTCCACCCTGCTGGTGCTGCTGATGGTGGTGCCGGGCCTGGCCCTGTTCTACGGCGGCCTGGTGCGTTCGAAGAACGTGCTGTCGGTGCTCAGCCAGATCCTGGTGGTGTTCTCGCTGGTGCTGCTGCTGTGGGTGGCCTACGGCTACAGCGCGGTGTTCAGCGCAGGCAACCCGTTCTTCGGCTCGTTCACCGAGTTCGCGTTCCTGAAGGGCTTCACCCCGGATTCGGTCGGCAACACGCCCATCAAGGGCCTGCCCGATTACCTGTTCGTCGCCTTCCAGTCGACCTTCGCCGGCATCACCACCGCACTGATCGTCGGCGCCTTCGCCGAACGCATCAAGTTCCGTGCGGTGCTGCTGTTCTCGGCACTGTGGTTCACCCTCAGCTACATCCCGATGGCGCACATCGTCTGGGGTGGTGGCTACCTGGGTGAAATGGGCGCCATCGATTTCGCCGGTGGCACCGTGGTGCACATCAACGCCGGTGTGGCCGGCCTGGTCGGTGCGTGGTTCCTGGGCAAGCGCCTGGGCTACGGCCAAACCGCGCTGAAGCCGCACAACGTGCCGTTCACCTATATCGGCGCGATGCTGCTGTGGGTGGGCTGGTTCGGCTTCAACGCCGGTTCCGCCGCTGCTGCCGATACCGTCGCGTCGCTGGCCTTCCTCAACACCGTGCTGGCCACCGCCGCTGCGGTGCTGGGCTGGACCCTGGTCGAAGCGATCACCAAGGGCAAGCCGTCGGCACTGGGTGCAGCGTCGGGTGCGGTGGCCGGTCTGGTCGGCATCACCCCGGCGTGCGGCACCGTCGGTCCGCTGGGCGCGATCGTGATTGGTTTCGTCGCCGGCGTGGTCTGCGTGTGGGGCGTCACCGGCCTGAAGCGCCTGCTGAAGGTGGACGACACCGCCGACGTGTTCGGTGTGCACGGCGTGGGCGGCATCGTCGGCGCCATCCTCACCGGTGTGTTCAGCGCGCAGTCGCTGGGCGGCACCAAGGCCGATCTGGATATCGGCCACCAGGTGTGGGTGCAGGTGGTCAGCGTTGGCCTCACCGTGGTCTGGTCGGCGGTGGTGACCGCAGCCATTCTGCTGCTGGTGAAGGTGGTGGTGGGCCTGCGCGTGACCGAAGAGGCAGAGCGCACTGGCCTGGATGTCACCTCGCATGGTGAATCGGCCTACGAGGCCTGATGCAACGGCGGGCGGCCTGCGAAGGTCGCCCGCCAAAGCATCCACGCATGGCGTGGATCTACTGCATGGGCATGCATCATCGCGCGTGATCGCGCACAATCGGGGCATGCCCCCGATCCGCACGTCCCTCCTGCTTTCGGCCTGCCTGCTGCTGGCCGCCTGCGCATCCACGCCGCAGGACGTCCGCAACCCGCTGGCTACGTGGGTGCCCTCACCCAACCAGAATGCGCGTGGCCCGGTGGCCATCGTCATCCACCACACCGACCAGGAATCGGTGCAGCAGAGCCTGCACACGCTGCGCACCGCCAACAGCGGCGGCCCGGTCAGCGCGCACTACCTGATCGGCGCCGATGGCCATCGCTACCAGCTGGTGGCCGATGCACGCCGCGCCTGGCATGCCGGTGCCGGCCGCTGGGGCACGCTCACCGATCTCAATTCCACGTCGATCGGCATCGAGCTGGACAACGACGGGAATACGCCGTTCACCGCTGCGCAGATCGACGCGCTCATCGTGCTGCTGCGCGATCTCACCACGCGCCTGAACATCCCGCCGCGGCAGGTGATCGGCCACGCCGATCTGGCACCGACGCGCAAGGCCGATCCCAGCCGTTTCTTCCCGTGGCAGCAGCTGGCCGCCGCCGGTTTCGGCGTGTGGCCGCGCGCCAGCGATGGCCCCGCACCGGAAGGTTTTGATGCGTGGAATGCCATGGCGCGGTTTGGTTACCCGCTGGAGGATCGGGAGGCTGCGGTCGCCGCGTTCCATCGTCGCTTCCGCGGCAGTGATGATCTGCCGAAAACGCTGGATGCTGAAGACGCGCGCATCCTGCATTCGCTGCTGCTGCAGACGCCGTAGCCTGAACACCCGCCGGGCGTGGTCCGGCGCTGCCCCTGCGCAAGGTTGCCGGGCCACCATCGGCCCCACTACATTGCGACGATGATCACTGTTACGTCGTCACCGCGCGCGCTTCTCACCCTCTCGGCCGTTGCCCTGCTTGCTGGCTGTGCCACCACCGGCACCGGCCCGGGCGCACCGGCCGCCCCGCCGGCTGCCGCCACCTACGCCAAGGTCGACTGGAAGGCACTGCCGGCAGTCTCCGATACCGACCTGCAGGCTGGCTTCGTCGCTTGGCGCAGCAGCTGCGCCCGCCTGAAGAACGATGCGGTCTGGGCCCAACCCTGCGCGACGGCGGCCACGCTGTCCGACAAGGACCCGAACGCGATCCGCACCTTCCTGCAGCGCGACCTGCAGGTGTATGCGCTGCGTGCAGGCGGTCATCGCGAACAGGGCCTGATCACCGGCTACTACGAACCCATCTACAGCGGCAGCCTGACCCGCACCGCAACGGCCACCGTGCCGGTGTACGGCACGCCCGATGATCTGGTGGTGGTGCAGCTGGACAGCCTGTATCCCGAACTGAAGGGCAAGCGCCTGCGCGGCCGCCTGGACGGCAAGGTGCTCAAGCCCTATGACGACGCCGGCACCATCGCCAGCAAGGGCGCCAAGGCGCCGGTACTGGCCTGGCTGACCGACCCGATGGACCTGCAGCTGCTGCAGATCCAGGGCTCGGGCCGGGTGCGTCTGGCCGATGGCAGCCAGGTGCGGCTGGCCTACGCCGAACAGAACGGCCACCCCTACCGCGCCATCGGCCGCTGGCTGGTGGACCAGGGCGCGCTGAAGAAAGAAGACGTGACCATGGACGCGATCCGCGCCTGGGCCAGGGCCAACCCGGCGCGCGTGCCCGAGCTGCTGCGCAGCAACCCCAGCTACGTGTTCTTCGTGCGCAACCCCGACAGCCCGGAAGGCCCGCGCGGTTCGTTGAACGTGCCGCTCACCGCCGGTTACAGCGTGGCGGTGGACCGCAGCGTGGTGCCGCTGGGCAGCCTGCTGTGGCTGTCCACCACGCGCCCGGATGGCAGCCCGGTGGTGCGCCCGGTGGCCGCGCAGGACACCGGCGGTGCGATTGCCGGCGAGGTGCGCGCGGACCTTTACTGGGGCAGCGGCGATGCCGCCGGCAAGCTGGCCGGCGACATGAAGCAGCAGGGCCGCATCTGGCTGCTGTGGCCCAAGGGCGCCGCCCTGCCGAACTGAACCAGCCGGGGTCGCATCCCTTGCCGCAGGCAAGGGCTCTGACCCCGGATGCCTGATAATGGCGCCATTCCGAACTATCCGGCCCCCGCAATGAAGAACATCAAGAACAGCACCGCCAGGAAGTACTACAAGCACTGGGCCGAATCGGGCCTGGGCAAGGGCAACGTGCTGATGGAAGCCCGCGGCGAGAAGATCGTGCGGCAAGTTGAAATCTACGGCACCAAGCTGGTCTGGGCCGACGAGCACGGCCAGAGTGACGACCGCTTCGTGCTGGCCGATCAGCCCGTCTCGTTCCTGGATTTCGACGAAGACGACGAAATCAGCGCCCGCGAATTCGAAAGCGCCTGGAAGAAGGCGCGCGAAGCCACCGGCTACCCGGTCTAACCCCGCTCCATTCGCCCTTGTAGAGTCGAGCTTGCTCGACTGCCGCTGCCAGGAGTAGTCGAGCATGGCTCGACTCTACAAATGCGGTGGAGCAGTCGAGCATGGCTCGACTCTACAAAGCGCGCGGGTGAGATGTTATAGAATTACATTTTGCCCACCCCTTCCATCCCCATGAAGACCCCCACCCTGGTTGCCGCCCTCGCGGCCGCCCCGTTCGTCCCCGATGCCTTCGCGCAATCGGTCGACGCCGCGCTCACCCTGGGCAAGGTCGACGTGCACCAGCACAGCGAAGGCCAGCTCAGCGCCCACCAGGTGCTGACCTCGGTGGACGTGCTGGGCGCAGACCAGATCGAAGACCGTAACGTCTCGCACAGCTGGGAACTGCTGGGGCAGATGCCCGGCATCCAGCTCACCGAAACCCGGCAGGGCGCCGAATCGGGCAAGGTCAGCTTCCGCGCCTTCAACGGCGAGGGCTACCTCAACGCCATCAAGACCCTGATCGACGGCATTCCCAGCAACGTCAACAGCGGCAACCAGCGCTTCATCGACATGCTGTTCCCGCTGGAAATCAGCTACATCGAGGTGGTGCGCGGCACCAACGATCCGCGCTACGGGCTGCACAACATCGGCGGCAACGTGAACTTCGGCACGCGCCAGGGCGGTAACTACACCGACGCGCGCCTGGCCTACGGCAGCTACAACACCCGCGATGCGCAGCTGGCGATCGGCCGCGAAAGCAATGGCTTGGCGCAGAACTATTTCATCGGCCAGCAGGCCAGCGATGGTTACCGCGACCACGACACCTCGAAGAAGTACGCGCTGGGCGGCAAGTGGTTCTACGGTTCGCTGGAAGACGGTCTGCGCGTGGGCGTGACCGCGCGCGCCTACCACCACGAAGCCGACGAACCGGGTTTCATGACCGCCGATGAACTGCGCACGCACCGCCGTGGCAGCGACCTGCGCAACGCCAACGATGGCGATGACCGTGACATGCGGCAGATCGCCGCGCACCTGGATCTGGCGCTCAGCGATGCGCTCAGTTTCGGCACCCGTCTGTACTACAACCGCTACGAAGACGACCGCCGCGTGACGTTCAGCGATCTGCCCAGCGGCAACCTGCCGCGCCAGCGCCGCGTGTGGGATGAGCGCCAGGCCGGCCTGATCAGCACGCTCACCTGGCAGGCCGCGTCGGTCCTCACCGTCGAAGGTGGCCTGAACTACGAACAGCAGGACAACGGCTACATCCGCGAGCGCTACAGCTACGCCGAGCCCACCGACTTCAGCGTGGCGCCAGCGCGGGTGCAGAACAACGACCGGCACAGCTTCGACAACTGGGGCGCCTACGTACAGGCCATCTACCAGCCAAACGACGCGTGGAAGATCGTGCCGGCCTATCGCGTGGACCGCTTCAGCGGCCGCACCCGGCTGATGGATGGCAGCACCGGGCGCCTGCAGGATTACGGCACGATCGGCCAGCCCAAGCTGAGCGTGATCCACAGCCTGAGTGCCAACACGCACGTGTACGCCAACTGGGGCCGCACCTTCCAGGTGCTCACCGGGTCCACCGCGCCGGCCTATCTGACCCCCGGCCAGGCGCCGATGCAGCCGTCCACCAACACCGGCATGGAGCTGGGCCTGAAGTTCCAGCCCTTCCAGGGCGCGCAGGCGCGTCTGGCGGTGTGGCAGCAGGACGCGGAAAACGAGGTGTCCAACATGCCGGCCACCGGCACCACGGTCACCCTGGGCAAGACCCGCCGCCGCGGCGTGGACGCGCAGTTGAGCCTGCAGCTGGGCGATGACTGGACGGTGTGGGCCTCGCATGCCTACCAGGAAGCGAAGATCACCCGCGACGATCGCGATGCCAGTGTTTCCCTGCAGGGCCGCGAAGTGGCGGCCACGCCGCGCCATATCAGCAACCTCGGCGTGGATTTCCAGGCCAGCGACGCGCTGCGGCTGGGTCTGCAGGCACGCGCGCAGGGCGACTACTACCTGGAAGAGCGCAACGTGGCCGGCAAGTTCGGTGGCTTCGCCGTGCTCGACGTCAGCGCGGCCTACCAGATCAACCCACGCTGGAGCGTCGACCTGCAGCTGAAGAACGTCACCGGCCGCGAATATGCCTACGCCTGGTACGACAGCTTCTTCTGGGACAGCGCCCGCCCGATGTTCTCGCCCGCGCCCGGCCGCAGCGTCTTCGTCGGCCTGAACATGAAGCTGTAACCGGCCACGCACCCGGTAGTGGTCGAGCTTGCTCGACCTGCAGGGGTCAGAGCCCTTTCCTGACGGAAAGGGATCCGACCCCGAACCCGCCGCGCATGGGGTCAGATCCCTTTTCGCAGAAAAGGGCTCTGACCCCCACACCTCGTTTTGCACTACATTGGTGCAATGTCCGACCCCGCACCTCCGCCGTCCCTCGATGCCCTCGGCACGCCGCTGGCCTGGGCCGGGGCCGATGGCCGCATCATCGGCTGCAACCCGGCCTTCGCGCGCTGGCTGGGCGTCAGCGTCCGCCGCCTGCTGGGCCAGCCGCTGGCCGCACTGGAAGTGCAGGGCGAGGCACTGGCCCATTTCCTGGCCCGCGACGAGCGCGACAGCCTGCGCCTGAACCGGCTGGCGCTGGCGGTGCCAGGGGAGGGCGCGCGCTTCGCCGAAGGCTGGATGAGCCGCCGCGATGACGGCGGCTGGCTGCTGGAAGCGCACCCGGTGGATGAATTCCCCGGCCTGGACCCGACCCAGGCCCTGCCCAGCGCGCTCAGCGCCGCCTTGAAGGGCCTGGCCCACGAACTGCGCAACCCGCTGGCCGGGCTGAAGGGCGCCGCGCAGCTGCTGGCCCGCCGCGCCGCCCAGCGCGATGCCAGCGAACGCGAGTTGATCGAGCTGATCGGCTCGGAAATCGAACGCCTCAACGGCCTGCTCGACCAGCTGCTGTCACCGGCGCCGGCCGCGCCGCACGCCCCGCTGAACATCCACGCTGCGCTGGAGCGCGTGCTGCGCCTTGCCGAAAGCGAGGCCGGCTGGGCGGTGCGCCTGCAGCGTGACTACGACCCCAGCATTCCCGAATTCGCCGGTGACGCCGACCGCCTCACCCAGGCCGTGTGGAACCTGGTGCGCAACGCCATCCAGGCCGGCGCCGGGGTCATTACCCTGCGCACGCGCGTTGAACATGGCGTGCGCATTGCCGAACAACTGCACACGCTGGCGCTGCGCCTGGAAATTGCCGACGACGGCCGTGGCGTGCCCGAAGAACTGGCCGAGCACCTGTTCCTGCCGCTGGTCAGTGGCCGCGCCGAAGGCACCGGCCTGGGCCTGGCGCTGGCCCAGCAGGTCACGCGCGAGCATCGCGGCACGTTGACCTACCGCTCGCGCCCCGGCCATACCGTGTTCACCCTGCTGCTGCCGATCGGCAACGGCACCGCCCCGGCCGAGGAGGCCCCGCGCGATGTCTGAACTCTCTTCTTCCGCGCAGCGCATCTGGGTGGTCGACGATGATCGCGCCGTGCGCTTCGTGCTGTGCACCGCGCTGCGCGAAGCCGGCTACCAGGTAGACGATTTCGACAGCGCGGCAGCGGCGCTGAAAGCGTTGGCCGAGAACCCGCCACCGGCGCTGCTGTTCACCGATGTACGCATGCCCGGCGACGATGGCCTGGTGCTGCTGGACAAGTTGAAGGCGGCGCTGCCGCAGCTGCCGGTGGTGGTGATGTCGGCCTATACCGATGTAGCCAGCACCGCCGGTGCGTTCCGCGGCGGTGCCCACGAATTCCTGTCCAAGCCCTTCGATCTGGACGATGCGGTGGCGCTGGCCCAGCGCGTGCTGCCGGCGGTGGCGCCGGCCCTGGCCGCGCCGACCCCGGTCAGCGAAACGCCCAGCGACCAGCCGCCGCAACTGGTGGGTGACACCCCGCCCATGCGCGCGCTGTTCCGCGCCATCGGCCGCCTGGCGCAGGCACCGCTGGCGGTGCTGATCACCGGCGAAACCGGCACCGGCAAGGAACTGGTGGCCAACGCGCTGCATCGTGAATCGCCGCGTGCGCAGGGCCCGTTCGTGGCACTCAACACCGCCGCCATCCCGGCCGAGCTGCTGGAAAGCGAACTGTTCGGGCACGAGGCCGGTGCCTTCACCGGCGCGCAGCGCCGCCATATCGGCCGCTTCGAACAGGCCAACGGCGGCACCCTGTTCCTGGATGAAATCGGCGACATGCCGCTGCCGCTGCAGACCCGCCTGCTGCGTGTGCTGGCCCAGGGCGAGTTCTTCCGCGTAGGTGGCCGCGAGCTGATCCATGTGGATGTGCGCGTGGTCGCCGCCACCCACCAGGATCTGGAAGGGCTGGTCGCGCAGGGCAGGTTCCGCGCCGATCTGCTGCACCGGCTGGACGTGGTGCGCCTGCAGCTGCCGCCACTGCGCGAGCGCCGCGAAGACATCGCGCAGCTGGCCAGCACGTTCCTGGCCGCTGCCGCACACAAGCTGGACACGCCGCCGAAACGGCTGACCGCTGCCGCGCTGCAGGCACTGCGCGAGCACGATTGGCCGGGCAACGTGCGCGAACTGGAAAATGTCTGCTGGCGCATGGCCGCGCTGGCCGCCGCCGAGACCATCGGCGTGGCCGACGTGGACACCGCGCTGAACCGCGCGCGCCAGCGACGCGGCAGTGGCCACGCGGCGGGCGCCGATCCGGGCCAGTGGGAGACCCTGCTGTCCGAATGGGCGCGCCGGCAATTGCTGGAAGGTGCCGAGGGCCTGCATGCGCAGGTGCGTGACCGGGTGGACCACGCGCTGCTGGAAGCCGCCCTGCAGATCACCCACGGCCGCCGTGCCGAGGCCGCCGCACGCCTGGGGCTGGGCCGCAACACGCTCACCCGCAAGCTGGGTGCCGGCCGCCGTCGCGGCGGCCATTGAACGGAATCTGCACATCCTGCTCGCGCCCGCTTGCCGAACCGTTGATCTGTCATGGACGATGCCGTCCGTAGTGTTACCTGCAAGGAGTCTTCGATGCGTCTGTCACATGCCATCCTGCCGCTGTCCGCCGCCGTGCTGCTGTCTGCCTGTGGCAGCGCGCCGAAGAAGCCGCAGCCCACGCCGCCGCCGCCGAACGTGATCAGCACCGCGCAGCAGGCCGAAGCGAACCTGGCGCCGGCCTCGGCCAGCATCGTCAGCGGCCGCCTGGTGCTGAAGCCGGAAACCGGCGGCATCCATCTGACCGGGTTGATTGGCGGGTTGCAGCCGATGCAGCAGGCCGGCTTCCACATCCATGAGCGTGGCGACTGCAGTGCGGTCGATGCCAGTAGTGCCGGCAACCACTTCAACCCCGGCGGCAGCGCGCATGGTCGCGCTGGCAGCGGCAAGCACCACCTGGGCGACATCGACAACCTGCAGGCCGATGCACAGGGCCGCGCCAACGTCGATGTGCACCTGAAGGGCGTTACCCTAGGCGGAGGCGCCGCCACCGATATCGCCGGTCGTGCACTGGTCGTGCACGCCAACGCCGATGACTATCGCAGCCAGCCCGCCGGCAATGCCGGCGTCCGCATTGCCTGCGGCGTGATCCGGGTCACCCGCTGATCGCCCGCCGGCACCCTCACCAAGGAGATTCACATGCGTCTGATCCACACCTCGCTGTTCGCGGCCATCGCCGCCCTGGGCCTGGCGGCCTGCAGCCAGCCGGCCACGCCGGAAGCCGAAGCACCGGCCACCACCCCGGCCGAAGGTTCGGCAGCACCGGCCGATCCGGCCAGCGCCCCGGCAGCGGATGCAGCGGCCGCTGCCACCACCGATGCCACGGCCAGCGCCGAACTGGCGCCGACCCAGGGCAATGAAACCAAGGGCAGCGTCACCTTCAAGGTGGTCGATGGCAAGGTGCACGTGACCGGCCAGATCAGCGGCCTGAAGCCGGGCAGCGAGCACGGCTTCCACATCCATGAAAAGGGTGACTGCAGCGCGCCGGACGGCATGAGCGCCGGTGGCCACTTCAACCCGGGCAAGCAGGACCACGGCAGCGTGGTCGCCGATCCGCACCACGGCGGCGACATGCCCAACATCAAGGCCGACGACAAGGGCGTGGCCACCATCGATGGCCCGGTATCGAGCAACGTCAACATCGGCAAGGGTGATGACTTCGACATCATCGGCCGCGGCCTGATCGTCCACGCCGACGCCGATGACTACAAGACCCAGCCGACCGGCAACGCCGGTGCGCGCCTGGCCTGCGCGGTCATCCAGAAGGCCCCGTAAGAAAGCAGAAACGCCGGCGCAAGCCGGCGTTTTTCATGGGTCCGCCAGGCATGGCCAGGCGGAACGCCGCTTCTGTAGAGTCGAGCTTGCTCGACTGGCCTTTCGCGCAGACGCGCCCGCGCACGTTAGTGCCGGGCCATGCCCGGCGGCGCAACCTGTCCGGACATCAACGCGCCAGCAGCGCGCGCGCGTCCTGTCCGGCCTCTGTAGAGTCGAGCTTGCTCGACTGGCCTTTCGCGCAGACGCGCCCGCGCACGTTAGTGCCGGGCCACGCCCGGCGGCGCAACCTGTCCGGACATCAACGCGCCAGCAGTGCGCGCGCGTCCTGTCCGGCCTCTGTAGAGTCGAGCTTGCTCGACTGGCCTTTCGCGCAGATGCGCCCGCGCACGTTAGTGCCGGGCCATGCCCGGCGGAAGGTATCCCACGAATATCAACGCGCCAGCAGCGCGCGTGCGTCCTGACCGGCCTCGCAGTGCACGAACAGCACCGGCACGCCGTGCGCTTCCAGCACCGCAGCCATCTGCCGCTGGCGCATCAGGAACTGCTCGTAGATGCCCTGCAGGCGATCGCAGTCACCCTTGCCATGGTTGTAGTACGCGCACCAGCCGGCCGGGTCGAACAGCGCCATGCGGGCCTCGCCCTGCACGTAGCGCAGCAGCGGTTCCGGCGCCGCGTCCAGCCACTCTTCCTCGGCCGGGGCCAGGATGGCCGTCTCGATCAGCGGCCACAGTGCGGCCAGGCCCTGGTTGTCGTACTGCATCGACATCATCGCGGCCAGGTCGTTCACGGTGAAGTAGCGCGCGTGTTCCACGCGGGCGCCGAAGCCCTTCTGCGCCATCAACGCGGTATCGGCGTGGGCCATGCCGTTGGCCAGCAGTGTTTCTTCCAGCGCATCGGCCACCGCCGCAATGGTGGCCGCATCGCTGCCAGTCAGCAGGAACGGCACCACGCGCAGGCCACCGCCCACCAGGGTGGCGTCGGCCTGGAACGGCAGCGGCACATCACCCTGCGCATCGGCGCCGAAGGCCAGCAGGCGCGGGCCCTGGTTGCGGCCGGGCGCACGCATCTGCAGTTCTTCCAGGCGGCGATGGATCGGCCAGCCCGGGCGCAGTACTTCGGCCGGGTCGAAATGGGCGGCGGCGAACACCAGGTCCAGCTCGGCCACCTGCGGCACCAGCTTGGACAGATCGCGGCCGATACGTTCGGCCAGTTCGCCGGCCTGTTCGGCACTGAGGACCGCCTGGCCAGGAATTTCTCCGCCGGCCAGTTCCAGGGCCAGCACGCCAGGGGCGTTCATCGCGGGGTCGGGTTTGCTCATGGTTCCACGGTTGGCCCATCACAGGGCGGCAGCTACACTTGGCCCCATTATGCCTGCTCTGCCGTGCAGGCCATGTTGCAGACACCCTCATCCATGCCAGGTATCTCCATGCCCAACGCTCGTCCCGTCGCCATCCTCGGTGGCGTCCGCATTCCGTTCTGCCGCCAGAACACCGCGTATTCGGATGTCGGCAACCTCGGCATGTCGGTACGTACGCTGGGCGCGCTGGTCGAACGTTTCGGCCTGCATGGCCAGCAGCTGGGTGAAGTGGCCATGGGTGCGGTCATCAAGCACTCCAGCGACTGGAATCTGGGCCGCGAAGCCACTCTCTCCTCGGGCCTGTCGCCTTTGACCCCGGGGATCACCCTGCAGCGCGCCTGCGGCACCTCGCTGGACAGCATCATCACCGTGGCCAACAAGATCGCCCTGGGGCAGATCGAATCGGGCATCGGTGGCGGCTCCGACACCACCTCCGACGTGCCGATCGTCTACGGCAAGAAGCTGCGTGCGCGCCTGCTGGCGGCCAACCGTGCCAAGACCACCGGCGACAAGATCCGTGCCCTCACCTCGGGGTTCAAGCTCTCGGAACTGAAGCCCGAGTTCCCCGGCGTGGCCGAGCCGCGCACCGGCAAGAGCATGGGCGACCACTGCGAGGACATGGCCAAGGAATGGAACATCTCGCGCGATTCGCAGGACGAGTGGGCCGTTTCCTCGCACAAGAAGCTGGCCGCCGCCTATGAGCGCGGCTTCTTCAATGACCTCATCGCACCGTTCCGCGGCGTGGAGCGCGACAACATCCTGCGCGCCGATACCTCGCTGGAAAAGCTGGCCACGCTGAAGCCGGCCTTCGACAAGGTGTCCGGCCGTGGCACGCTCACCGCGGCCAATTCCACCCCGCTCACCGACGGCGCCGCAGCGGTGCTGCTGGCCAGCGAAGAGTGGGCACGCGCGCATGGCCATGAACCGCAGGCCTACCTGCGCGATGCGCACGTGTCGGCGGTGGATTTCGTGCACGGCGAAGGCCTGTTGATGGCGCCGACCGTGGCCGTGCCGGAAATGCTGAAGCGCAATGGCCTGACCCTGCAGGATTTCGACATCTACGAAATCCATGAAGCCTTCGCCGCGCAGGTGCTGTGCACCCTGCGTGCGTGGGAGAGCGAGGATTACTGCCGCAACCGCCTGGGCCTGGACGCGCCGATGGGCCGCATCGACCCGGACAAGATCAACCTGCTGGGCTCGTCGCTGGCCACTGGACACCCGTTCGCCGCCACCGGCGCCCGCGTCATCGCCACGGCGGCCAAGCAGCTGGCCGAACGTGGCGGCGGCCGTGCACTGGTGTCGATCTGCACCGCCGGCGGCATGGGCGTGGTGGCGATCGTCGAACGCTGAGTGCATCCAACGTTGGAACTGAAAACGCCGCCCCTTGGGCGGCGTTTTCGTTGTTGAGCCGGTGGGTGCCGACCGTTGGTCGGCACACGATCAGCGGTCTTTGGCGTCATACACCGGCGGCTGCACCGCCGTCGGCTGTTCTTCCACCGTCGCCCGCAGCGGTGCCTCGGTGGTACCGGCACGCACCAGCGCCACGCTGTCCTCGCCACGCTGCAGGCGCAGCGCGTTGGCCAGGCACTGCGTGGCCAGCGCATGCTCACCGCGCTGGGCGAAGGCTTCACCCAGCGCTTCCCATGCCGGCGCACCCGCACCGGCGGCAATCGCTTCGTGCAGGAAGGCATCGGCCGCAGTCCAGTCCTGCTGCGCCAGCGCCACCCGGCCCTGGGCCAGGCGCAGCGCCGCCGAATCATCATGTACGTTGCGCCAACGCTGCAGGTTGGCCTGGCGGGTGGCCAGGCGGTCCACCGGCAGGCGGCCATACAGCGCCACCAGTTCGTCGTCCCAGCGCTGGTCCAGCGCCTGTTCCAGCGCCAGCAGGGCCGGCTCGTCCCACTCCAGCGCCACCGCGCGGGTGGCATAGGCGCCCACCACGTCGGGGGTCGGCCGCAGTGCCTTCGGCGTGGTTTCCCATTGCGCAGCCAGCGCGTTTACATCGGCCGCTTCCAGCAGCGCCTGTGCGGCCAGACGGGCTTCCAGTTCGCTGGCGGCTTCGGCCGGCAACACCTTGCTCTGGCGCAGCGCGCCCAGCTGGCCGTAGGCCTCATGGGCACGACCGGCACGGGCCAGCGCTTCGGTACGCAGCCACAGGCCGCGCGGCGGCAGCGGCTGGATCGCCGCCACGTCCAGCGCATTGATCGCGTCCACCGGCAGGTCACGGGCCAGCAGCTGTTCGGCGCGCAGCAGCGCCTGCAGCGTGGCATCGCGCTCGCCCAGCCGCTGCAGCAATGCTTCGCCGCCAGTGCCATCGGCGCGTGCCTGCGCGCTGCGCACGGCATTGGCCAGTGCGATCGCGGTCACTTCCGAATCCTGTGCGGCGCCATCCAGCAGCTTTTCCGCGCGCTGCCACTGGCCATGTTCATAAGCCTGCAGGCCATCGATCAGACGCACCCGGCCCTGCTTGCGGCGGTAGCGGCCCCACGCACGGAACGGCGCGGCGATCAGGCTCCACAGCAGCCACAGCACCAGCACGGTGATCACTGCCAGCAGCGCCACCTTGGGCAGATTGCTGTGGTAGTCGTAGCCACCGTGGCGCAGGATCACCTCGCCATAGCGGTTCAGGTCTTCGGCGCCCAGCCATTGCGCGGCAACGATGCCAATGGCCACGGCCAGCAACAGCACGACCAGGGATTGCACGGGCTTCATACGGTCTTACCTCCGGTCGGTCTGGGTGCGCAGCTGCCGCAGCGTGCTGCCAAGGACGGTGCCATCGGCCTGCAGCGGCAGTTGGCGCAGGGCCTGCAGTTCAGCACGTTGCGCGCGCAGGGCTGGTGAATCCGGCCAGCGGCGCTGGGCCCACTGGTCCACACGGGCCAGCGCCGCGTCACGGCCGCGGCCATCGCCGCGCTCAATGGCGGCACGGGCCAGGGTCAGTTCCAGTTCCACCGCCTGTTCAGCGCTGGCGCGCTCGCTGGCGGTCAGCGGCCCCTGCAGGCGGCTGGGGCTGATATCCACGAACGCCGCAATGGCGGCCTGCCACCAGGGCCGCGTGGCCGGCGCCACGGGCGCGGCGGGTTGCACCTGCGAGGGCAGGCGCTGCAACGCCTGCGAGACGGCATCCAAGCGCTGCAGCGCCAGCACGCGCGGGCCGGCGCCCAGTGCGTCCAGCGCGTCGCGTTCCTGCACCAGCGCCTGGCGCAGGTTCAGGCCGTCGCTGTCGGGCAGTTCGGCCAGCGCGGTGGCCGCCAGCCCATACAGGCGGCGGGCGCCGTCCACATCGTCGGCGAAGGCCAGGCGTTGCGCGGCCTGGGTCAGCAGCAGCTCGGCCTCGTCCCGTTGCACTGCCTGGCGGCCCTGGTTCGCGCTCTCGGTCAGCTTGGCCAGGTTTTCTTCCAGCAGCGCGCTGCGCTGGGAAAGGCCCAGCATCTCGTCGCGCAACACGCGGTTGGTGGCTGCTGCGTCCTGCAGGCGCTGGCTGCTGGCGCGCTGGTCGCGGCGCAGGGCCTCCACCGCGGCTTGCAGCCCCTGCAGCTGCACGGCGGCGGTCTGCGCCTGCGCCTGCTGTTCGCGCTGCTGCTGCTGCCAGTAGTACCAACCGCCATAGCCGGCTGCCGCCAGGCCGACCACCACGGCGGTGGCCAGCAGCCAGCGGGCAGGGGAGCGGGGGGCGGCAGAGGGGGGCGTGTCGTTCATCAGGCTTCCTTGTCGGCGGCGCGCCCGGGTGGGCCCGGCCGGCGGCGTTGCACACAGCATCACCGCTGGCGATCAGCGCAGCAAGCGTGCGCCGGGCGCCTGTTCAGTTCGCTGCCGGGGCGGTGAGTGCGGCGTGTGCGGTGGCGACCATCTGCGCGGCCGTGGGGCCGTCGCTGCGCAGCACCCGGGCCAGGCCCAGCGCCTGCGCCTGCACGGCCAGTCGTTCGCTGGCGGCCAGCACGATGGCCTGCTGGCGCAGCCGCTGCTGCCACGGCGGTGACAGCTGCTGCCAGAGCCGCTGCAACGCTTCGCTGCTGCTGACGGCGAGCAGCCACGGGGTCGCCGAGTGGGCCAGACGCGACAATGCACGACGCGACACACGCAGCGGCACTCGTTCGTACACGTCGCAACGCAGGATCTGCGCGCCGGCCTGCTGCAGCTGCGCGGCAATCAGGCCGCGGCCGCCGGGGGCGGTCACCAGGCCGATCTGCAGCCCCTGCACGTTGTCCAGCGCGGGCAGGCCCAGCAGGCCTTCGCTGTCCATCCGCTGCGGCGCCTGCACGTCGGACACTCCCTGTGCGAGCAGTGCACGTGCGGTGCCTTCACCGACCGTCAGCCAAGGGCCGCGTTGTGCGGCCGGCAGCGACACCAGCGCCGCCGCAGCGGCCACCGCGGCCGGGCTGGTGAACACCACCCGCGGGCAGGCCAGTGCCTGGTTCAGCCGTTGTTCCACCGCCGCGCCCTGCAACCGCCGCAGCCGCCAGGGCGACAAGGCCAGCGTGGTCCCGCCGTACGGGGCCGCCGCACGGCGCAGCACGGCGTGCTGGCCCTGCGGTCGCAGCGAAATCAGGGTCCAGCCAGTGGGTATCGTATGGTCGGGCATTGCGGTCATTATGCGGGCCCTTCGTTGTCGTGGTTGCTGCTCCGATGTCCGTTGATGCCCTGACTTCCTCGCTGGCCGCCCTGCAGGACGTGCTCGACTGCATGCCGGCCGTGCGCGCCATGCAGATCCGTCTGGACGGCTACGCCGACGGCGTGCTGCGCATCACCGCGCCGCTGGCCGCCAACGTCAACGACAAGGGCAACGCCTTCGGTGGCAGCCTGGCCTCGGTGCTCACCCTGTCCGGCTGGGCCCTGGTCAGCCTGCGCCTGCGCCTGGCCGGGCATGACGCCGAGGTCTACGTGGCCGACAGCAACCTGCGTTACCTGGCGCCGGTCTACGAGGACCTGCACGCCCACGCCGCCGCCGCCGAAAACAGCGCCTGGGACACCTTCCTGGCCACCTTCCGCCAGCGTGGCAAGGCGCGCATCAGCATCGTCGCCACCCAGCCCGGCGCCAACGGTCGGCCGGCGGCTGAATTCAGCGGTCGCTTTGTTGCCTTCGCCAAAGGGTAGGATGTCAGGCTGACGTCCTGGGGAACCCACCGATGCGCCGCCTGATCCAGATCCTGTTGTGTTCGTTGCTGCTGGTCAGCGCCGTTGCCGGCGCCGCCGCCGACGACCTGACCCGCAAGCAGCGCAAGCTGCTGGAAGAAACCCAGATCGCCTACGGGGCCACCATCCGCTGGGGCACGATGGACGACGCCATCGCCTATCTGGACCCGGAGCTGCGCAAGGAAAAGCCGCCCACCCAGTTCGAGCTGAACCGCTACGCCCAGCTGCGGGTGTCGTCCTACCGCGAGCGCAGCACGGCGTCGTTGGACGGGGGCCAGGTCGAGCGCCGGGTGGAAATCGGGGTGATCAACCAGAACACCCAGGCCGAGCGCACCGTGGTGGTGACCGAGCGCTGGCGCTGGGACCCGGAAGCCAAGCGCTGGTGGCAGGCCGCCGGCCTGCCGGACCTCTGGCAGGGGCAGTGACGGCCAGCCTGCGGCTTGTGCGACAATCGGCCCCCGCTTATAGACCCGTGATCTGAGTGAATTACGAAGAGCTGCTGGCCTTTGCCGGCCGAAACCCGATGCTGTCCGCAGCCCTGGTGGGCCTGACCGTGGCCATCATCGTCACCGAGGTCCGCCGCCTGTTCCGGGGCTTCAAGGGCATCAAGCCGGCCGAGCTGACCCAGCTGATGAATGCCGGTGGCACCGTGGTGGTCGACCTGTCGGCCAGTGGCGACTTCGAAAAGGGCCACATCGCCGGCAGCCGCCAGGCGCAGGCCAGTGCGTTCGGTCCGGAGCACAAGCTGGTGGCCAACGCCAAGCAGAGCCCGGTGGTGCTGGTGTGCCGCAGCGGCAACGCCTCGGAAACCGCCGCCAAGGCGCTGAAGAAGGCCGGTTTTGAAAAGGTGTTCGTGCTCGACGGCGGCATTCCCGCCTGGCAGCAGGCCGAACTGCCGCTGGTCAAGGGTCGCAACTGATCGACCGAGGTGGCGGCATTGGCCTTGTGTGGGCCACCTGCCGCCCCCATCGCTGTAGTTCGACCTACGTTTTCATTGCATTCATCTGGAGTTACAGGAAATGTCCGAAGAGATCACCAACGGCGCCGCTGCGCCGGTCGATGCCGCTACCGGCCCCGCTTTCACCGTCGAGAAGATCTACGTCAAGGACGTTTCCTTCGAGTCGCCGAACGCGCCGACCATCTTCAATGACCAGGTGCAGCCGGAGCTGCAGCTGAACCTGAACCAGCAGGTGCAGCGCCTGGGCGAAAACGCCTTCGAAGTCGTGCTGGCCGTGACCCTGACCTGCCAGGCCGGTGAGCGCACCGCCTACGTGGCCGAAGTGAAGCAGGCCGGCGTGTTCGGCCTGGTCGGCCTGGACCCGCAGTCGATCGACGTGCTGCTCGGCACCCAGTGCCCGAACATCCTGTTCCCGTACGTGCGCCAGCTGGTCAGCGACCTGATCCAGGCCGGCGGCTTCCCGCCGTTCTTCCTGCAGCCGATCAACTTCGAAGGCCTGTACGCCGAAACCCTGCGCCAGCGCCAGGAACAGGGCGACGCGCCGTCGCTGGCTGATTCCGAGCCGGCCGGCAACGCCTGAGCTTGGCTACGACGTCACGGATGAGCGATACCGCTGACAAAGTCGCCGTGCTTGGCGCCGGTTCCTGGGGAACCGCGCTGGCCACGCTGCTCGCCCGGCACGGTCACCCGACCGTGCTGTGGGGGCGCGATGCCGCCGTGGTCGAAGCCATCGACCAGCGCCATGAAAACCCCCGCTACCTGCCGGGCATCCCGCTGCCGGACAGCCTGCGCGCGACCACCGACATGGCGGCCGCCCTGCAGGATGCCGCCTGGATCCTGGTGGTGACCCCGTCGCACGCGTTCAATGAAACCGTGCGCGCGCTGGCGCCGCTGCGACCGGCCGGTGCCGGCGTGGCCTGGGCCACCAAGGGCTTCGAACCGGGTTCGGGCCGCTTCCTGCACGAAGTAGCGCGCGAGATCCTGGGTGACGACGTGCCGCTGGCCGTGGTCACCGGGCCGTCGTTCGCCAAGGAAGTGACCCAGGGCCTGCCGACGGCGATCACCGTGCACGGCGACGTGCCCGAGTTCGCGCAGACGGTGGCCGAAGCCATGCATGGCCCGGCGTTCCGCGCCTACACCGGCGATGACATGGTGGGTGCCGAACTGGGTGGCGCCATGAAGAACGTGCTGGCCGTGGCCACTGGCGTGGCCGATGGCATGCAGCTGGGCCTGAATGCCCGTGCCGGCCTGATCACCCGTGGCCTGAATGAAATGCTGCGGCTGGCCGCGGCCATCGGTGCCAAGCCGGAAACCCTGATGGGTCTGGCCGGGCTGGGCGATCTGGTACTGACCTGCACCGGCGATCTGTCGCGCAACCGCCGCCTGGGCCTGGCCCTGGGCCGTGGTCAGACGCTGCAGGACGCCGTGCGCGAAATCGGCCAGGTAGTCGAATCGGTGCAGACCGCCGACGAAGTGATGCGACAGGCGCGCCGCCATGGCATCGACCTGCCCATTTCCGACCGCGTGCGTGCCGTGCTGCACGGCGAGCAGACGCCGGAAGAAGGCCTGCGCGCCTTGCTGGCGCGGGAACAGAAACCGGAATACCCGGATACCCTGTTCAAATGATCTGAAGAACCCCGGCCCAGCGCCGGGGTTTTTTTGGGGTCGCGCGCGGCCATCCACGCATGGCGTGGATCTACAACGTGCGGGAACCCGCTCCTGGTAGGTACCAAGCTTGCTTGGCACAGCGCATCATCGCGCGCGGCCCATCCACGCATGGCGTGGATCTACAACGTGCGGGAGCCCGCTCTTGGTAGGTGCCAAGCTTGCTTGGCACAGCGCACCGCGCGCGCGGCCCATCCACGCATGGCGTGGATCTACAACGTGCGGGAACCCGCTTCTGGTAGGTGCCAAGCTTGCTTGGCACAGCGCATCAGCGCGCGCGGCCCATCCACGCATGGCGTGGATCTACAACGTGCGGGAACCCGCTTCTGGTAGGTGCCGAGCTTGCTTGGCACAGCGCATCGGCGCGCGCGGCCCATCCATGCATGGCGTGGATTTACAATCGCGGCCCCACATCACGACAAGGACAGGGAATGAAGTCCAGACATCTCGGCATCACATGGATGATCGCGCTGCTGGCCGCGTGTTCGCAGGCGCCCGCGCCGGCACCGCAGGCAGACACGGCACCTGCACCCACGGCGATGGCATCCGAACCCGAGCCCGAACCGTCCATCGAAGACGGCGTGGACCCGTCGGTGTGGGACAACGAAGGTGAGCCCGAAGGCGAAACCCCCAGCGGCGAACTGAGCTGCCAGGACAACCCGCTGGCCACCTACTTCTTCACCCTGGTGGGCGGCAATACGGTGGACGACTGTGGTCGCAAGCACGCCCGTTTGTTGGCCGCGTTCGACGCGCTGATGCAGGACACCGCCGATGCCGAATCCAGCGAGCCGGGCATCGCGCCGCTGCGCGAACGGCTGCTGAGTGGGCCCAGCGCACCGGGACAGCCGGTGCAGCTGCAGGACGGCGCCTGGTGGTTCTACACCGCCTGCCAGGCCCACCAGTGCCCCGGCACCGCGCTGGCGGTGCTGTACTCGCCCGAGCAGGGGCGCATGGTGGGCCGGCTGGCCGCGCGCTGCAAAGTGCGCTGGCTGGGCGGGCCCAACGACGAACAGCGCCAGCGCATCGCCCACCTGCGGCCGCTGGACCCGGCAACCCTGGCCGGCGAGGACGAGGACTGCCGGTAAGCGGGTGGCCTGGGCTATGCGTCCGGGCGCAGGCGCGTGCTGATCTGCGCGGTCATCGCCAGGCAGGCCATCATCAGCCCTTCCACCACGCGGTCGCCGGGGTGATCGCTGGGCGGGCCGTTCTGGCGGATACGCTCGGCGGCCAGCAGCATTTCCAGGCCCACACGCAGGCCGGACAGCGCGCATTCGGCGTCGGCCAGTGCCTGCTGTCGGCCGGGCATCAGCTGGCGTTCGGGCCAGGGCTGGCCGTCGGCGGCCGCGCCCTGGCCGATGCGGCGCAGCGCAGCAACGAAGGCGCTGGGCAGTTCAGCGGTGTCGGCCGTGGCCGGTTGCTCGCCGCTGGCGGCGGCGCGGTGCGGGTGCAGGCGGGGGAATTCCGGGGTGGTCATGGCTGGGGCTCCGTGCGGGACGAACGGTAGCCGCCACACAAAGGTGGCGGGCGGAGACGTGGCTCGAAAACCGGGGCTTCTGCTATACCGGCAGGCACAAGGCCTCCACGCTCCGCCCGCCATGACCGGCAGACGGATTGCCAGCCGGCGCCACGTTAGGCGACGCCGGCTGGCAAGCGTAATCAAGCAGAAGCACGGGTTTTCGAGGCCCGGCCACCGGTGCGCTGGTGGCCCACCCTGTCTACCCGCGCAGCCGCGCTGTGCCCATCAGACAAGTTGCAATCGCACCGCCGTGCGACGCACCCCGCTAGTGTTCCACGCCTCGCAGATCCCTGCGGCAGGGAGTGACGCAGGCGAACGCCGCCCCGGCGCGAGATGCGACAACGGTCTTGATCGCGCCCCGGTGCTGCGCACCATCCAGTGCCAGTTGCGACAGCCCTGCAGTGCTACGCTGGGCTCCAACCGCCGCACCGTTTCTCCACGTTGTTCCGATAGGGGCCGACCCATGACGGATGCCACAACGCCTGCCGACCTGTTCGCCGCATTGCGCGGCCTGCTGCGCGATGCCGCCGGTTCACTGCAGGTGGTGCACGACAGCCCCGAGCACTTCTACGTCAACTGCCCGCACCCCGATGCCAAGGGCAAGCCGCAGTTCTTCGGCGCGGTGAAAGTGTCCGGGCGCAAGCACGCCTTCCACTTCATGCCGGTCTATGAATTTCCCGAGCTGCTGGCCGACATCAGCCCGGCGTTGAAGAAGCGCATGCAGGGCAAATCCTGCTTCAACTTCGACACGTGGGATCCCACGCTGATGGACGAACTGGCGCAGCTGGTCGCGCAGGGGACAGCCCGCTACCGCGCGCTGGGCCGGCTCTAAGCCGCGCAGCTCGAACGGCAGGGCCGCGCTCAGCGTTCGTGCACGTAGCGGTTCTCGACAATCTCGGTCACCTCGTCATCCTCGTCCAGGCGGAACTCGAGATACCCGTCGTGTTCGCTGAAGATGGCCACACCCTTCGTTTCATCGATCACGCAGAATGACAGCGGCACGGCCACGAAGAAGCCGCTGCGGCTTCGCAGTTCCACACGGCGCGCATGGCTGAAATCGCGCGCACCCAGACCTCTCTCGCGCAGCTCCTGCACTGAACGCCCAAGCTTCATCGACAGTTCCTCTGCCCAGTCGCGCACGACGTCCATGGGGCTGCGTAGGGGCTTGATCTGCATGATGCTGCGGTTCCGTCTGCGTGGGTGCCGAGCTTAACCTGCCGGGCCTGCCTGCTAGACTGCCCGACCCTGCCTCATGGACGAACGCATGGCCGCACAGCGCCTGAAACTGCTGCCGAAGAACGACATCGCCGCACTGCGCGCGCGCTGGACGCCTGAGCAGGTGCCGCAGCTGGCCAACCCGCGCCGCAAGGCCGACTGGCGCGACAAGACGATCACCAACCGGCACTGGCAGCCTTCGCCGTTCGGGCTGACCGCGGAAGGGCGGCTGGATTACCGTGGGTTTCCGTTTGCGGTGCCGCAGTACCAGAATCTGCAATCGGTGGATCTCTCGTATGTTTCCCCGTGGCACGGGACCACGTTCCTGGTCCATGCCGTGATGGAAGACTGTGATTTCACCGGCGCAAAAATGGGTACTCTCGACGAATCCTTCCTGCGTTGCCGTTTCGACCTGACGACCTTCGACAACAACGGATTGAGCGGCGTGTTCAACGCCTGCAGCTTCATGCAGGCCAAGCTGCTTCGATGCCATTCCAACGCCCACTTCATCGACTGTGATTTCCGCGATGCCAGCTTTGCCGATGCGGACTTCTCGCGCGCGCGTTTCGTTCGCTGCAACTTCGAGGGCGCCCGCTTCAAGCGCGCCGACCTGCACAAGGCGATCTTCGTCGGCTGCCGACCCAGTGACACACAGCTGGCCGCCTGCTTTGCCAACCATGACATCCGCTTCGAGAGCGACGAGGGTGAGGTGATCGAGGTGACGACGCCTGCGCCAGCGGAGGACCCGTTGCTGGCATGGGCCGAGCGCTATATGAAACCGCCGGCAGGCGAGGGCTGAGGCCAGCGATGCGCTGGGTCAAGGCGTTCCGGGCCGAGTGGCCACACCGAATGCATAGGCGTCCAATGGAACCTCTTCACCCGGCGAATAGAACAGCGTAGCGCCGCCCTCCTTGAAGGCCTGCAGCAGATCCAATGCCAAGGCAGAGGCGACGCACAGCGCCTGCAGCGAGCTCCCGCCGTGTGCATCTCTCAGCCTGGGGTAAAGCGGCCTGACCGCGACCCGAACGCCCAGCAGTCCGGGTCGTCCTCCAGCGCGTACGGCGTACCGATTTCGACATGGACCTGGAACGCCGCTTCACCGGGGCGTTGCGCCCAGAACACGTCGTGTGCGATGACTGCGTTGGGGTTTGCCATGGGTCATCCACCCTGCGGTGACGTGTGGTTCTGCTGCCTGAGGTGGCGGGCACAGTGAGACTGAGAACTCGCATATTCCCACCCTAGACACGGTATCGTTGGTCGATACCCCATGCTCAGGATACGTATGGCTGGTTTCGATCAACAGGATATGGTCAGTCTGCAGCATGAGGTGCAGCGGCTTCTCGGTCGATGCCTGTTGCGTCTGCAGGAGTACGAGCGCCTGCTCAAGCGCATGGTCGCAGCTCAACAGGTTTCTGGCACGCCGGAAACTCTCAGGAACGCAGTGGAGGCCCGCTATGACGAGTCCAGCGGCAAGACGCTCGGTGCACTCGTCAATGGTTTGATGGGGGGATACATAAGAGCCGAGGGCAAGGTGTCGCCCGATGAGGCGCCGGGCCCACATGACGGTCTGGTGTATTTCCGATTGCAGGTGCATCTCGATCTCCCTGACGAGAGCTACCAAGCGCTCGATGTTGAGCTGAAGGCATTTGTGAAGCTGCGTAATCATCTCGTGCACCACTTCATTGAGCAGCATGACATTGGGACCGTGGATGGATGCCTGCGTGCACGGGATGCGCTTCGCAATGCCAGCGAAGAGATCGAAGACCACCTGAAGAAGATGCTGACCTTCGCCGGTCATCAGAACCAGACAAGAAGGATGGCTGCCGAGGCATTTCGATCCCCGGAGTTCATGGAACTGATCATCAACGGCATCGCGCCCGATGGCCAGATCCACTGGCCCATCGCGGGTATTGTCGCAGCGTTGAAGCAAGCTGCCCGGGAACTATCCACGGGTGGTTGGGCAAGCGTGGACGAGGCTGCGCGATGGGTCGCTACACATCACCCGGAACAGACACCCGGCAAGTATGGGTGCTCCCGCTGGCGGCACGTCATCCACGAATCCGGGCAGTTTGAGCAGCGTCGGTTCACCCGTAACGGTCAGAGCGGGATGTGGTTCCGCGAGCGACCCACCCAAGATTCGACAGGCCGGCAACGCAATGGGCAGCACTCTGGTATTGGTTGAGCGCACGGGCCAGCGCCGTGGCCTCAGAGGCTGAGGCCAGCGTCGCCTAGCGCCGTGAACCTGCCGCGCGCACCGACGCCCTGGCAATGATCACCACATAGCTAGCCAGCATGCCGGCAGCCAGGCCCATCACTTCCATTTCCCAGTTGTCACGGTACGGGGAAGGCCCGGCGATGGCCCAGCCCAGCAGCAATGCCGCCATCAGCGCCATCATGCGGTGGGCTGAGGTGATCAGTGCATCTTCGCTGGCGTGGCCCAGATTCGGATCCCAGCGGCCGATCAGCCAGCCAAAGCCACGCCAGTAGTCGCGCGCCACCAGGTAGTGAAGGAACACCACCCCGGCCAGTGCGCTCAGCAGGAACTGCAACAGGGGATGCATGGGTCGTCCTTGTACGCGCGTGGGGGGATCCGCCGTGTGGTCAAGCCGGGCAAGCAGGTCGGCCGCCAGCGCGAGACAGCGTTCCTATCTTAGCCAAAGCCCTGAAAGCATCAGGGCGCTGGCGAAGGACAGCAGACAGCGGGCGACGATCATCACGCCGGGCTGCGCACTGCTTACCGCAGGCGCCACCTTCTTCCAGTTGTCGGCGTTGTGGGTTTCATGGAAGCGCTTGATGGAAGTACCGATGACGTTGATCAGCGCGATCAACATCGCCATTCCCCACAGGCACAGCAGGGACATCGAGACCGCTATCGCGTACTGCTTGGCCGTGGCGACTGTGAACAACGCGAGCGATTCGGCCATCCACTTGAGCAGCATGCTGATGCCCACGGTGCCTGCAAAGACCAGCAGCAACAACACACCGACTTTGCGCCATTGCGACTTCGCGTCTGATTTCTGCCCGGTCCAGACAAGCACCAGCGCAAGCGCCTGGAAGAGGGCGTAGAGCATTGCGTGCATCACTTCGTCGTCGTGGCGTTGCGGGTGCGTCCTGCCGGTTGAAGGTAGAGTCTGGCCGGTCCAACTCCAAGTATGCAGTGCAGCTCCGAGTTCAGCGCTCTTCCTAGCGATCTCACCTGGTCGGATCAACTTAGCCTTCCGTGCTGCTGTGAAGATGATTGAGGACGGCATTGAGGAATCCGATCTAGTGAAGCGCGTTGCTAGACAGTTCCGCATCCCAATGGAGACCTCTGCGGCACTGGCTCGATCTGCCTCCACTGTATTGGGCGCTGATAGTCGTAGCAGTGATCAGGGCAGCCCCTAGGTTCCGATGCCCGTTTGGTCCGGAGCATCGGCACGACTGGCACGCTCATAGCCTTCGGTGTGCCGAAACAGCGCCAGCCCTACCGTGACTGGGGCCCGCTCATGTCCAAAAGAGACCAGTAGCCTTTGTGTCGTCGGCGATTCAAATCCGTTAAGCGGCATAGATGGTGTTATGTGCATCGCTGCCTGTATTCCCTTGCATGTGATGCGCACGCTCCTCCCGAGTGCTCTGCAACTCGTGCGGAGGGCTTCGACCAACTCGGATGCAGCGTTGGGGACTGCGATGTTAGTGGCGGCAAGTAGGCTGCCGAGCGATACGCGGACTTTTGCAGCAGCCTCGGTTGCTTCCACCGCTAGCGCCTCAAATGGATTGATCGGCGCGTTGAGTTCGATTGCGATCTCTTTCCGCACAGGGGGCGGCGGCTGCCCTGCACGAGTATGAAGATGAAGGTGCTCCCACAGAGCACGCACATCCGTCACTATCACGGCATCGCTGATCCGCGCCATGAATAGCGCAACTTCCAAATTTACGCAGCGAACCACGAAAAGCTGTGAGAGTGCCTTCGCGTCTTCCAGGATCTGGAGCAGCGCCAGCGGATCATTCTCGCCCTTGCGCCGCATCTGCGCCAAGGCTCCGAGGTAATGCTCCTCTACGTGATTTGGCGCGGCATCCTTAAACAATGAAAGTAGGGCACGGTCAGGTAGTTGCAGCATCGAGCGTTCGAGGTCGTCGCGAAGCATCCAGCTAAGCTCGTCGAGCTGTTGCGGGTCCAAGCGCCATTTGGTAGTGCGCTCCTCTGCCATTGTCCGCATGGCGTACTCGAACTCAGGGTTAAGGTCGCTTGGGTCCGGGAACACCAGTACTTTGCCGGTGAGGATCAACGGCTCAAGCATCAACCAGAACATGATGTTCTTGAGGAACTGTTGCTTGTGCTGCGCAGGCGAAGTGATCGGGCTGTACTCAGGTCGTAGATTACGAGAAGCGAGAACGGGATCCATTACTAGCACCTGATCAAACATTGGTGCTAGGCTTACTATGCTCTCGCCAGCGGTTCGGGGGTCAGATGGGCCCATGTAGATCGCCCGTGGGCCACCGCCGCCGGGGCGTAACAGCAGCGAAGCTAGGTCCGTCCCTTCTGGCCACAGACTGCGGGAAATGCGATGTAGCGTGGAGACTTGATCGTCGGAGATCGTACGCTGGAGGTTCTGCCATGACTCATCTTTCGTCAGCTCCAGTACACCCCCAATTGCCCGAAGAAAGGCGAGATTTCGTTCGCGCAAACTCAATACATCCCACGGCGGGCGCTCCCAAGGATTAACTCTTGCGCAGCATGCGCCAAACATGACTTCTGCGCCACACGGGCACCGGTCCGTGGGCGCCGGTGTAGCGGCGGGTGGTGCTTTTGCAACAAGCTCGTGATCTCGTGACGTGCGGCCGTAGGAGTCGCGATAGCCAAAACTGCCATCCTTGTAGCCGATGTAGATCTCGCCGCCGTAGCGCCACAGTTCCTGCTTCGGGGGAAGCAGCAGCCGAGCGAGGGTTGCCGTGTCCACCTGGGCGGAGTGTTCCGGGTACAGCCAGTCTCGCTCTCCTGCCGCAATGTACCGGTGTGCGCGTGCCTTGAGCCAGGTATTCACTGCGATTACCGCATCGGCATCGAAGCGTCGCCCCCTTATCAGGGCGTCGGTACGTAGCATCGTGTGTCCGAAGTAGCGGGCATTGATGCGCTTCGCCGTCAGCTCCGTGCTGTCTGGATCTTTGGCGTAAGGAACGTGCGTCAGGATTAGAAGATTGTTGGCGTCCAGCGCAAACAGTATCTGCGTCCCATTCCACGTGACCGGCGCTTCACGCGACAGGTTAAGCAACGATGCGTCGAGCGGAAGACCGGCATTGAAGGTCGTGACTGGATGGTCGGTGACCAAGAACTTCACTTCAGAGTCCTCAGCCGATACAACCTCATGCACGCACTCGGCCCAAAGGGTGCCGAACATTTGGCGAAGGTGCTGCATCTCCCGCATTAGCTCGATCTGGGACAGCGCCGGGTATCGGCTGCGGATCCACTCCAAGCCCTTTGGTGTACGCAACTTCTGCGCTCCTAGGTATGCCAGCATCGGCTGGTACTGGTCGTGGAGCTGCGCGGCGTCGCCGCCTATGAATGCTCGGACTGCCTTGGCGCCAGAGTCGTCGATACCCTGGAACAACACTGTTTCGATCTGGTCGTTGAGGTGCTCCCCAAAGCGTGTGATGTATAGGTCGTTCTGCCAGAAGCAGGCCTTGGGGGGGCGCTGTCGCGGTCTCGCCAGAATCGCTGTACCGTCGGGCCTGAGGCGCGGGGGAGCAATGTCGAGAAACCAGTTGTCGCCATCAGCAACGCTGAACCCGCGCTGGTACCATTCGGGAACGTAGTGATTCTCGCGGGACGGTTTTTGCGCCTTGCTAGGACTTGGGAAGCTCGTCATGGTGCTGGTTCGTCCTCGTGCTGGTCGTACACGACTCCAACGAAGTGGCGTCTAAACCATTGCGTCGCTTCAGCGTCTATCTCTCCATCTATGTACACATCAGCACGGCACACGCGACTGGCAGGAATGTTGAGCACCAAATGCACTCCCACTGAATAAGCGTAGGGTCCGCCTTGGTCGGTCAGCCCACGCAGCTTCCAGATGTCCTTGGCGAAGTCACGATTGATGTGGCGCTTGGCCTCAACGACCAACAAGTTATGGTCCTGTGCGCCGACACGATGGACGATAAGGTCCGGCACGATATGGGCATAATTAATGTTGCCGGCCGCGTCGGCATAGATCAGTTCCTTGACAGCTCGACCGCGGCGATCGTATTCGTTGCTGACTCGATACTCCGGAAATCGCTCCCGGAGACGCACATACAGCTCCGCCACGACTGCGCGTTCCCCTGGGGCTGCATACCTCAGGTGCTCGTCTTGGAGCAGATTGACGACCGCATCGGCTAGGTGCTGCAGGGCGTCAATTACGATTGGCGTCATGCCGTCGCACTCCCATTTAGGTGTACCGCAGTGATGCCACAGCGCAGAACCGATTCGGCCGCGATGAAGTACTAGATGCAGCCACCAAGAACACTTGCGGAAGAGTTGACCTCTGTGTTGCCACTTGATGTTCGTAGAGATCCAACGATCGTCCCTAGCACCTGAAGATCCCCACCATCGTTAAGAGCCTGCCCGCAGACCATCCCGCGGATGACGGCCTTTCCGCCCTCTTGAACAGTCAGGTTTCGAGCGCATATACCGTACAAGCGCAGGTCGCCACCAACTGCGACCACAATATCTCTCGTCACCTGCCCGTAGAGAGCGAGGCTGTCCCTGAGCGTCAGGTTACCTTCTGTCTGTCTTCTCTGGGTCTGCATGGAATCCCCCTAGTCCTGAGATGCTCGTGGTAGATCAGTTCAGTAGACGCAATGATGCAAGGCGAGGTGACATTCGCCAGGGAGAACATTGAATCGGATACTGCCAAAAGGTTACGCCCGGCCGTTGTAGAGGCCGTGATTGAGGCCGAAGACTTCTTTGTTCGCTCTCGCTGCTAGCAGGCGAAAGTGGGCTCGCCAAACTTCTTACGAAGCTCCTTGATCAGCTCCACGTCAGGTGACAGAACAGTCTCGCTGACATCCACCGAAGGAGTTGCACCCATGGCACCCACGTAAACGTGGCGTCGTACGGTTAGGACTGCATCTGCCGGGATGGGCCGTATCTCTCCACGCCCATAGTCGTGCTTGTAGCTTCCACTGACCCACCCCGTCTTGGTCAGGTGCTCATCTTCCCACTCATCGCTGTATGCCATTGACGTCGCTCTCAGGTGTAGATTTGGTCATAAAGATCCCTGCCCGCTCTGGGCAGGGACCATACAGATCAAGCGGCAGGCAGCCCTGTTGCGCCAGGTGCTTCGAGCAGAATCTTATCCAGATAGGGAAGCGCCGCCGGGTCACGCTCGCGGAAATACTGGTGAGCCTTGTTGGGCAACCAAACCTCGTTAAAGTGAAGGCGGAATGCATGGAGGTAGCCGATCGGGTACATCTTTGCATCGCAGACTCGTCCGTCTGTATAGCGATGCTTGTAGGTGGGCATCTTGGACGTGTCTACCCCTTGGTCTCGCAGCCACTTGGCGAACATCCTGCCTTCAGAGATGTCAGGGACCATGCGTTCGGGCAGCGTGTAACCTCGAGCCTCGAGGGGGGCGATCAAAGAAATCGCCAGCTCGTTCAGGATAGAGAAGTGCGTGTAGGGAACTTGGTCCTTGTTGGCAAGGTAGCGCTGGATGTGATGCGGGAGGCCAGGCGCAGGAGCGCCACTAGGCTGGCGCCCAGACAGCCACTCCCGTACCCAACGTGCCACAGCTACCGCAAACTTCGGCGACAGCCACTGAGCCAAGTGGACAGCGACGTCCGGGTGTACCCAGGTACCCTGCGGTCCAGATCCGCCCTTAACTACTTGAACGAGAAGCGATGTCGGAATTCCGACATCGGTCGAAAGCTCTGCCAAGAACGCCGCCGTCGTGGCGTTCTCAAGGTAATGCCCAAGACGCTTGCCGACCGCCTGACACATGGCGGTTGCGTTGATGTACCCGTCGAGCTTGCGCTGCTCAATCAGGGTGTTCTCCATCTGACGATGGATCAGGTGCAGCGACAGCTGCTGAGTGTTGCTGGTCATCTCGCCTTGCCTCTTGATTTGGCAGGCGAACACTGGCCTCAACTAGCGGAACTACGATGCGCGTCACAAATCGTTAGTAACGATCAATTGACACGTATGTCATACGGCGTATGATTCGCTCCGTTACTTCTAGGTAAGTTGCTGCCACTGCTCGGCACTGCTTGCGTAACACCGCCCTGCCTAGCGCCAACTAGGTGGGGCTTTTTATTGCCCCGACGGTGGCCGGGGAATCCCGACGGCCACAAGATAGTGAGGCCATTTAGCGCCGTCAACGCCAAATGTAGTGAAATTCTCGAATCCGTTGTGCCACAAAGGTTTGGGGGCGCATTGACAGCTGTACGGAAAATAATGCAGCTCGACCTGCCAAAACGATCTGCGCAGTCAAGCCCGCGAAACGCCATTTTGGCAATACAGCGTTCTCCCGAAACAGAACAATGCCAGCTTCACAGGGCCTGTACCTTGTGTGCTGTGGATATTTCTGTGCATAAGTTTTGGCGCGCTGTAGCGACGCTCCTCCGCTAGGCAACAAGCGGCCGAGCCGCATCGTCTACGGCAGATTGGTCCAGGTTCCCTTTGGTCGACTGTGGCCATCCCGGCTTGACCAGTCGTACTGACCTGCCGTTTAAACGGACTCGCGGGACTGAACTGAACTAGTGCCTTTCTAGGCCGTAAGACCGCAGCCAACAGCTGGCCGCTTGCCGCCTGTTCCAGAGACCGCGCCTAGTCCTTGAGCGTGCACCGAGGGTCCACTTCCGGCCAAAAGGAGACATCGAACGCCGTGTTGAGCCGCCGCTGCGCCAGCGAGCGTCGGATGTCGTCAGCCGCTCGGCGGTGCCATGGATGCATTCGATGATGTCATCATCGGCGAACCACAACGGGAGCGATTGAGTGGCCATCCCCTTTTCTGAAGAACAAGTACACGAGCAGTTGTTGGCGATGGGCATGGAAACGGTCGTGATGGACTCGACCGAGCTGACTCAAGCCTTGGAAGGCCGCGCCTTACTGCCCGAAGTAGAAGATGAGGAGGGCAGCTTCGAGCTGTGGCGCATCATCAAGCAGCGCGCTTTGCAGCGCATCGATCGCATCCACGATAGCGTTCGCTACGGAACGTTCGTCGGTAGCAAAGTCGACCTGCCCACGGACAGTACCAAGCCGATGCAGCTCGACTTGTTGGGTTACCACGAAGACGGCATTTTCGTACTTGAGCTCAAGGTCGGCAGTTCATCCGAACGGAACGCGTTCTCTGAGTTGCTAGCCTATAGCAACTACATTGCCCAAATGTTTGCGCTTTCGGGGCCGGCAGACATCGCCAACGTTTTGGTGGCGCCCATGGGGGCGAAAATTACTCGCCATGCGTACCTGTATGACCTGCTCATCTCCAATCGGGACGTCATCGCTTACCGCCCAATTTTTTCGGAGCAGACGCTTGAAAGCTTGAAGCTGGAGCTGTATGTCCCGACAGATGAGGATTTCCGCTACTTCGCAAATAGGCTGCTATCGCACCAGGCGATGGGCTGCGTTGTCGCCTCGTTCCACGACCTAAAAGGCTGGTACGACAGTGAGGAGGATGAGGGAAACCTCAACGATTACACCCGCGAGGCGTTGGGCGCCCTGAGTACGTATGCCGCGCAGTTAATGGAGGCCGAGCAGCTGCACGGATTCGTGTTCGTCCGCAAGCCCTGGAAAGAGCTCCCTCGGTACTACCGCAATAGCCTGATTGTGTGTGCCGTCAACCCGTTCCTGGTGGCCGATCCCGAGCGCTCAGTCCCGATGCTCGAGCAGATGGACGAACAGCATCGCGACATTTTCATGGAGAGTCCGCGGTACGCCTTCGAAGGTCGGCTGCTGCGCCTCGCCAAGCGCGCTATTGACGATTGCCTGGCGCACGGAACCGAATGCGAGCGCGAGGTGCCTCTATGGGAGGGTATGGTTCGCGAGCTTCAAGAAGTGGTCTTCACGCACAACTTTGGCTTCCGCCCGACCGGCATCTTCCGCGAGGCGTACGTGGCCTCCCTACAAGCGTTGTACATCCGCAAGGCGGGCGGAGGCGACGAAGACGCTAGCACCCTGAAAGTCGACGAGGTGAACAACTGGATGCGCGCCTGGATGTTCATGGAGATGTGTGGGTTCGTTGCCGGGGAGGCAGATGGTGTTGTTGACGACGAGGAGGCTGACGAAGAGGGGCCGGCATCGTAGGCCGACCTGCCACCCGACGTGCACCCGGTTTTGAGTAGCAATAGAGGTTCGGGGGAATGTTGGACGTAACCGTGAACGGCGGCTATGGGTCGCATGACGCCCTGCGGCCGATAGCGGACATCACTTCACATACAAGCCAGTCCAAGACTGCCTCCTTAACTGCCGTAGACTGAGGGCATCCACATCGGAACGTGACCATGCCTGTTGAGCCGTTGCCCCGCTTACGCAAAAGCATCAACCTTGACGCCATTGCAAAGCTAAACCCCGAGGAAACCGCACGGCTGCGGGAGAGGTGCACCGCAGCCATGCAGCCTGTCCTCGATGCTTCCCAGACTCTGCCGGCCATGCTCCGCGGTATTGGGGCTACGATTCGTCCGTTTGTTGTAAAGCTTAACGAAGCCCGCTCCTCCCTCGAGGGGATAGGTGCCATGATCAAAGCATCGAATGACATGCTTCGAGACGGCATCCGCGGCATCGTGCAGCAGGGCTGGTTTATCGATAGCGATATGGATCTATCGTCGGTCATACGGCTCGGTGAGGACTATTCTTCAGGCCAAGAGGCGGATGCAGAGGCTGCGTTGATTGCCTACTATCAGGCTGAAGGTGACGCCATTGTCTCCCGGGTGTGCGCCAACGCACCGGATCGTGCCCAGCACATCCAAGACGCATGGGAGGCTCACAAGGCAGGGAAGTACGCGCTCAGCGTCCCTGTTTTTCTGATCCAAGCGGACGGTATTGTCTACGACCGAAGAAGCGGACGGCAGCTCTTCTCGAAGCGCAAGGATCGGGGTATTGGTACCCTGGCCAAGACAGCAGAAGACGGTTCTGCGGACTGGGTCTTTCTAGCACCATATGCAGAAGACAGCCCTTTTTCGAAGGATACGAAGGATCTTCCTGCCGATTTTGACGGGCTGAATCGCCATGCGGTTTTGCATGGCATCAGTACAAAATTTGCCACGGAGGTCAACAGCCTTCGTGCGTTGTCTGCACTCGGCTATGTGGACTTTGCGCTATGAATAGGTCAGCAGCCGAAGAGCTCAAGTTTCTTATTAGCACGGATAGCGATGGCAGCGTCTGGCTAGCGGTGGAAGTCAAGGAGTCCTCACGCTATGAAATACGCGTGTTCCTGGATCATGGCGAGGATCGTTACGATTGGATCATCACACGAGACCGCCGGACCATTGCAAAAGCGCCGACCACCGCCTTCGACGTGCCACAAGCACTACAATCCGCCCTCAATCACTACTGGGGAACCGACCGGGTGGAGCTAATACCATTTGACCCGTGAGGGTCGGGTTCTGAAAGTAAGGAAACGAACCATGTCTACACGGATTGTCAGTCGCCTGCTTCTCTTCCTTGTAACGGTCAGTAGCCCGCTCGGTGCGTCAGCAGCGCCTGAGGAATCGGAATCTACCCCAAAGGTCCAGCTGCAGTTGCGTGACATGATGAAGGGCAACGAGGAGCGCAGCATGATCAGCATCGCTTGCCTGAAGAGCTCAGCCGCGGCTTTGGAAGCAAAAGAAGCGGGGCAGTTGGGGAGCGTCACCAACCAGGCGGCGAAGTATCGGAGAACGGGTTCCAGCGATGATCCATACTTCAAGGCGATAGTTGATCGATACAAGCTCGATCCAGCTCAGAATTTTCTGTTTGCTGCATTAATGAATGCGCAAGCAGATATCACATGGCTGGAGGAAAAGCGTCGCTACAGCCCGGGGACGGAATCGTTCTTCATGGGATACCTGGCCGCATCTTGCGCACAGCTGGCCACCGTTCAATGAGCTCAGCTGTTGAAGTCGGTGCTGGTCGGGATGAAAAGGGTGATGTGCTGTTCCTTGGGGAGCCCAACCGTAGCCTCGTCCTCGCTACCGACGACCGTCGCGAATGGCGCGCTCACCCAAAGCCGTGCAAAGGAATTGATGTATCTGGCACTCAGGTGTTTCTGATCGTCGGCGTTGGCGAACAATTGGCTTACGGTCCTTCGAAATTCTTCAAGCGCGGCCGGGATCGCCTCTCTGTAGGGATGGATCACGTGATTGTGGCAAGGCTCGCTGAGCAGCAACCATCAGGCAGCACCCGAAAGCGCCGCATAGATAAGGCAGTGACGAGCCCCAAGAAGGCTCGTTGAACCTGTGATCGATTGCACGCCCTATCGCCGCCGCGGCATATTTCCAGAAATGTCCCTGCCGCGCGCCAAGATCTATCGCTCGACCCAACGCACGGCATGCTCCCGCGAGCCCGCCGCTCCCCGGTAGTAGCGCCCTTGCCACGCGATCGTGTGTGGCCACTTGCCAGATGCATCTTGCGTCATGTGCGCAACGCCTGTTCCGATCAGTGATGGCCTACACTCGGCGCGTGACCATCAGGCCTCGCCACTGAACCTCGCCAGGTTCGGCGAGCCGGGGACCAGCGAGTGGCGGACCCTGATTCACGCTCACATTTGTCCCCATAGTCTGTGTAGGTGATTGCTCCCATAGTTTGTGCAATCGACACGAACTATGGGGGCATGGCTACGGCCAAACCGCTACAAGTTCCCTGAACGGCAACCTCATTCATGTACTGGTCAGTACAATATTCAGGGGCGATTTCACCAGCAAACGGATAATTCACACCTGTCGACCGCCTCCTCTCTCCCTCTCCCCGGAGGCGGCCGACGAAACCAAAAATAATTAAAGGTGTGTCCCGATGATCAAGAATTCGCTGCTTGCCCTGGGTCTGCTGGCTGCCCTGCCGTTCGCTGCATCGGCTGCCGATGGCCTGTCGTACAACTACGTTGAAGGCGGTTACGTGAACACCGATGCCAAGGGCGGCGACGCCGATGGCTGGGGCGTGAAGGGCTCGGTTGCAGTGCACCCGAACTTCTCGGTCTTCGGTGACTACAGCAAGCAGGAAACCGACACCTTCAAGAACGATGTGGCCCAGTGGCGCATCGGTGCCGGCTACAACTATGGCATCGCACCGAACACCGACCTGGTGGCTCGTGTTGCGTACCAGAAGTTCGACCTGAAGCACGGCCTGGACTTCAACGGCTACTCCACCGAAGTGGGTCTGCGTACCGCGTTCAACCCGTACCTGGAAGGCTATGCGCTGGCCGGTTACGAGGATTACAGCAAGAAGCACGGCATCAATCCGGAAGGCGAGTTCTACGGCCGCGTCGGCGCCACCGCCAAGTTCAACCAGAACTGGGGCCTGAGTGGCGAAGTGAAGCTGGCCAAGGCGGGCGACCGCGAGTGGTTCGTGGGTCCGCGCTTCAGCTGGTAAGACATCGCTCTGTCGTTAGTGCGTGTAAGTGGCATGTGACTCTCTCTCTCTCCCGCATGCCATCCGAAGCCCGGCCTTGTGCCGGGCTTCTTTTTTTCAGTGCTCGCGGCGGTGCGTAGGCCCGCCCAGGCGATCAACGCACGGGCGCGCCGTAACTGTCGGCCAGGATGGCTTTGTACTCGGCCAGCGTGGGCAGCCCCATGGCGCTGCGCCGTGCATCCAGGCCGGGCATGTCTTCGGTGGGGCGCAGCCGCATCGCGCCGTCGTCGCCCCGCACGAACTGGCTGCCGTAGCGTTGCGGTTTGCCTTGCGCCACCAACACGCGGTCGGTCAGCAGGGCCACGTCAGCCCGATCGGCCTCGCCCGCCATGGCGGCCTGTTCGATCAGCGGCAGTACGTCTGCCTGGAAGGCAGGATCCTGGTCAGCGTGCTGCACCAGCAGCCATGCTGCCTTGGCGCCATCGCGGCCCACCTTTGATCGTGTCGGCCATCCCTTCTCGGCGATCACCGATTTCAACCACTCCGCATTGGCCTTGGCCAACGGGCCGATGCGCTTGAAGGCCTCGTCGCCCCCGGTCGCAATGGCGGCGTGCTGCTCGGCCTGGTCGCGGGCCTCGCGCTCCAGCAGTTCGTTGCGCAACGCTACGTCCAACTGCGCGTCCCGCTGCGTCTGCGTCGCTTCCACGCGTGCCAACACACGCTCCCAGCCCGGATCAGCGCGCAGCGCGTTCAGGCCAGGACGGTCCTTGTGCAGCAGATCATCGACGGGCAGCCGGTCCTGCTCAACCAGCGAAGCGACGTAGGCCATCGCAGCGGCGTGGTCGCCAGCGGCCGCCGTGCACTCGACCAGCAGCAGTTCGCCCGCATCAGGAAAGCGGGTGCCTTGCTGATACATCGCGCCGAGCGTAGCGGCGCAGCCTTTGAAGTTGTCGCCCTGGTACTGCTGCAGCGCGCTGAAGAACGTACCGGTCTCTGCCGAATGGCCGGTGCAGGTCGCGCCGAGCAGTAGTGCGAACAGTACCGGAGCGTGTCTGCGTGTGCGGATGGATGCCATCGTGCTGTCCTCCCTGAAGCGTGGTCCAGACATCTTGCCAGATGAAATCGGGGCCGCGCCGCGCGAACGGCAGTCGAGCAAGCTCGACTCTACCCAGGCTGGCATCGTGGTGGTGTTGGTTCGGCTATGATCGCCGCCTCAAGCCAGCAGGATGTTCCATGAATTCCCAGCCCGCCCCGATCACCGCCCTGAATCACACGCTGGACAACGAGCCGCAGCAGATCACCGCGCCGTTGACCCATTGCGCGGCCTTCCTGGTGCTGAAGGTGAAGGACGATGCCGATTCCATCGCCACGGTGCGGCAGGTGCTGGGCAGTACCGATGATCTGATCAAGAACACCGCCATCCGCGAGATCGAGCGCACGTTCACCTGCAACGTGGCCATCGGCCATCGCGTGTGGGCACCGCTGGTGGGCAGCACGCCGCCGCGCGAGTTGAAGCCATTCCGTGAGATCCAGGGCGCCACCCACACCGCGGTGGCCACCCCCGGCGACCTGCTGTACCACATCCGTGCGCGCACCCAGGACCTGATCGTGGCGTTCGAGCGCAACCTGCTGCTGGCCTTCGGCGATGCGGTGGAAACGGTAGATGAAGTGGCCGGCTTCCGTTATTTCGATGGCCGCGACCTGCTCGACTTTGTTGATGGCACGGCCAACCCGGAAGGGCTGTCGTTGCCGGAGGCCACCATCGTCGGCGATGAAGACCCCGAACATGCCGGTGGCAGCTACGTGGTGGTGCAGAAGTACCTGCACAACCTGCAGGCCTGGCGCGCGCAGAAGACCGAAGCGCAGGAAGCCATCATCGGCCGCACCAAGCACGACAACATGGAACTGGACGATGCACCGGCCGATGCGCAGAAGTCGCACAAGACGCTGTGCACCATCGAGGATGCCGACGGCGAGCACGAGATCCTGCGCGACAACATGCCGTTCGCGCGCCCGGGCCACAATGAGTACGGCACCTACTTCATCGGCTACACGCGCCGGCTGTGGGTGATCGAGCAGATGCTGGAACGCATGTTCATCGGCAATCCGGCGCCGCTGCACGATCGCATCCTGGATTTCTCGACGGCGGTCACCGGCGTCACCTTCTTCGCGCCCTCGCGCAAGGTGCTGGCCGACCTGGCTGAATAGATCCACGCCATGCGTGGATGAACCCGCGGCGCACTCGTAGATCCACGCCATGCGTGGATGAACCCGCGCGGCCCGGCGCACCTGCGCAGTCGAGCAAGCTCGACTCTACCGGGCCGAGGCGACCTGCGGCGCGCGCGCGGCGGCCTGCCACGCGCGCAGGCCGAACACCGCCAGGCCCAGGAAGAACACGTACAGCGCGGCGGTCACGTGCAGCGACTTGAACAGGTACGTGCCCACGTACACCACGTCCACGGCGATCCACACCCACCAGCACGCCGCATGCCGGCGCGCCTGCCACCACTGGCCGACCAGGCTGAGGCCGGTCAGCAGGGCATCCAGCCACGGCAGTGCGGCGTCGGTGAAGCTGTGCATGACCGCGCCCAGCGCCACGCCGCCGCATACGCCGATGGCCAGGTCGCGCAGCAGCGTGCCGCGCGCCAGCGGCACGATGCGGATGCTGCCTTCATCGGCGGCATGCTGGCGCCAGTTCAACCAGCCATAGACCAGGAAACCGCCGAAGATCACCTGCAGCAGGGTGTCCGAATACAGCTTGGCTTCGGCGAACACCAGCCCGTACAGCGCCACCGACAGCAGCCCGACCGGCCACGCCGACAGCCGGCGCCGGGCCATCAGCCAGACGCCCAGCACGCTGCACAGCGCGGCGGTCCACTCGAGCACGGCTCCGTTCACAGCGCGAACGACACCGACAGGCGGGCCTGTCGCGGCGCACCGGGGAACAGGTAGTAATCACCGGCGCTGCTGCCGGTGTCACGCCAGTAGAAGCGGTTGAACACGTTGTCCACCGACAGGTTCCAGGTCACCGCACGTTCGTGCAGGCGGTGCTGGAAGCGCAGGCCGGCGTCGAACACCGAATAGTCCGGTGCACGCACCGCGCCATCGGCACGCGCCACGTTGGCCGATGCATAGCGCCAGCCCCCGGTCACCTGCAGGCCCTGCACGAACGGCAGTGCGTAGGCCAGGTGCACGCTGGCGCGCACCTTCGGCACGTTCACCAGCTGGTGGCCTTCATAGGCGGGCGTACCGGCATCCCGTGCGCGGGCGCGCAGCACGCTGGCGCTGGCCACCACCTGCAGCGCATCGGTCAGCTGGCCGTTGGCGGTCAGCTCCAGCCCGGTGTGGGTCTGCTGGCCTTCCTGCACGAAGGTGAAGCCCACATCGCTGTCGTCCGGCTTGGCGTACTGGTAGGGCTGGCTGATGCGGAACACCGCCGCGCCCACGCTCAGCGCCTCGTTCGGCGCGTACTTCACCCCCGCTTCCAGCTGGCGCGATTCCACCGCCGGCAGGAAGGTGTCGGCGTTGCTGGTCCAGAACGGCGCTTCCTGCCCCAGCGAAATGCCGCGCACGTAGCTGGCGTAGGCGTTCAGCTGGTCGGTGGCTTTCCACACCAGTGCGGTCTGCGGCAGGAAGCGCGACAGGCGGCTGTGCCGCTGCGGGTTGCCGCGCTTGTCGTAGGCGCGTTCGTCCAGGCGCACGTAGCGGCCACCGGCCAGCCACTGCCAATCGTCGCCGAAGCTGAGCCGGTCCAGCGCGAAGAACGCGTTCTGGCGGCTGTCCAGGCGGCGTGCGGACGGGCCCGGCTGCAACGGCGAAGGATCGAACACCGGTACCTGGCCGTCGTGGTAGTTGGTGGTGCCCACGTACTCGTTCACGCTGGGGCGGCGGTCCACGGTGCGGCGGTAGGTCTCGCCGCCCAGGCTCAGCTCGTGGCCCACGCTGCCGGTGCTGAAGCGGCCGCGCAGTTCGGCACGGGCCTGCTGGTTGCGGCGGGTGTCGTCGGGGCTGCGGTAATCGTAGACGTCGTAGTCGCCGTTGGGCGCGAAGTAGTTGCCTGGCACGCTGCCGTCGGCGCACTGCGCGGCGTAGTAGCAGCCGTAGGCGAAGGCCACGTTGTCATCGATCACCGTGCGGCTGTGGCCCAGCGCCACGCGCGACTGCCAGGCGCTGCTGAAGTCGTAGGTGTGCTGCACGGTGATGTTGGTGCTGGCAATGCCCACCGGCATCTGCCACGGCTGGTAGCCCAGCAGGTGGTCGCGGTCCACGCCGCGCGGCAGCTCGCTGGCACCCAGCAGCTGGTAGCCCGATGCCGAGCGCTGCGAACTGGTCTGGTAGTTGGCGTCCACTTCCAGCTTGCCGCGCTCACCGATCAGCCAGTCGGCGGCCAGCGAATAGAAGTTGCGGCGGCCATCGAGGTGCTCGATGTACGACTCGCTGGCGTCCCAGGCGGCGTTGAAGCGCACGCCGAAGCGCGGGGTCAGCCAGTGGCCCACGTCCACGGCGGCGTAGCGGGAGCCTTCCGAATCGGTGCCCAGGGTGACCGTGCGCACTTCGGCCGGGCGCTTGCCCACGTAGTTGATGATGCCGCCGGGGGCCATCACGCCGGCGGCCAGGCCGGCTTCGCCCTTCAGGATTTCCACCGATTCCACGTTCTCCAGCGCCAGCCGCTGTTCGCCGGCCATCGACAGGCCGTTGAAGCGGTAGCCGGTGGCCGCATCCAGCGCGAAGCCACGAATGGCCACGTTCTGGTAGTAGCCCACCGGTGCATAGGCATCGCCCAGCGACGCATCGTTGCTGGCCAGCTCGGACAGCGAACGCACCTGGCGTTGTTCCAGGTAGCTGCGGTCGAGCACGTTCACCGATGCCGGGGTGTCCTTCCAGCTGCCACCGCCGAAGGCATTGGCGCGCGAACTGGCAGAAGCAGGTTTGCCGGCCTGCACGCGCACGGCGGCCAGATCGGTGGGCGAGCGATCGGAGGTGTAGGCGGCATCGGTGGCGGCCTCGCTGGCATGCAGCGGCAGGGCGGCACACAGGGCCAGAGCGAGCAGGGTGGGGCGCAGGCAGCGGTTCATTCGGTTCGTCTTCTGACAGCAAGGGAGACGAAGCGACGGCGCGCGGACGCACCGGCCCAGGGAACGGGGGTGCAACCGCTGCTCAAAGCTCCCTACGCCGGTGCAAACCGGATCAGGTTCCAAGGGACTCTCTCAGCCTGGCAGATCCAGGCACCCCCGCTTCAGGTGACCATTTCACTACAAACCGTACGGATTTGCGAGCCCGGGCACGGGGCAGGGGGTCAGAGCCCTTTCCCGTGGAAAGGGATCCGACCCCGGGGCGGCGTATGGAAGGGTCAGATCCTATTCCGCAGGAAAGGGCTCTGACCCCAGGGCTGTAGGCCGCTATGCAGCGGCGTGCAACGCCTGCAGCAGGCCCTGTCCGGCCGCGCTGTGGAACCAGGCCGGGTGGCCGAGCATGAACGGCTGCCAGGCCACGTCGGCATTGGCGGTGGAGCCGGTGATGCCTTCGAAGTACTCCACTTCGGACAGTGCGAAGTCGAAATGCACCATCGGCAGCAGGTCGGCCAGCAGATGCACGCGCTCGGCCGACAGCGGCAGCACTTGGCGGTAGCCGGCCAGCAGGGCCAGGGCGATATCGCTGCGCACCGCGTCGGCGCCGCGTTGCAGTTCCAGCCAGGCCACCGCATTGCGCTCGATGGCCGTGGCCAGGTCGAACAGTGCGCTGGTGGGCGAGGCCAGGCCGAAATCCAGCACGGTGGCGATCTGCCCGTCGCTGTTCCACAGCAGGTTGGAGACGTGCCAGTCGTTGTGCGCCCACAGCCGCGGTTCGTGCTGCAGCTTCTCGGCCAGGCCGGCATGCCAGGGCAGCACGTGCTCGCGCAGCTGCGCCTGCCAGGGAATGCGCGCCAGGTAGCGGGCCAAGCCGGGGCGATCGGGCAGGCTGGCCTGCAGCGCGGCGATGGGATCGTGGGCGCGGATCAGATCGTCGCGTGCCACCAGGATATGGGTACCGCGCTGTGGCGCGTGGTAATCGGCTGCGGCACGGTGCAGCCGGGCCAGCATGCGGCCGGCTTCCTGCGCCTGTGCGATGTCGGTCAGCAGGGTCCACGAGGGCGCATCGCGATAGAGGTCCGAGCCGGCGCCCACCGCGTGCAGTTCATAGGTCCAGCGCCCGTGCTCCAGCGCGGTCTGCCCGTCGTCTGCAGCAAGCACCTGCACCACCGGTACCTCGCGCGCCGCCAAGTGGGCAATGAAACGGTGTTCTTCCTGCAGCACGGCGGCGCTGCGCACGCTGTGGTGGTGGCGTTTGATGAAGACGGCGCCGTGTTCGCCACGGGCGATCGCCGCCGCCGACAGCGGACGCGGGCTGTGCCATTGCAGCGTGGCCGTGCTGCCCAGCTGCGTGTAGCGCTGCCCCAACCAGGCCAGGTCCTGCGCGGAAATCGCCGGCCAGTCGGCCGCGACCTCATCGTTGTTCAGGCCCTGCACGCGGTGGGAAGTATCGGTCATGGTGGCGCGTTCGCAGATCGGGTGGGCAGCAGCACAGCGCGCTCATGGTAGCGCCCGCATCGCGTTCCTGCGCTGGCCCGGTGAAGAGGGCACCATAACGTGCCGGTTACACTGGCAGGCTTCCGTTCCAGAAACAGGGAGGCACCGGAACATACCCGTGCGATGTTTTTTCCCGATTTTTCTAGGCGCACTGGCGTGTGCCTCGGCCGGCCCGACGCTGGCACAGCCCCACGATCCCGATGCGGAACCGTGGTTCGACGCAGGCGGCGCCGTCCGCTTCAACTATGGGTGGTTGGACTACGGCCCCACCAGCGGCCTGCAGCTGGAACTGCTGCGTGCCGACATCGATGCCGGTGCCGGGCCGCTGTTCTTCTCGGCGCAGTACCGCTGGTATGACGGCTTCGATGCGGTCCACCACGCCTATGCGGGCTGGCAGTTCAACGAAGACACCGATTTGCGTGCGGGTATCCAGCAGGTGCCGTTCGGCCTGCTGCCCACGGTATCGCAGAGCTTCTGGTTCGGCGCCGGCTACTACCTGGGCATCGAGGATGACTACGATCCCGGCCTGGTGCTGCAGCATCGCAGCGGCCACCATCTCTGGCATGTCGGCTGGTTTGCCGGTGATGAGTACGGCGACGCGGCGCGCTACGACCGCTATTCGTTCGATGTAGCGCGCACCCCGGAGCGTCCCTATCGCGAGCGCGATCGGGTGAACCTGCGCTATGAACACGACCGTGAGTGGCACGGCGGAACCCTGCTGCTGGGAGCCTCGGCGTTCAGCGGTTCGGTGCAGAACGTGGAAACGCGCCGCCATCATGACCACCACGGCATGGCCGTGCATGCGCAATGGGCGCGCGATGGCTGGACCACGCAGCTGCAGTGGGCGCGCTACCACTACGGGGTTCCCGGCGCGACCATCGCCTTGTCGGCGTTCCAGGCGCCATTCGACATTGCCCGCAAGGCCGATGTGCCCAGCATGAACGTGGCCTATTCGTTCGGCGAACAGCGGTGGCTGGATGACATTACCTGCTACAACAACCTGAGCATGACCCGCCCGCTGCAGCGCCAGCCCGGCATGCGCTCGTCGTGGCAGAACGTCATCGGCTGCAGCCTGGGCAAGGGCAGCATGCTGACCTACATCGACTGGATCGCCGGAAAGAACATGTGGTTCGCCGGCGGCGATGGCATCGGCCTGGACCCGCACGGGCCCTCACGCTGGCACTCCCGCCTGAACCTCAATATCGGTTTCTACTTCTAGGACGCCCTTCATCGCGGTCCGCCGCGTATTCCTTCCACGCAATTCCGTTCACGGAGGACGACATGCCGAGCTCCGCTCCGCACCCCACCCCCGTCAGGCAGCGCATCCTGCCGCAGGTATTCATTCCCACGGCGGCGATCGTCATCGCCCTGCTGGCCCTGGCCATCTTCGCGCCGGACCTGGCCACGCGCTGGTTCACCGCCGCCAAGAACTGGACCGCCAACGATGCCGGCTGGTTCACCATCCTGGCCGTGGCCGGCTTCCTGGTGTTCGTGGTGGGCGTGGCCGTCAGCGGCTATGGCCGCATCAAACTGGGCCCGGACCACAGCCGCCCCGATTACAGCTATGCCTCGTGGTTCGCGATGCTGTTCGCCGCCGGCATGGGCATCGGTTTGATGTTCTTCGGCGTGGCCGAACCCATCATGCATTACGCCACGCCGCCCACCGGCACGCCGGAATCGGCCGCAGCGGCGCGCCAGGCCATGCGCATCACCTTCTTCCACTGGGGCGTGCATGCCTGGGCGATCTACGCGGTGGTGGCGCTGGCCCTGGCGTACTTCGGCTTCCGCCACAACCTGCCGCTGCGCGTGCGCTCGGCGCTGTATCCGCTCATCGGTGAACGAATCCACGGGCCGATCGGCCACACCGTGGATACCTTCGCCGCGCTGGGCACCATCTTCGGCCTGGCCACCTCGCTGGGGCTGGGCGTGATGCAGATCAACTCCGGCCTGAATTACCTGTTCGGGCTGGAAGTGAGCACGCTGGTGCAGGTGGTGCTGATCGCGGTGATCACCCTGGTGGCGACCGGTTCGGTGGTGGCTGGCCTGGACAGCGGCGTGCGCAGGTTGTCGGAATTGAACATGATCCTGGCCGCCGCGCTGCTGGCCTTCGTGCTGGTCTGCGGGCCCACCGTGCACCTGTTGCAGGTGCTGGTGCAGAACACCGGCATGTACGTGTCGCAGCTGTTCTCGATGACCTTCAACCTGTACGCCTACGAGCCCACCGGCTGGCTGGGTGGCTGGACCCTGTTCTACTGGGGCTGGTGGATCGCCTGGTCGCCGTTTGTGGGCATGTTCATCGCGCGCATCTCGCGTGGCCGCACCGTGCGCGAATTCGTGGTGGGCGTGCTGCTGGTGCCGCTGGGCTTCACCTTCCTGTGGATGACCATCTACGGCAACACCGCGTTGTTCATGGTGCGCACCGAGGGCGTACAGGAGCTGGTGCAGACGGTTTCTGCAGACAGTTCCATGGCCCTGTTCGAGTTCCTGCGCCACCTGCCGTGGACGCTGGCAACCTCGTGCCTGGCGGTGCTGCTGGTGGGGTTGTTCTTCGTCACCTCGGCCGATTCGGGAGCACTGGTGATCGACATGCTCACCTCCAGGGGCGAGGAGGAATCACCGCTGTGGCAGCGCATCTTCTGGGCGTTGCTGGTGGGCGCGCTGGCGGTGGCGCTGCTGTTTGCCGGTGGCCTGGAATCGCTGCAGGCGGCGACGATCGCCAGCGCGTTCCCCTTCACCCTGGTGATGATCCTGATGTGCTGGGGGCTGCTGAAGGCGATGCGCCTGGATGCCACCAAGCGCTCGATCATCCGCGACGCACGCATCCTGCCGGGCACCAGTGACGACTGGCGGGCACGCCTGCGTCTGCTGGCGCACAACCCGGTGCAGGCCGAGGTGCTGCGCTTCATCGACCAGCAGGTGATGCCGGCCCTGCAGGATGTGGCCGGTGAACTGCGCCGGCAGGAACTGGAGGTCGAAGTGACCCTGGGCGAGGACGGCCGCGCGTGGCTGCAGGTGGGCCATGGCCAGGAAATGGACTTCTTCTACTCGGTGCGGCCGCAGCCGTACGAGCCGCCCAGCTTCACCCTGCAGGACCCGCGCCGTGCGGCGAAGGCCGGGCGTTACTTCCGCGCCGAGGTGTACCTGCGCGAGGGCGGGCAGGACTACGACGTGATGGGCTGGACCCGGGTGCAGCTGATCCACGATGTGCTGGACCAGTACGCACGCCACCGGCAGTTCCTGGACCACGTGCGCTGAACAGCAGAACGGCGGCCGTCAGTGCGGCCGGCGTTCCGGGTATTGCCGGTGGTACTTACCAGCCGCGGTGGCGACCGCGGTCGTGGCGATAGCGGCGATCATCGTGGCGGTAGTAACGGCGGTCGTGGCCGCGGTCGTAGCCATGACGGCGGTCATAGCGGCGGTCGTAACGACGGTCGTCGTGGCGGTCCTTGGTGGTCAGGTTGCCGATCGCACCACCGGCCACGGCACCGCCGACGGTGGCGGTGGGGTCGCCGTTGGAGATCAGGTGACCGGCCACGCCGCCCACCACGGCACCGACCACGGTGCGCTTGTCCTTGCGCGACAGCGCGCTGGCATCGCCAACCACGGCCAGGCCGGCCAGCAGCGCCAGGGCGAGGCCGAGGCTGCGGAAGCTGAGTGAGGACGTATTGAGCATGTTCGGGTCTCCAGTTGGGGGCATGCCACGCGGGGCAGGGAAGGCGCCGGGGCGCCGTGGCTGCCGCAGGTACCACGCTGGGCTTCGGACATTGCCGGAACATTGCGTGGGCCACCCGGTCGGCGTGCGCATTCATCTAGCGTCATGCGCCATGAAGCCCGCCTGAAAGGACAACGCTGAACAGAAGGGTCGGAGCCCGTCCTGCGGACGGGATCCGACCCCAGGGTCAGATCCCTTTCCGCAGGAAAGGGCCCTGACCCACAGCCGGCAACGCTGGCCTCAGTGCCCCATCGCGCGCTGGTTCTGGCGCACCTGTTCCTGCTGCTGATCGTCCTGCTGCTGCAGCACGTTCGGTGCGCCCTGCACCGCGCCGCTGCTCAGGGCCACGCTCTGTTCGCTGGCCGCCTTGGCATCGACCGAGGCGCGCACCGCAGCCGGGTCGCCCATCGCGCCCTGCACGGCGAACAGACGCTCACCGTTCATGCTGGGCACCACCGAATCGATGCGCTGCAGGCCGGCGGCGTGGGCGTCGCGGGTGAGCGTGGCGGCGGTGGCTTCCAGCGCGTGGCGATCCTTGAACGTACCCGGCGGCAACTGCTCCAGACCGTGCACGGCCTGGTTGTACATCGGGTTGCGCGGGTGGCGTTCGTCGTTCAGCAGCGGACGTTCGCGCGCATCGTGGATGGCATCGAGCGTCTTCGGACCGATGATGCCGTCCGTGGCCAGGCCGTTGTCCTTCTGGAACTGGCGCACCGCTGCTTCGGTGTTGCGGCCGAACTTGCCGTCCTCGAACAGCGGCTTGCCGTCGGCGCCCACGTAGCCCAGGTGGCCCAGCTGTTCCTGCGCCTTGCGCACGCCTTCGCTGTGGTCGCCATTGCGATGGATCTCGCTGCGCGGGGCGCTGGCGGTGGTCTGCGCGGGCACGTCCTTGCCCTGTTCGTGCTGCTGGGTCTGGCTGCGGTTTTCCAGCAGGTCGCGCGCCTTGTGCAGTGGGTCGGAGGCGAACAGCTTCCAGTTCGGATGGTTTTCCACCTGCTTCAGGTAGTCCTCCACCGGCATGGTGTGCACGCCCAGCTTGCCGGTGGACTGGCTGATCAGCAGCTTGTCGGTGTTGGGATCGCGCACCACCATCACGATGTGGTCGATGCCGTTCCAGTGCTCGTGCTTGGTCTTGGCCGTATCCAGGCCGATCACCATGCCTTCCTGCAGCGCGCCCGGCTTCAGGATGTCGTCGCGCTGCAGCAGCACGCCCGAATCCTTGTAGGCCTGCTGCACGATGCCGCCGGAACCGGCGAAGCCCAGCTTGATCTTGTCGGCATCGCCATAGACGGCGTGGCCGGCCTTCTGGTTGATCTCGTCCTGGGTCTTGTTCAGCATCGTGCCGACCCAGCCGGAGCAGTCCACGTAGCCCTGGTCCACATTCTTGCCGGTAATGCCGTTGCCACGGTAGTACTGGCTGGACGCGATGTTGATCGCGTACTTCACATCGTCGTACTTCACGCCAGCATCGTAAGCGGCGGTCAGGGCGATGCCCGGCTTGTCCTGGTTGGCAGCGGCTGCAGCCGACACGGTGGCGGCGGTGGGCGCCGGCACGCTCTGGGTCGGGCCCGCAGCAGCCTGCACCGGTGCACTGCGCGCCGGCGCATCGGCGCTGATCGCGGCGATGTTCTTTTCCGGAATGCTGATGCCGTCGTACTTGCGGTCGTAGTACTGGGCGAAGGTGCTGGCCAGGTCCTTGTCGTTCATCGTGCGCATTTCCGCACGGGTGTGGCCGGTCAGCGCTTCGATGTCGCTGCCGATCTGGCCCATGATGCGCGGGCGCATGTCGATCGGGTTGCCGTGGCCATCACGCACCACGCCGAAGGTGCCGGTGGCGATGGCGGTCTGGATGGAACCGTAACCGGCCGCACCCTGCTGGTGCGCCAGGTACAGGTCCAGGCCGGTGGGCGATGCTTCACCGGACAGGTACGGGTGGCCGGTGCGCGCGTGGCGCTTTTCCATGTCGGCCAGGTTGCGCTGGAACATGTCCGCGGCCGCTTCGGTGTTGCGGGTCGGGTCGTACTCGTGCCCGCTCAGGCCGTACTGGCGTGCCGACGACGGCAGGAACTGGAACAGGCCCTTGGCGTCGGTGCGGTTGTTGTGCGCGCGTTCGTCGAACTGGCCGCCGGTCTCGATATGGGCAAAGCGCAGGAAGTCCTCGCTGGGAATGCCCTTGCGCTGCGCCACCTGTTCGATGATGTCGAGAACTTCCTGTCTGCTGTAGTCACGTTGTGCCATGACGTTTTCCTCTGGGGTTGATGGAGCGGCCACTGCCGCGTTTCGCCAACCGGACTCATCCATGAGTCATCAACATGTCGGTCAACAGGTACTGCGTGAATCGATTACGGAGCGACGTAGGCCTTGCGGGCAGCGTCGTAGTGATAGCGGCGCGCGTCAGCGGCGCCCAGTGCACGGGTCTGCCCCGGCGCGTCGATGGTGGTGCCGGTCGCGGCCACGGTGATGGCCGGCAGATCGCTGCCGGGCACGGCGCTGAAGCTGAGCGTGCCCTGGTTGCTGATGCAGGGCATGACCGCACCCTCGTCGCAGGCAGCCGAATTGTCTTCGCCGGTGTTCACCGTGCCGGCGCTGGCCCAGACCTGGCCATCTTCGGAATTCTCGTAGTCCGGGTTGAACACCAGGATCTCGTAGCCTTCCACGCTGGTGCCGTTGCTGAAGCTGCGGGTGGGCACGGCCAGCACCAGCTTGCCGGCGGCGGTACGGTGTTCCACCGGCTTGCGCTTGGTGTCCACGTCCGGCGCGCTGCCATAGGCGCCGATCGCACCGATCCACGGCTCCACGCCCTTCAACACCCAGGGGCGGTCGGGCTTGTCACCGCTCAGGGTGAAGGTGGCTTCGGACAGCGTGACGCGGCTTTCGGGGCCCACGTCGTCTTCGCCGGGCTTGCCGAACTTCTGCGGCGTGTTCCAGGCGAAGCCGGTGTAGTAACGGGTACCGGCCACTTCATAGCTGTGGCCGAACCAGAAGGTCGCCACGGCGCCGTTGGCCACTTCGTAGGACACGGCACCATCGCCGTCCACCTGGTAGATGAAGTACAGCACGCTGCCGGCATCGGGCGGGGTGGCGACAGCGGCGGGGGTCGCGGCGGCGGTAGCGGAGTTCTGCATGGGGGCAACTTCCTGTCGTGGCGCGGCGGCGCCCTGGGGTGACGCGGTCGAGGTCGAGGGAGTGCAAGCGCTGGCCAGCAGCGAAACGGCCAGGCCAGCCAACGCCATGCGCAATCGCGGGCGGGCAGGGGCCGGACGGAATCGGGGGGAATGGGTCATGCGCCTCTCCATGGTGTGCGGGCGTCGGGCCGGATGGCCAACGCAGAATGCGCGCCACCCGAAGACGGGCAGCGTGGTGATGGGCCGGTCGATTCCTTCGACCTCGCATGGGAGAGCCCACCGGCGCGGATGATGGCACAGCTGTGCGGGCGATCACAGGGGCGACCGGCGGCGTTCACGGCGAAACCGTGAATTGGTTCTCAGATTTTGCCGTCGCGCAGGTAGTCGAACAGTTCGGCGTCGCCCTTCAGGCCCAGCTTCAGCATGGCGTCGCCTTTCTGCCGGCTGATGGTGCTGACGCTCTTGTGCAGCTGCAGCGAGATTTCCTTCACGGTCATGCCGGTGCCGAGCAGGCGCAGCACTTCCACTTCGCGCGGCGACAGCGGCTTGCCATCGCCTTCGCGCATGCGCCAGCTGCCGGCCTCTTCCACGCGCTCGCGCAGGCTGCGGCTGATATAGGACTGGCCGCGATAGACCGCCTGGATCGCCTGCGGAAGTTCCTCCATCGATGAGCTCTTGTCCACCAGGCCCAGTACGCCGCTGTCCAGCACCATGCGCAGGATGGCCAGGTTGTTGGACACGCTGAGCAGCAGCACGGGCAGGTCGGGGTAGCGGCGGCGGATCATGCCGATCATGGCAAAGCCATCGGCCTGCGCGCTGCCGGGCATGGAATAGTCGGTCACCAGCAGGTCGCAGGGCTGGCTGGCCAGCAGGGCGATCAGGGCCTGGGCATTGTCGGCTTCGCCAACCACCCGGCCCACGCCGCTGGATTCGATGACGGCGCGGGTTCCGATGCGGACCACGGGGTGGTCGTCTGCGATGATGATGCGCAAGGTCATGCTCTAGTATGGCCTTCGGGCAGTGCCGGCCGCGAGCAGCGCGGTCTCTGGCGGGTTCAAGGGAGATCGTCGCAGATGCGGAACGGCGCTGTTGGTAGGTGGGTCCTGTTGCTGGGGCTGCTGGGCCTGTCGCTGCTGGCCCAGGCCCGTCCCGGGCCTTTGCCGATCACCCCGTTGCAGCGCCAGTTCCTGGCCGCGCACCCGGTGGTGGTTGTTGGCCAGTATGACAGTGGCTGGCCGCCCTACGAGTTCCAGCAGAAGGGGGAGCTGGTCGGGCTGGGGCCAGATTACCTGTCGCTTCTGGCCCGTCAACTGGGCGTAACGTTGCAGTACCGGCGCTATCCGGATTGGAACGCGGTGCTGGATGCGGCGTGCCGTGGCGAGATCGACGTGGTGATGAACATCGCCCTGAGCGCCGAGCGGACCCGTTGCATGGTCTACACCCGCGCCTATGCCGAGGCGCCGCTGGCGATGGTGGGCCGGCCGGGCGATCTGCGCGCGTCGCAGGCGCCGGATCTGGACGGCCTGCGCGTGGTGATCGAACAGGATTTCATGACCGGTCCGCAGGTGCGTGCGCGGTTCCCGCGTGCACGACAGCTTGTCGCAATCAACACGCAAGCGGCGCTGGAAATGGTCAGAGACGACAAAGCCGACGTGTTCATCGGCAATGCCTATGTCGCCACCGAGCTGATCGCGATGGAGCAGCTGGAGGGGGTGGTGTTGCTGCGTCCCAGCGATCTGCCGCCCGAGCGCCTGCATTTCGGTGTGCCCAACGGCAAGCAGCCGCTGGCCGAAGCGCTGGACATGGCGCTGGCCGCCAGCAGCCCCTCGCAGCAGGACGCCCTGATGCAGCGCTGGCTGCCGCCGCTGCAATGGTCGGCGTCGGCCCAGCTGGCCCTCAGCCAGGCCGAAAAGCGCGTGCTGCAGGAGGCCCTGAAGATCGGCTTCCCGCCGAATGCGCCGCCGCTGTCCTTCGCCGATGCGCATGCGCAGCCCACCGGGTTGGCCGGTGAGTACCTGCACCTGCTGGTGCAGGCCGGGGCCAATCTGCAGATCGAGCCCAGCCACGACTGGTTCGAGGTGCGGGCCAAGGCCAAGCGCGGCGACCTGCAGGCGGTGATCGGTATTCCCGTGGATTCGCAGTACCTGGGGCCGGACTGGGTGTTCAGCCAGCCCTTCATCAGCGTGCCCAACGTGATCGTGACGGCGCAGGGCAGCCCGGTGCTGCTGGGCCTGTCTGACCTGCAGGGAAAGCGCGTGCTGTTGTCCGACCCCGAGCGCCTGCGGGGCTACGTGCTGCAGCAGGCGCCGCAGGCCCGCATCATTCCGGCGCGAAGCACCGAACAGGCCCTGCAGCGGTTGGCAGATGGTGAGGCCGATGCCTACGTGGGCAACCTGGCGGTGGTCGACCACATGCTGCGCAACCGTTTCCCGGCGCGCCTGCAGATTGCCGCGCCGGCCGGCTTCAACGACCAGCTGGCGCTGGCCGTGAACCACCGTCATGCCGCCCTGGCCACCACCTTCGACCGCCTGCTGCTGCAGATGACCCCGCGCGAGCGCGAGGCCCTGCGTGGCGACTGGCTGGCGGTGGAGTATCGCCAGGGCATGCAGTGGCGGGGCGTGCTGCGCTGGATCATTCCCCTGCTGCTGGTGCTGTTGACCGGCGCCACCGTGCACGGGTTGGGGCATTGGCGACTGCGCCGCGAAGTAGCCGGGCGCCGCCATGTGGAACAGCGTCTGGCCGAAGTGACCGACAATCTGCCGGCCATCGTCTACCAGGCCCGCCGTGCGCCCGACGGCACGCTCACCTTCCCGTTCATCGCCGGCGACGTGCAGGCGCTGTTCGGCATTCCGCGGCAGCTGGCCGTGGACAACGCGACGGCACTGCTGGACCGCATCAACGCCGATGACCTGGCCGAGATACTGCAGGCCACCGCGCAGGCCGCACGCCACTTCGCGCCCCTGTCGTTCGAATTCCGCGTGCACACCGACGATGACAAGCCACGCTGGGTGCGCAGCCAGGCCCATCCGTATTCCGCCGAAGCCGGCGCGGTGACCTGGAGCGGTTACTGGGTGGATGTGAGCGAAGCACGCGCGCAGGCCGACGCGCTGGCCGCCGCCAAGGTCGAAGCCGAACAGGCGGCCGATGCCAAATCGCGCTTCCTGGCCACGATGAGCCACGAGATCCGCACGCCCATGAGCGGCGTGCTGGGCATGCTGGAAGTGCTGTCGCATTCGCCGCTGGACGAGGAGCAGCAGCGCATCATCACGGTGATCGAGGATTCGGCGCAGATGCTGCGGCAGATCCTGGACGACATCCTGGATTATTCACGCATCGAGGCCGGCGCGCTGCGCCTGGCGCCGGTGCCGATGCCGGTGCGCCCGTTGCTGGAAAGTGTCTGCCGGTTGCTGTCGCCGCAGGCCACCGCGCGCGGCCTGGAACTGCAGGTGGAGATCGATCCACGGCTGGCGCAGGCGCACGAGGTCGACGGCGTGCGCCTGCGCCAGATCGTCTTCAACCTGCTCAGCAATGCGATCAAGTTCACCCCGCGCGGCAGTGTGCGGCTGCAGCTGGACGTGCTGGGTGCCACCGCCGAAGACGGCAGCCAGCCGCTGCGGCTGATCGTGTCCGATACCGGCATCGGCATTGCCGAGGACCAGATTCCGCACCTGTTCGCGCCGTTCACCCAGGCCGGTGCCTATATCCAGCGCGAGCATGGTGGCACCGGGCTGGGGCTGAGCATCTGCCGGCGACTGGTGCACAAGATGGGCGGCGAACTGAGCCTGCACAGCGTGCTGGGCGAGGGCACCCGGGTGGAAGTGCGGGTTGCGCTGGTCGAGGCGCGCGCCGAAGACGTGGCCGCGTTGCTGGCCGAGCAGGAACAGACGGCGCTGTTGCCACCTGCGCTGCGCGCCGTGCGCGTGCTGGTGGTGGAAGACCACCCGACCAACCAGGCGATGATGGCCTGGCGGCTGCAGCAACTGGGCGTGCCGCACGTTCTGGTGGGCGACGGGCAGCAGGCACTGGATCGGCTTTCCGAAGAGGCCTTCGACCTGGTGATCACCGATTGCCGCATGCCGGTGATGGATGGGTTCGCCTTCGCCCGTCTGCTGCGCGAGCGCGAGAGCCGCAGCGAGGGCGAGCGGCCACGCCTGCCGGTGCTGGCACTGACCGCCAGCGTGCTGGACGATGACGCGCGACGCTGCCGCGAGGCGGGCATGGATGACGTGCTGGCCAAGCCGTTGTCGCTGGCAACACTGCGGCAGGCGCTGCTGCGTTGGCTGCCCCAGGCCGCCGGGCTGGATGTGGCGGAGCTGGCGGCGGCCGGGCAGGCGCACGGAGATCCGCTCGATGCCACGCTGGCCCTGCCAGACCTGGCCGCGCTGCAGCAGCGCTTCGGTTCGTTGCAGGTGGCCACGCAGCTGCGTGACAGTCTGCTGGCGGCCAGCGCCACCGACATGGCCGATCTGCACGCGGCGCTGCGCGATGGCGACCGCGCCCAGCTGGTGCAGCACCTGCACCGCATGGGCGGGGCGCTGGGCGCGGTGGGCGCGCAGGGTCTGGCGGCGCGCGCCACCGCGCTGGAAGAGCAGCTGCAGCAGGGCGACGACGCGGCCCTGGGCCCGCTGCTGCAGCAGGTGGGCGAGTTCGTGGCGCAGCTGCAGCGGCAGTTGCAGCGGCTGGCGCAGTGAGCCGCGCGCTGTTACTGGGCATGCTCCTGCAGGTAGGCGATCACCAGCGCACGCCGTTCCGGGCTGGGAAACGCGTTGTACATGCGTGTGCCGGGCACCATGTGGCTGGGTGACTGCAGGAACGTGTCGAGCGTCTGCGCACTCCAGACGAAATCGGCCCGGCGCATGGCGTCGGAATAGCCGTAGTCGGGCAGGCTGCCAGCACGCCGGCCGATCACCCGGTGCAGGTTGGGGCCGAAGCGATGGATGCCCCCGGCCTTCACCGTGTGGCAGCCGGCGCACAGTTCAAACGCGCGCTGCATGGCCTGCTGGCGCGCCTGTTCGGGGCTGGCCGGCGCGGCCGGGGGGCGCTGGCAGGCGGTGGCCGCCAGGGCCACGGCGAATACAACCGGCAGAACGTTTGCGCGCATGGGCCGGCAGCATACCGGCCCCTGCGTGGACGCGGGCTGCGACATGCCGTCGCAGCCGCGGGCGCTTACATGCCCGAGTAGTTCGGGCCGCCGCCGCCCTGCGGGGTCACCCAGACGATGTTCTGGGTCGGGTCCTTGATATCGCAGGTCTTGCAGTGCACGCAGTTCTGCGCGTTGATCTGCAGCCGCGCGTTGTCGGCTTCGCCAACGAACTCGTACACGCCGGCCGGGCAGTAGCGCGCCTCCGGGCCGGCGTACTCGGCCAGGTTCACCTTCACCGGAATGCTGGCGTCCTTCAGGGTCAGGTGGCTGGGCTGGTTCTCGTCGTGGTTGGTGCTGCTCAGGAACACCGAGCTGAGACGGTCGAAGGTCAGCACGCCATCGGGCTTGGGATAGGCGATGCGGGTGTGCTTGGACGCCGGTTCCAGGCAGGCATGGTCCGGGGTGCTGTGGCGCAGCGTCCACGGCGGGTTGCGCACGCCCAGCTTGGGCAGCAGCCACTGTTCGATGCCGGTCATCAGGGTGGCCACGGTCTGGCCCTTCTTGAACCACTGCTTGAAGTTCTTGGCCTGCTGCAGCTCGGTGAACAGCCAGCTGGCTTCAAAGGCCTGCGGGTAGGCGGTCAGCTCATCGTGCTGGCGGTCGGCAGCCAGCGCGTCGAAGGCCGCATCGGCGCACAGCATGCCGGTCTTGATCGCGGCGTGGCTGCCCTTGATGCGGCTGACGTTGAGGTAGCCGGCTTCGCAGCCGACCAGCGCGCCGCCGGGGAACACCGTCTTCGGCAGCGACATCAGGCCACCGGCGGTGATGGCGCGGGCGCCGTAGCCGATGCGGGTGCCGGCTTCCAGGTGCTTGCGGATCTGCGGGTGGGTCTTGAAGCGCTGGAACTCCTCGAACGGGCTCAGCCAGGGGTTCTTGTAGTCCAGGCCGACCACGTAGCCGATGGCGACCTTGCCGCCGTCGGCGTGGTACAGGAACGCGCCGCCGTAGGTGTCGTTGTCCAGCGGCCAGCCGGCGGCGTGCACCACCAGGCCCGGCTCATGCTTGGCCGGGTCGATCTGCCACAGTTCCTTGATGCCGATGCCGTAGGCCTGCGGGTCCTTGCCTTCGTCCAGCTTGAAGCGCGCGATCAGCTGGCGGCCGAGGTGGCCGCGCGCGCCTTCGCCGAAGATCGTGTACTTGGCATGCAGGGCCATGCCGCGCTCGAAGGCCGGACCGATGCTGCCGTCCTTCTCGATGCCCATGTCGCCGGTGGCCACGCCGATCACTTCCCCGTTGTCGCCGTACAGCACCTCGGCGGCGGCGAAGCCGGGGAAGATCGCCACTTCCAGCGCTTCGGCCTGCTGCGCCAGCCAGCGGGTCACTTCGCCCAGGCTGATGATGTAGTTGCCTTCGTTGTGGAAGCATTCCGGCAGCAGCGCGTTGGGCGTGCTGCGCGAACCGGTCTCGCTGAGGAACAGGAACTCGTCGCGGGTGACCTTCTGCTTCAGCGGTGCGCCGCGCTCGGCCCAGTCCGGGAACAGCTCGGTCAGCGCGCGCGGGTCCATCACCGCCCCCGACAGCACGTGCGCGCCGGGCTCGGAGCCCTTTTCCAGCACACAGACCGACAGTTCACGGCCGGCCTCGATCGCGCGCTGGCGCAGGCGGATGGCGGTGGCCAGGCCGGCAGGACCGGCGCCGACGATCACCACGTCGAACTCCATTACTTCACGCGGGGGCAGGGCGTTGGCTTCAGCGCTCATCGAATGCATGACTCGTGGGTAGTGCCGGCATCGGGGCCACCGGCGGTGCCTGGGAATCGCGCGTGCAACCACGTGCGAAACGCTTGTTTGAATGTGTCAGGGTACCGGGCCGCGCGTGATCGAGCTAGATCAGCGCCGTTCACGCCACGTTTGCTGCGTTGCAGCGTAATGTCCGGGCGCCGGATGACCGACAATGGCCAGGTCCTGACTGCGCGTGAGTGCCATGGCTTTGCATCCGTACGATCTGTTCGATGTCCGTTCCCTGCTCAGCGAGGAAGAGCGCGCAGTGCAGGACAGCGTGGCCCGTTTCACCAATGAGCGGGTGCTGCCGATCATCGGCGATGCCTTCGACCAGGCGCGCTTCCCCGACGAACTGGTGCCGGAGATCGCCGCACTGGGCCTGCTGGGCGCGACCCTGCCGTCCGAATACGGCGGCGGCGATCTGGGCGCGGTCAGCTACGGCCTGATCTGCCAGGAACTGGAGCGCGGCGATTCGGGCCTGCGCAGCTTCGTTTCCGTGCAGAGCTCACTGTGCATGTACCCCATCTACGCCTACGGCAGCGAGGAACAGCGGCGGCAGTGGTTGCCGGCGATGGCGCGCGGCGAACTGATCGGCTGCTTCGGCCTGACCGAAGCGCATGGCGGCTCGGACCCGGCCGCGATGAAGACCCGCGCGGTACGCGACGGCGGCGACTGGCGCATCAGCGGCAGCAAGATGTGGATCACCAGCGGCCCGGTAGCCGATCTGGCCATCGTCTGGGCGCAGACCGAGGACGGTATCCAGGGCTTCGTGCTGGAGAAGGGCATGGCCGGTTTCACCAGCCAGGAAATCAAGCACAAGATGAGCCTGCGCGCCTCGCTGACCGGTGCGCTGTTCTTCGACGATGTGCGCGTGCCCGACAGCCATCGCCTGCCCAACGTGAAGGGGCTGAAGGGTCCGCTGGGCTGCCTGACCCAGGCCCGCTTCGGCATCAGCTGGGGCCCGATCGGCTCGGCCATTGCCTGTCTGGATGAAGCCCTGGGCTACGCCAAGGAACGCGTGCTGTTCGGTCGCCCGCTGGCGGCCACCCAGAGCGCACAGATCAAGCTGGCCGAGATGGCGCGCCGCATCACCACCGCGCAGCTGCTGGCCCTGCAGCTGGGGCGGCTGAAGGAAGCCGGCCAGTTGCAGCCGCAGCAGGTCAGCCTGGCCAAGTGGAACAACTGCCGCATGGCGATTGATATCGCCCGCGAATGCCGGGACCTGCTGGGCGGCGCCGGCATCACCACCGAGCACGTGGCGATCCGGCATGCGCTGAACCTGGAATCGGTGATTACCTATGAAGGCACCGAGACCGTGCACCAGCTGGTGATTGGTCGAGAGCTGACCGGCATCAACGCGTTCTGACCGTCATCCACGCATGGCGTGGATCTACGGGGCAGGTGGCGACGTTGCTGGTAGGTGCCAACCTTGGTTGGCACAGACCCTTCCGCGCGCGACCAGGCATTGGTGCGGACCAAGGTCCGCACCTACCAGAGGAGTTCCGCACCCGCCAGACGTGGGCCGCAGCCATTCATTGGTAGGTGCCAACCTTGGTTGGCACAGACCCTCCGCGCGCGACCAGGCATTGGTGCGGACCAAGGTCCGCACCTACCAGAGGAGTTCCGCACGCGCCAGACGTGGGCCGCAGCCATTCATGGGTAGGTGCCAACCTTGGTTGTCACAGACCCTCCGCGCGCGACCAGGCATTGGTGCGGACCAAGGTCCGCACCTACCAGAGGAGTTCCGCACCCGCCAGACGTGGGCCGCAGCCATTCACTGGTAGGTGCCAACCTTGGTTGGCACAGGCCCTCCGCGCGCGACCACGCGTGTGTGCGGACCAAGGTCCGCACCTACCAGGCGCGCGTTACGCGCCGCCGGCGAAGCCGTGCTGGCGCCAGGCTTCGTACATCAGTACGGCCACGGTGTTGGACAGGTTGAGGCTGCGGTTGCCCGGCTGCATCGGCAGGCGCAGGCGCTGGCCGTCGGGCAGGGCATCGAGCACATCCTGCGGCAGGCCACGGCTTTCCGGGCCGAACAGGAACGCATCGCCGTCTGCAAACGCCACGCTGTCGTAGCGCACGCTGGCCCGGGTACTGAGCGCGAACAGCCGTTTCGGTGCAATGCGCGCCAGCGCGGTGTCCAGGTCGGGGTGCACCTGCAGGCGCGAATACTCGTGGTAGTCCAGCCCGGCGCGCTTGAGCTGCTTGTCTTCCAGTGCGAACCCGAGTGGTTCGACCAGGTGCAGCTGCGCGCCGGTGTTGGCACAGAGCCGGATCACATTGCCCGTGTTGGGCGGGATTTCCGGTTGGAACAGGATCACGTGGAACTGGGGCGCGGCATTCATCGGTGCAGTGTACCTGCCGCCGCTGCCGCCTTTACGGCGCACGCCCTGCGCGGGGCAGGGCGGCACCGCTTACGGGCGCAGCAGCACCTGGGCGGTTTCGCTGGCCAGGGCCTGCAGGTCGGCGGCGCTCGGGCGAACCTGCAGGGTCGGCAGGTTGGTGATCACCTGGTTGGCCACCGAGGTGGCAGCGGCAGCCAGGGTGGCGGCGTAGCGCTCGGCTTCCAGTTCGGCGGCCAGGGCGATGCGCTGCTCCAGGCTGGGGCGCACTTCCACGGCTGCCAGCGTCGTGATCGGCAGGGCCGCAGCGACCGGGGCGGCGACGTAGCCGTCGCGTTCGGCCAGCTGGTCGGCGCTGGGGCGAACCTGCACGGCCGCCAGGGTGGGAATGCCGCTGGCCTGTTCCCAGGCCTGCTGGGCCAGTTGGTCGGCGGCCGGGCGCACCTGCACGGTGTCCAGGGTGGTGATGGATTCGGAGGCCTGCACCGACGAAACAACCGCGGTGCCGGCGATCAGGGCGATGGCGATGGCAATGGTCTTGGCGTTCATGACGGGGCCTGTTTAGTGTTGTTGGGCGGTGGTGTGGTAGTAAGGTAGTACACCAGTTCTGGGCATGCAAGAAGAATTTGCGATTTTCTTCTTGTGTTCAGCGTTCAGTCAGTTTTGATCTGAAGCCCTTCCCGGCGCAGGAACTACACAGCAATCGCCGTGCCAACTTTTTCGCGTTGATTCCAAAGGGTTTTTTACGATCTGCAGGGTGTCCGCAGGGCGGACACCTGTCCGTTCTGCACGCCGTGGACACTGTCCGGACGCATGGGCGTGCGTTACGTGACCGCCGCGGCGGGGCTGCCTGACGCTTCCTGCGCAGTGACTGCTGGCCGATACCGGGCAGGCGGGACACACGCTAGGATCGGCATTCACCAACGTGACCAAGGATCTGGAAATGTCTTTCGCCCTGCGCCCGCGCACCGCGCTGCTCGCCGTTGCCCTCAGCACCGCCCTCGGCACGCTTGCGCCGACCACCGCCCTGGCGGCCAAGCCGACCGCGCCGGCGAAGGTGGACATTCCCTTCGAGCAGTTCACCCTGCCCAATGGCCTGCGCGTGATCGTGCATACCGACCGCAAGGCGCCGATCGTGGCGGTGAACGTCTGGTACCACGTGGGCAGCAAGGACGAGCCGGCGGGCCGCACCGGCTTCGCCCATCTGTTTGAACATCTGATGTTCCAGAGCAGCGAAAACCACGACGGCGAATACTTCGAGCCGTTCAAGCAGGTGGGTGCCACGGGCCAGAACGGCACCACCAACACCGACCGCACCAACTACTTCGAGAACGTGCCGACCACCGCGCTGGACATGGCGCTGTGGATGGAGTCCGACCGCATGGGCCATCTGGTGGGCGCGATCGACCAGGCCGCGCTGGATGAGCAGCGTGGCGTGGTGCAGAACGAGAAGCGCCAGGGCGAGAACCAGCCCTACGGCCAGGTCTGGGAAAAGCTCAACCGCGCGCTGTACCCGGCCGGCCACCCGTACCACCACAGCGTGATCGGGTCGATGAACGACCTCAACGCGGCGTCGCTGGATGATGTGAAGACCTGGTTCCGTACCTGGTATGGCCCGAACAACGCGGTGCTGGTGCTGGCCGGCGACATCGACCTGGCCACCGCCAAGGAAAAGGTGGCGCGCTACTTCGGCAGCATCCCGGCCGGCCCGACCATGGCGCAGCCGAAGGTGGACGTGGCCAAGCGTGCCACCGACACCCGCGAAGTGATGACCGACAAGGTGCCGCAGGCGCGCATCTACCGTGCCTGGAACGTAGCCCAGGTCGGCACCGCCGACATCGACCAGCTGCAGCTGCTGGCCGAAGTGCTGGGCGGTGCCAAGTCGTCGCGCCTGAGCCAGCGCCTGCAGCACCAGGACAAGCTGGTGGACAACATCAGCGCCGGCGCCTATGCCTCGCAGCTGGGCTCGAACTTCATGGTGATGGCGACGGTGAAGCAGGGCCAGGACCCGGCCCGGATCGAGAAGATCATCGACGAGGAAATCGAACGCCTGCTCAAGGACGGCCCGACCGCCGATGAGCTGGCCCGCGCCAAGACCGGCTTCCGCGCCGGTTTCATCCGCGGCATCGAACGCATTGGCGGCTTCGGCGGCAAGGCCGACGCGCTGGCCGAATGCACCGTCTACACCGGCGACCCGGGTTGCTTCCGCACCTCGCTGGCCAACATCGACAAGGCCACCGCCGCCGATCTGAAGCGCCTGGGCGCGCAGTGGCTGGACACCGGCAGCCACACCCTGGTAGTCGAACCGGGTGAGCGCGTGGCGCTGAAGGAAGAGGCGTCGCAGACGCCGAAGCCGTTCAACGTGCCGGCGGTGGACAGCAAGTACAGCACCCTGCCCGAGCAGGTCGACCGCAAGGCCGGCGTGCCGCAGACCCGTGAATTCCCGCAGTTGAAGTTCCCGGCGCTGCAGCGCGCCACGCTGAAGAACGGCACCCAGGTCGTGCTGGCCGAGCGCCACGAGATTCCGGTGGTGCAGTTCAGCTACCAGTTCCCGGGCGGCTTTACCGCCGACCAGGGGCGCAAGCCGGGCACCGCCAACTTCACCATGAGCCTGATGACCGAAGGCGCCGGCAAGCTGGGTTCGCTGGCCTTCGCCGAAGCCGCCGACGCGCTGGGCGCCAACCTGGATGCCTCGGCCGGCCTGGATTCGGTGGACGTTGAACTGTCGGCGCTGAAGGAAAACCTGGTGCCGTCGCTGGCGCTGTATGCCAGCCTGCTGCGCGAACCGCGCTTCGAGCAGGGCGAGATCGACCGGGTGAAGGCCTCGTGGATCGCCGGCATCAAGCAGGAGAAGGTGAACCCCAATGCGGTCGCCCTGCGCGTGCTGCCGCCGCTGCTGTACGGCAAGGGCCACCCCTATGCCATTCCGTTCACCGGCAGCGGTGACGAAGCGGCCATCGCCAGCCTGGCCCGCGAAGACCTGGTCGACTTCCACCGCGACTGGCTGCGCCCGCAGGACGGCACCCTGATCGTGGTGGGTGACACCACCCTGGCCGAGATCGTGCCGCTGCTGGACAAGCAGCTGGGCGACTGGAAGGCCAGCGGTGATGCGCCCACGGTCAAGGCCACCACCGCCGTGGCCCTGCCCAGCGCGCCGCGCGTGTTCCTGATCGACCAGCCGGGCGCAGTGCAGGCCAACCTGTTCGCCGGCCAGGTGGTGCCGCCGTCCAGCGATGCCGGTTCGACCCGCTTCGACATCGCCAACGGCGTGATCGGTGGCGACTTCACCTCTCGCCTGAACATGAACCTGCGCGAGGACAAGCACTGGTCCTACGGCGCCCGCACCATGGCCAGCAACACCGTGGGCCAGCGCCCGTGGATGGCGATGGCGCCGGTGCAGATCGACAAGACCGGCCCGGCACTGGCGGAAATGCGCAAGGAAATCGCCGGGTTCGCCGATGGCAGCAAGCCGGCCACCGACGCCGAGGTGAACCGCATCCGCAACATCCAGACCCTCAGCCTGCCCGGTGCCTACGAAACCGCAGATGCGGTGGCCTCGACCATCGGCAACATCGTGCAGTTCAAGCGCCCCGACGACTATGTGCTGCGCCGCAAGGCCGAGATCGAAGCGATGACCCCGGCGCAGGTGCAGCAGGCCGCCGCCACGCTGAAGCCGCAGGCGCTGACCTGGGTGGTGGTGGGTGACCTGAAGCAGACCGAGGCCGCCGTGCGCGCGCTGAACCTGGGCGAGGTGACCGTGATCGATGCCGAAGGCAACCCGGTGAAGAAGTAAGGGGTGTGCCTGCCCGCCACGGCGGGCAGGCCTCCCGAGGTAGCGCCGGGCCATGCCCGGCGTTTTTTCGGCGGCCAGCGATGCCGCGCTGCGCGCTCGCCGGGCACGGCCCGGCGCTACCGGGGGATCTGACCCCATCACCGGCTACCCCCGATTCAGGCTGTTCAGGCAGAATCCCCCCATACCCTTCCAGGATCTGCCCATGCGCGTTCTGCTGCTTTCCTCCCTGCTGCTCACCGTCACCGCCTGCACCTGGGTGCCGATCGAACCGGCCGGCAAGGCGACCCGCGTGCTGCCGGCAGGCCCGGTTCCGGCTGCCTGCATCACCAAGGGCGAGGTCGTGGTGACGGTCAAGAGCAAGGTCGGCTTCTACAACCGCAACCCGCTGCGCGTGCAGGAAGAGCTGGAAACCCTGGCCCGCAACGAGGCCCCCAGTGCCGGCGCCAATGCCGTGCAGGCCGCCGCCGCCCCGGCCGATGGCAGCCAGCGCTTCGCCGCCTTCCAGTGCCCGCCGCGCTGAATCCTTCACCATACGGGGAAGGCTGAATTCGTAAAGATGCGGTGAAGGCGCGGGGGTTATAGAATAGCGCCCCCTTTTGCCTGAGCCTTGGCGCTAACCTCGATGCTCTTCAAGAATGTCTCGATCGCCGGCCTCGCACACGTCGACGCGCCGCATACGTTGACGACCAAGGAAATCAACGACCGCCTGCAGCCCACCCTGGACCGCCTGGGTATCCGCACCGACGTGCTGGGCGATATCGCCGGCATCCACGCGCGCCGCCTGTGGGACACCGGTGTGCTGGCCTCCGACGCGGCCACCATGGCCGGCCGCAAGGCGCTGGAAGATGCCGGCATCACCGCCGGCCAGGTCGGCCTGCTGGTCAACACCTCGGTCAGCCGCGACTACCTGGAGCCGTCCACCGCCTCCATCGTGTCGGGCAACCTGGGCGTCAGCGACGAATGCATGACCTTCGACGTGGCCAACGCGTGTCTGGCCTTCATCAACGGCATGGATATCGCCGCGCGCATGCTCGAGCGCGGTGACATCGACTACGCCCTGGTGGTCGATGGCGAAACCGCCAACCTGGTGTACGAAAAGACCCTGGAGCGGATGACCGCCCCGGACGTCACCGCCGACGATTTCCGCAACGAACTGGCCGCGCTCACCACCGGCTCCGGTGCCGCTGCCATGGTCATGGCGCGCTCGGAACTGGTGCCCGACGCGCCGCGCTACAAGGGTGGCGTGACCCGCTCGGCCACCGAGTGGAACCAGCTGTGCCTGGGCAACCTGGACCGCATGGTGACCGACACCCGCCTGCTGCTGATCGAAGGCATCAAGCTGGCGCAGAAGACCTTTGCCGCCGCCAAGATCGCCCTGGGCTGGGCCGTGGAGGAACTGGACCAGTTCGTCATCCACCAGGTCAGCCAGCCGCACACCGCTGCGTTCATCAAGAACTTCGGCATCGACCCGAAGAAGGTGATGACCATCTTCGGCGAGCACGGCAACATCGGTCCGGCCTCGGTGCCGATCGTGCTGAGCAAGCTGAAGCAGCTGGGCAAGCTGAAGAAGGGCGATCGCATCGCGCTTCTGGGCATCGGTTCGGGCCTGAACTGTTCGATGGCCGAAGTGGTCTGGTAAGACCGCTTGGCCTGTCGCTTGACGGGTCTGGCCTGGGATCGCGCCGCAATGGCGCGATCCGAGCAACGTGAACGCGCCCTCGGAGGCGTTCATGTGCGAAATTCATTAATTTTTCGACATGTCGGCGGCATCATGTCGATTCCATCGACATGAGCGGCTGTATGGATGCCCAGACGCCCTATAACGACCTGCCGCCGCTGCCGCCTGTCGCCGAGCTCGAAACCCGGCCGTTGCTGAAGGCCTGCATCGAAGCGCACAAGGCACTGGCGTCGTTGCGCCAGGCCACCGGCCACCTGCCCAACCCGGCGGTGCTGATCAACACCATCCCGTTGCTCGAAGCGCAGGCCAGTTCGGAAATCGAGAACATCGTCACCAGCACTGACGAACTGTTCCGGTTCGCCGACCAGCAGCACGGTGCTGACCCGGCCACCCGCGAAGCGCTGCGCTATCGCAGTGCGTTGCAGGAAGGGTTCCAGTCATTGGTGGAACGGCCGCTCTGCACCGACACCGCCGAACGGGTCTGCAGCCGCATCAAGGATGCGCAGATGCAGGTGCGGCGCGTGCCAGGCACGGCGCTGGTCAACCAGCAGACCGCCGAAGTGATCTATACGCCGCCTGTCGGCGAGACCCTGCTGCGCGAAAAGCTGGCCAACTGGGAACGCTTCATCCACGATGAACGGGATATCGATCCGCTCATCCGCATGGCCGTGGCGCACTACCAGTTCGAGGCGATCCATCCGTTCACCGATGGCAACGGCCGAACCGGGCGCGTGCTGAACCTGCTGATGCTGGTGGAACAGAATCTGCTCGATCTGCCGGTGCTTTACCTGTCGCGCTACATCATCGAACGCAAGGCGGCCTATTACCGGCTGCTGCTGGCGGTCACCCGCGAAGGTGATTGGGCGGCCTGGATCGCCTACATGCTGGATGCGGTGGCCGATACCGCGCGCTGGACCGGCGCGAAGATCGATGCCATCCGCCAACTGCACGAGCAGGCCTGCGAGTGGGTGCGCATCCAGCGGCCCAAGATCTACAGCCGCGAGCTGATCGACGTACTGTTCAGCCAGCCCTACTGCCGTATCCAGAACCTGGTGGATGCCGGCATTGCCCGCCGCGAAACCGCAGCACGCTACCTGCGTGAGCTGGTGGACGTGGGCATGCTGCAGGAACAACGCATGGGCAAGGAGAAACTGTTCCTGCATCCTGCCTATCTGCGCCTGCTGTCCGACAATTCGCATACCCCGCAACGTTACGTACTGCCGCCTGTGCGCGCGCAGTGATGTTCACCTACTGAAGAACTGGCCCATGAATCTTCCCGGTTACCCCGCCCACCCGCAGCGTTTCGAGGTTCGCCCCGGCCTGTCGATGAGCTATCTCGACGAAGGCCCGCGCGATGGCGAGGTGGTGGTGATGGTGCACGGCAACCCGTCGTGGAGCTATTACTGGCGCACGCTGGTGGCCGGCCTGTCGGACAGGTACCGCTGCATCGTGCCGGACCATATCGGCATGGGCCTGTCGGACAAGCCCGACGACAGCCGTTACGAGTACACCCTGCAGTCGCGCGTGGATGACCTGGATGCGCTGCTGAAGCACCTGGGCATCACCGGCCCGGTCACCCTGGCCGTGCACGACTGGGGCGGCATGATCGGCTTCGGTTGGGCGCTGTCGCACCACGACCAGGTGAAGCGCCTGGTGGTGCTCAACACCGCCGCCTTCCCGCTGCCGGCAGCGAAGAAAATGCCGTGGCAGATCGCGCTGGGCCGGCACTGGAAGATCGGCGAGTGGATCATCCGCACCTTCAACGCGTTCTCCTCCGGTGCCTCGTGGCTGGGCGTGGAGCGGAAGATGCCGGCCGACGTGCGCCGTGCCTACGTGGCGCCGTACAACAGCTATGCCAACCGCATCAGCACGATCCGCTTCATGCAGGACATTCCGCTGTCGCCGGCCGACAAGGGCTGGTCGCTGCTTGAGCGCGCCGGCCAGGCGCTGCCGTCCTTCGCCGACCGCCCGGCCTTCATCGGCTGGGGCCTGCGTGACATCGTGTTCGACCACCACTTCCTGAAGGGCTTTCAGGCTGCGCTGCCGGCTGCCCAGGTGCATGCGTTCGAAGATGCCAACCACTACGTGCTGGAAGACAAGCACGAAGTGCTGGTGCCGGAAATCCGCGCCTTCCTGGACGCCAACCCGGTCTGATCGGGGTGCGGGGTCGGATCCCTCTCGCAGAGAGGGCTCTGACCCTCTCTGTGCGACACGGGGTCAGAGCCGTTTCTTCGAAACGGATCCGACCCCGGGCCTCAGGCCGCGATCGGGCTGCCGTCGCTGCCTTCCCAGTCCGCCGGGGTCAGCGGGTCCAGGCCATAGGCGATGCGCGCCTTGTCGCACTGCGGGCTGGCCTTGCCGTACTCCCACGACGCATCGACCTCGCGGCACACGCTGGGCCGGTTGGGGTGGATGGTGCAGCGTGAATACACGCCGATCTGCGCATCCAGCGCCACGCAGCGCACCGGCTTGGAATGGGTGCCGCGCATGCACAGGCGGTGCGGGTCCAGCGTTTCGGTCAGTTGGTGCGGTACCCCGCCAGGGGTGACCTCGTCCGATTCCATCCAGTGAAAGGCCACGCGGTACTGGGTGCAGCAGGCGCCGCAGGTCATGCAGGGATGTTGCATGGTCAAGCCGCCTCGGGCGGCAGTGGAATGGGGGACGAGGCTGCGGATTTTCCACGAAGTGGGCCGCCGCGCAAGAAATTCCGTAAGCGGCGACAATGAACGGATGAACCGACCCTGCAATATTGCGGCGCGGCTGCCGGAACTGGCCCGTGAACGCCCCGACCAGATCGCCATCCGCTGCCCCGGCCGCCGTGGCGCCGGCAACGGCATGGCCGCCTATGACGTGACCCTGGACTACCGCCAACTGGATGCCCGCAGCGACGCCATGGCCGCCGGCCTGGCCGGCTACGGGATCGGCCGCGGGGTGCGCACGGTGGTGATGGTGCGGCCCTCGCCGGAGTTCTTCCTGCTGATGTTCGCCCTGTTCAAGCTGGGCGCGGTGCCGGTGCTGGTGGATCCGGGCATCGACAAGCGCGCGCTGAAGCAGTGCCTGGACGAAGCGCAGCCGGAGGCCTTCATCGGCATTCCCCTGGCCCACGTGGCCCGTCTGGCGCTGCGCTGGGCACCATCGGCCACCCGCCTGGTGACCGTGGGCCAGCGCCTGGGCTGGGGCGGCACCACCCTGGCCGCGCTGGAGCGTGCCGGCGCCGCCAGCGGCCCGATGCTGGCCGCGACCGACGGCGAGGACACGGCGGCGATCCTGTTCACCAGTGGCTCCACCGGCGTGCCCAAGGGCGTGGTCTACCGCCACCGCCATTTCGTCGGCCAGATCGCGCTGCTGGGCAAAGCGTTCGGCATGGAAGCGGGCGGGGTCGACCTGCCGACCTTCCCGCCGTTCGCGCTGTTCGACCCGGCGCTGGGGCTGACCTCGGTCATTCCGGACATGGACCCGACCCGGCCGGCGCAGGCCGACCCGGCGCGGCTGCACGATGCCATCCAGCGTTTCGGCGTGACCCAGCTGTTCGGTTCGCCGGCCTTGATGCGCGTGCTGGCCCGCCATGGCCGGCCGCTGCCGTCGGTCACCCGGGTCACCTCGGCCGGTGCGCCGGTACCGCCGGACGTGGTGGCCACCATCCGCCGCCTGCTGCCCGACGAAGCGCAGTTCTGGACGCCGTATGGCGCGACCGAATGCCTGCCGGTGGCCGTGGTGGAAGGCCGTGAACTGGAACGTACCCGTGCTGCTACCGAGGCCGGTGCCGGTACCTGCGTGGGCAGCGTGGTGGCACCCAACGAAGTGCGCATCATCGCCATCGATGACGCCCCGCTGCCCGACTGGTCGCAGGCGCGCGTGCTGGGCGTGGGTGAAGTGGGCGAGATCACCGTAGCCGGGCCGACCGCCACCGACAGCTACTTCAACCGCCCGCAGGCAACGGCGGCGGCAAAGATTGCCGAAACCCTGGCCGATGGCAGCACCCGCATCGTGCACCGCATGGGCGATGTCGGTTACTTCGATGCGCAGGGCCGACTGTGGTTCTGTGGGCGCAAGACCCACCGCGTGGAAACCGCGCGCGGGCCGCTGTACACCGAACAGGTGGAGCCGGTGTTCAACACGCTGCCCGGCGTGGCCCGCACCGCACTGGTGGGCGTGGGCCCGGCCGGTGCACAGGTGCCGGTGCTGTGCGTGGAACTGCAGCGCGGCACCCGCGATGGCGCGGCCCTGCAGGAGGCGCTGCGCACGCACGCAGCCACGCACCTGCCCGCTGCCGGCGTGCAGCACTTCCTGGTCCATCCGGGCTTCCCCGTGGACATCCGACACAACGCCAAGATCGGCCGTGAAAAGCTGGCCGTCTGGGCCAGCGCTGCATTGGAGAAGCGTGCATGAAGATTCTGGTCACCGGTGGTGGTGGTTTCCTCGGCCAGGCCCTGTGCCGCGGCCTGCTGGAGCGCGGCCACCAGGTCCTGGCGCTCAACCGTGGCCACTACCCGGCGCTGCAGGCGATGGGCGTGGGCCAGATCCGGGGTGACCTGGCCGACCCGCAGGCCGTGCTGCATGCGGTGGCCGGGGTGGATGCGGTGTTCCACAACGGGGCGAAGGCGGGCGCGTGGGGCAGCTATGACAGCTACCACCAGGCCAACGTGGTGGGCACCGACAACGTGATCGCCGCCTGCCGCGCGCATGGCGTGGGTCGCCTGGTCTACACCTCCACGCCCAGCGTGACCCATCGCGCCACCCACCCGGTGGAAGGGCTGGGCGCCGACGAAGTGCCCTACGGCGAAAACTTCCAGGCCCCGTATGCGGCCACCAAGGCGATTGCCGAACAGCGCGTGCTGGCCGCCAACGATGCGCGCCTGGCCACCGTGGCGCTGCGCCCGCGGCTGATCTGGGGCCCGGGGGATCTGCAGCTGGTGCCGCGGCTGGCCCAGCGTGCCCGGCAGGGCCGCCTGCGCCTGGTCGGCGATGGCAGCAACAAGGTCGATACCACCTACATCGACAACGCTGCGCTGGCTCATTTCCTTGCCTTCGAAGCGCTGGCCCCGGGCGCGGCCTGTGCCGGCAAGGCCTACTTCATTTCCAACGGCGAACCGCTGCCGATGCGCGAGCTGTTGAACAAACTGCTGGCGGCGGTGAATGCCCCGGCCGTGGACAAGACCCTCAGCTTCAAGACGGCCTACCGCATCGGTGCGGTGTGCGAGCGCCTGTGGCCGTTGCTGCGCCTGCCCGGCGAACCGCCGTTGACCCGTTTCCTGGCCGAGCAGCTGTGCACGCCGCACTGGTACAGCATGGAACCGGCGCGCCGCGATTTCGGTTACGTGCCGCAGGTCAGCATCGAAGAAGGGCTGCGCCGCCTGCACGCCGCATCGTGACGGCGGCCTCACGGCGCTGAAGGCTTCATCGCGCGCAGAGGTGGCCGTCACCGGTTGCACACCGCCGGATCGGGAGGATGGACCCACGCCATCCACGGCCCGACCCATCGCGAGGAGCGCCATGCTGCACTACGCCGTTATTTTCTTCGTCATCGCCATCATCGCCGCCGTGCTCGGCTTCTCCGGCATTGCCGGCGCCGCCAGCAACATCGCCTGGATCCTGTTCGTCGTGTTCCTGATCCTTGCGGTGATCTCGATGTTCCGCAAGCGCGGGTAGAGTCGAGCTTGCTCGACTGACGCACCTGTAGAGTCGAGCCATGCTCGACTGTTCCAACAGCAGTCGAGCAAGCTCGACTCTACAGAAGCAGGCCCCGCATGTCGCACGCCATGCGGGTTCCCCGGGTTACACCAGCGCCTTGTCCGCCGCGTGCCGTTCCAGCGCCAGTTCGATCAACCGCGTGATCAGCGCGGTGTAGCCCAACCCGCTGGCACCCCACAGCTTGGGATACATGCTGATGCGGGTGAAGCCGGGCAGGGTATTGATCTCGTTGATGGTGATCTTCCCATCAGCCCCCAGGAACACATCCACCCGCGCCATGCCGGCGCATTCCAGCGCCTGGTACGCCTGCAGCGCGATCTGCTGGATACGCGCCTGGCTGTCGGCATCAATGGCCGCCGGCACCACCACATCGGCCCCTGCGGCGTTCAGATACTTGGTGTCGTAGGCGTAGAACTCGTCGTGCACCACGACCTCGCCACACACACTGGCCTGCGGTTGCTCGTTGCCCAATACGGCACATTCAATCTCGCGGCCGGCCACCGCTGATTCCACCAGCACCTTGTGATCGTGGCGCAGCGCCAGTGCCAGCGCCGCGGCGAAGCCCTCCGCATCCTTCACCTTGCTCACGCCCACCGACGAACCCTGGTTGGCCGGCTTCACGAACAGCGGCAGCCGCAACTGCGCGATCAGCGCGGCCACATCCACCTGCGAGGCCTGGTGGCGACGGATGCACACCCACGGTGCCACCGGCAGACCGGCATCGCGCAGCAGGCGCTTGGCCACGTCCTTGTCCATCGCCGCCGCCGAGCCCAGTACCGGCGAGCCCACGAACGGCAGGCCGGCCATGCGCAGCAGGCCCTGCAACGCGCCGTCTTCACCCAGCGGGCCATGCACGATGGGCAGCACCACATCGATCTGCGCCAGTGCAGCACCCGGCTGCAGCGCCGAGGTGGCGCCGGTCGGGCGCAGCGCGATCCGCGCCGGATCATCGGCATTGAGCAGGAACGCATCGGGCTGCAGCAGATGCCACTGCCCCTGCTTGTCGATGCCGACCAGCACCGGTTCGTAGCGCTGTCGATCCAGCGCATCAAGGATGTTCTTCGCCGACTGCAGCGACACTTCGTGTTCGGACGACGTGCCGCCGAAAATGATGCCAACCCGGGTACGTGCCATGGGCAATGCGATGTCCTGTGCAACAAGGACCCACAGCATGAACCTTCCCGCGCCGGCCAGGTGAGGCACAGATGAATCCCCTTGGACTCATCCAGCCAGGGGTCAGAGCCCGTTGCGAAGCAACGGGATCCGACCCTGCTTGTTCCGATAGATCGCAGCAGACTGTCAGAGGCGGGGTGGGTCCGGTTGCGGGGGTGTCCGCGGCATGGATGCCGCGGCCAAGGCTACATGGACGTACTTGCGCCGTCCCCCGCAACCGGACCCACCCCGCCATCCCCTGGAATGCCCGCTGTTGACGTTGCTTCTTCAGTCGAGCATGGCTCGACTCTACAAAGGGGGGGCGGGCGGCAGCCCGGCCCAAGCCCGCCACCTGCGCAGGTAGAATGCGCACATGGCTCTTTCCCTGCTCAAGTCCCTCAAGCCGGTCGCTGGCCGCGCCCTGCAGATCGCCCTGAACCGCGCCCTGGCGCTGGATCCGGACACCCGCCACGCCCTGGCCAGCCTGCACGGCCGGCACATCGACCTGACCCTGGAAGCCCCGTCGCTGGCAATGCGCATCAGCGTGGAAGGCGACCAGCTGCGGGTCGGCCCGGTCGACGCGCAGGAAGCCGACCTGGCCGTGCGCAGCAGCCTGGCCGGTGTGCTGGCACAGCTGCCGCTGCTGGCCAACGCACGGCGCAGCGACGACCACGGCAAGGGCCGCGTGCGCGTGGCCGGCGATGCCGAACTGGCGCGCCGCCTGCAGCAGCTGGCCAAGGGTTTCGATCCAGACTGGCAGCAGCCGTTCGTAAGCGTGTTCGGCGACGTGCTGGGCGTGCAGGTGGCCAACACCCTGCGCGGCGCCCTGCAGCACGCCCGCCAGGGCGCGATCGACCTGGCCCACAGTGCCGCCGAATTCGTTACCGAAGAATCGCGTGATGTGGTGCCGCGCGGCGAACTGGACGCCTTCCACGATGACGTGGACGTGCTGCGCGACGACGTTGAACGATTGCAGGTGCGCGTGCAGCGACTGCGGGGTGCCGCATGAAGGCGCTGCTGCGGGCCAACCGCATCGGCCGGGTCATTCTGCGTTACCGACTGGACGACCTGCTGCAGGGCACCCCGGCCGAGCGCTGGCTGCGCCTGGCCAAACCCTTCGTGCCGCGTGCACCGGCCGCCATTGCCGCGCAGTCGCGTGGCGCGCGCCTGCGCCTGGCCCTGCAGGACCTGGGCCCGATCTTCGTCAAGTTCGGCCAGATCCTGTCCACCCGCCGCGACCTGGTCCCGCCGGACGTGGCCGCCGAACTGACCCTGCTGCAGGACCGGGTCAAGCCGTTCGACGGCGATACCGCGCGCCGCATCGTGGAAGAAGCGCTGGGCCTGCCGGTCAGCGAGGCCTTCGCCAGCTTCGATACCGAGCCGCTGGCCTCGGCCTCGATCGCGCAGGTGCACGCGGCCACCCTGGCCGATGGCCGCCAGGTGGTGGTGAAGGTGCTGCGCCCGGGCATCGAGAAGCAGATCGACGCCGACATCGCGCTGTTGAACTCGCTGGCCAGCCTGGTCGAACGCACCCACCCCCGTGCCGACAAGATCCGCCCGCGTGAAGTGGTGGCCGAGGTGGAAAACACCCTGGCCGCCGAGCTGGACCTGCAGCGCGAAGGCGCCAACGCCAGCGTGCTGCGCCGCTTCTGGGAAAACAGCGACGACCTGTACGTACCGGAAGTGATCTGGAGCCACACCGCCGAACGCGCGCTGACCCTGGAGCGCGTGTGGGGCATTCCGTCCGACGACATCGTCGCCCTGGACCAGGCCGGCATCGACCGCAAGGCGCTGGCTGCCAAGGGCGTGCGGGTGTTCTACACCCAGGTGTTCCGCGACAACTTCTTCCACGCCGATGCGCACGCCGGCAACATCTGGGTCGACACCGATCCGGCGCGCCGCGACAACCCGCGCTTCATCGCGCTGGACTTCGGCATCATGGGCCAGCTCTCGCAGGAAGATCAGTACTACCTGGCCGAGAACTTCATGGCCATCTTCAACCGCGATTACCGTCGCATTGCCGAACTGCACGTGCAGGCGCGCTGGATGCCGGACAACGTGCGCATCGATGATCTGGAAGCGGCGGTGCGTTCGGTGTGCGAACCGTACTTCACCCGGCCGCTGTCGCAGATTTCGCTGGCCGAGGTGCTGCTGAAGCTGTTCCGGGTCGCCCAGCGCTACCAGCTGACCCTGCAGCCACAGCTGATCCTGCTGCAGAAGACCCTGCTGAACATCGAAGGCGTGGGCCGCCAGCTGGACCCGCAGATCGACATCTGGGCGGTGGCCAAGCCGGTGCTGGCGAAGATCCTGCGCGAGCGTTACAGCCCGCGCAGGGTGGTGCGCGAGATCGGCAAGCGCCTGCCGGAAATCATGACCCACGCGCCGGACATGCCGCGCCTGGTGCATGCCTGGCTGAGCCAGCAGGTGGAAGGCCGCCACGAACTGGCCATGCGCTCGCGCGATCTGGTGGCGCTGGATGCCAGCCTGCAGAAGCTGCAGAAGCGCGCGGTCGGCGCGATCACCGGCGTGGGCCTGCTGGCCATTGCCGCGCTGTTGTATGTACTGCAGCCGCCCGGCTGGTACTGGGGCGATGTGCCCATGCTCAGCCTGGGCGCTGCCGCCTTGGGCGCGTTCGCGCTGGCCCGCGCCTGGTGGCGTTGAGCCGACCCGGTTGAGTGGCTGGCAGCGCAGGACGCTGCCAGCCCATTCCGCGGCTACCAGTGGTAGCCCAGGCCCAGGTGCGACTGCACGCTCTGGAATCGATCCAGACGCGTTGAATGCCACGTCTTGCCCAGCCCGGCTTCCAGCATCAGATGCTGGCCCAGCGGCTGGTTGCGGCGCAGGAAGACCCGCTTGGAGTCGTGTTCGCGCAGCAGCAGCGGATCGGAGTCGGCGGTATACCCCGAGGTGCCCTGGCCCAGCCACAGCTGGGTGGAACCCCGCCCGCTGCGGTCCTTCAAGCGCAGCGACACGGTGGTGCCATGACCATCGGGGCCATTGGACTGGCGATGACGCTCGTGCCGCAGCGACGCGGTGACGCGCGGGAAGTAATGCGACGCGCCCACGGACCAGCCACTGACATAGGCGCCGGCATGGTACTCGGCGTACTTGCCGCCCACGCTCAGCACGGTCTGCGGCGCCACTTTCCACTGCAGGTCCTGCTGGATCTGCCGGTTCACGAACACCGGATCGTCGTTGGACGCCATGGCCGCGGTGCGGGTGGAGAACCGTGGCGACCAGGTGTGGTGCAGCGCGCCCTGCACCCGGTTGCCGCCGAAGCGGGCACTGCCGTAGTCACGCTCGCCATGGGCCAGGCCCAGCTGCCAGCGGCTGTCGCCAGTGCGCCCGGCCACGTCCAGGGTCTGCACATCGCGGTGGCCGAAGCCATCGGTGTAGTCGGCGTGGTCCAGTTGCAGCGCAACCCGGTCGATACCGGCATGGGCGCTGGACACGGCCAGCAGCAGGGCGCACGGCAGTGCGCCACGGAAGATCAATCGCATGGTGGTTACTCCAGGGGTTGGGAATGCAGTTGCTGCGCCAGCCGGTAGCGGCCCGCCGGCAGGTTTCGTTCCACGGTGATGCGTGGGCCGAACTGGCTGCCCGCAGCGACGATGCGCCCGGGCAGGATGATCACGCCGACGCCCAGCGCGGCGCGTGCGCCGATCCAGGCACCCAGCTTGTCGCGTTGGCTGTCGTGTACTTCGCCGCCCATATGCACGCGGATGTGGGCGCCATCCAGGCGGTGGTTGCTGGTGCGTACCAGCGCGCCCAGGTAGGCGTGGTCATCAATGCGGCTGTCGCCGATGAAGCACTGCGGGCCGATGCTGACCTGCTGGCCGATCAGCGCGTGCTTCAGTTCGCTGGCAAAGCCGATGCGCGTGCCATCGCCGATCTGCAGTGGCCCGCGCAGCAGCGCGTGGTTGCCGATCAGGCAGTCGCGACCGATCAGTACCGGGCCCTGGACATGCGCGCCATCGCAGATGCGGCTGCCGGCGCCGATGCGCACCGCACCCCGCAGCGTTGCCCGCGCTGACACCTGCGCACGCGGATCGATGGCAGGCACCAGCGTGGCCAGTGCCGCTTCCATCGCCTGCAGGTCATTCCACCACATGCGGGTACCTGGTCGGCTTGTCGCGTGCCGGCTCGCGCCCGGTGCACAGTCCCTTCAACCCGTGCACCAGCCAGATCGCATAGGCCAGCAGCACGTACAGCATGGAAAACGCGGCGGCGGGCACCAGCCAGGCACTGCGGTGGTGCACCGCGCTGATCACCGCCAGCAACATCACGATGCCGATCCAGACCAGCGGCATCACCGCCAGCATCAGCCCGCCGGGCCCCTGCACCTGCGCCGCACCGAACCAGACATGCAGCGAGGCAGCCACGCCCAGCAACGCCAGCAGGATCATCGGCAGGATGCTGAACACGCCGAAGCGGCTGAGCAGCAGGCCGCGGTGCAGGCGCATGCAGACCGCATAGCCCACGATCCAGCGCCGCCAGCGCCGCCATTCCTCGCGCAGCGTGTTGCATTCCTGCGGGTAGACCACGCAGCGGATGCTCTGCCGCACGCGGAAGCCCTGCGCCACCAGCGACCACGACATGTCCAGGTCTTCCACCCGGGTGCGATCGGAAAACCCGACCTTGCGCAGCACGGCGGTGCGGAACAGCCCGCACGACCCCGACACGATGAACGGTGCGCCGCCCAACCACTGCTGGAAGCTGCGCTTGATCACGATCATCGGCAGCTTCAGGCTGGCCCGCACATGCGGCAGGAAGCCGGCGCCGCGCAGGCACGAGGAAGGCACGCCGCCCACGGCATCGGCGCCGTGCTCGATCTCGGCCAGCAGATGGCCCAGGCCATCGCCGTTCGGGTCGATGCGGGTATCGGCATCGGTCAGGAACACCTGTTCGGCAGTGACATGCTGCAGGCCGTGCATCAGCGCACCGCCCTTGCCGGTGTTGGCCTGGTGTACCGCCACCAGGCGCCCGGGCCAGCGCGCCTGCAGGTCGTCCAGCACCTGCGCGGTGGCATCGGTGGAGCCGTCATTCACGCAGATCACCCGCGCCACGTAGCGGTTGTGCAGCAGGTCGGTGAGCGAACGCGCCAGGCACGGCGCTTCGTTGTAGGCAGGCACGATGGCGTCGATGCTGCGCAGTTGCTGGCTGGGCCGGCGCGCGGCGTGCACCAGCAACCGCACCGCGATGAACGCACACATGGCCAGGAACAACAGGGTTTTCATCACAGCACCATCCGGTGGGCCAGGAAGCCTTCGCAGGGACCGATGCCGATCTGCTGGCCGCGGAACTGCGCGTGGCAGCGCAGGTGCCCTTCCTGCATGTACTGGCGCTCGCCCTGGCTGGCGTGTTCGCGCAGCGCCAGGATCTTCTGCTCCAGCTGTGCGCTGATGTCCTCGAACACCTGCGGCGCGAACTGCGGCAGCGTGCTGGGGCTTTCGTAGCACAGCACCTGGCCCACGCCGCGGCAGGCGATGATCGAGCACTCATGCACGGTGCGATGGTCCTGGTGATGGTCCTGCCCGCACATGGTGTAGACGCGCTGGGGTGCCACGGCAGCGCAGGCACGCTCGATGGTCGCGATCAGTTCGTTGCGGCAGGCCGGGAAGCAGGTATCGGGGAAGTCGCACTGCTGCACATGCAGGGCGCCCAGCTGCTGCAGGGCGCGATGCGATTCGCCGCTGCGGTCAGCGCCATCGTGGCAGCCGCGGCCACCGCGGCTCAGCACCAGCGCGTGGATGCGCGCGCCGTCACCGGCCAGTTTGGCCAGGCTGCCGCCGCAGCCCAGTTCAATGTCATCGGGGTGGGCGCCGATCGCCAGAATATCCAGGGGCATGGCGGGGTCCTTGCAGGATTCGGGAAACAGGCGCGTGTGCCGGGGCGTGCGCCGAGAGGGCCGGGACTATCGCAGTGCTGTCGCAGGTGATCCATGCAACATTTCCGAAAAGCGCGCAGGATCACGCTGCAATGCCAGCCAGCGCGTGGATGACGCCACTCGCGGCGATGGTGTGGTTCGCGCGACAATCGTCCGATCGTGCCGAATGCGGCACGCCGTGCAGGACGCGATATGGATCTGGCAGCACTGAAGGACGCACTGGCGCGCCACGGCGCCGACAACGATGCGCGCGAAAGCGAGCGTGGCCGGCGCATGCTCAACATCACCGCCGATACCGGCGAACTGCTGTCGGTGCTGGTGCGGTTCGGCCAGGCCCGGCGCGTGCTGGAAATCGGTACCTCCAACGGCTATTCCACGCTGTGGCTGGCCGAGGCCGCCGCCGCCATCAATGGCCACGTGACCACGCTGGAATACGCCGCCGACAAGGTGGCGATGGCACGCGCGAATTTCGCCCTTAGTGGCCTGGCCGAGCGCATCACCCTGGTGCAGGGCGATGCCGGGGTCTGGCTGGCAGCGGCGGACGACGCCAGCGTGGACCTGCTGTTCCTCGATTCGGACCGCGAACAGTACGCCGGCTGGTGGCCGCAGCTGCGCCGCGTGCTGCGCCCCGGCGGCCTGCTGGTGGTGGACAACGCCACCTCGCATGCCGCACAGATGCAGCCGCTGTGCGCGTTGCTGGAGGCCGATGCGGACTTCAGTACCAGCCTGGTGCCGGTGGGCAATGGCGAACTGCTGGCGGTGCGCAACGGCTGACGGCTGCGTGTCCCATACCCGGGGTCAGAGCCCTCTCCTACGGAGAGGGATCCGACCCCATGCGGGGCCCCCGTATAATCGGGCGGTGAGTACCGATACCGAATCCGCCCCCGAAACCGCCCCCCTGCAGCTGCTGCACCTGGACGAACGCCTGGCCGTGGTCAACAAGCCGGCCGGGCTGATGGTCCATGACAGCAAGCTGGCCCGCGGCGAAGATGATTTCCTGGCCGACCGCCTGCGCGAGCAGCTGGGCCGCCCGATCTTCCTGGTGCACCGCCTGGACCGCGCCACCAGCGGCTGCCTGCTGCTGGCCTTCGACCGCGACACCGCCAGCGTGCTGGGCAAGGCGCTGATGGGCGGTGAGGTGAGCAAGGATTACCTGGCCATCTGCCGTGGCTGGCCCGCCGAGGAGGCCTGGCAGGTGGACCACGATCTGGATGGCGGGCCCGGCAAGCCGGTGAAGAAGCCGGCGGTGACCGATTTCCAGCGTCTGGCTACCGGCGAGCTGTCGGTGCCGGTGGGGGAATTCGCCAGTTCGCGTTACGCGCTGCTGCGCTGCCAGCCGCTGACCGGTCGCTTCCGGCAGATCCGCCGGCACCTGAAGCACCTGTCACACCACCTGATTGGCGACACCAGCCATGGTGATGGGCGCCACAACCGCAATTTCCGCATGCAGGGCGTGCATCGCATGCTGCTGCACGCCGAACGACTGCGTTTCCCGCACCCCGACGGCGGCGTGCTGGATGTGCGTGCACCGGTGGATGCCGGATTCCAGAAGGCGCTGGACCTGTTCGGCTGGCAGGTGGTCTGAAGGTAACGCCGGGGTTAGAGCCCTTTCCCGTTGGGAAAGGGATCCGACCCCGACGGGATTATTTCTTTTCCGGCTCGTTCACGATCGCTTCCAGGTCTTTCTGCAGATCGGTGATGAGCGGCTGCATGCGGGTCTGGATGGCCACCATCACGTTCTGCATCAGCGCCGGGGTCTTGTCCAGCAGGCTCTGGCCGGCCGGGCTCTCGTAGAACTCGGCCATGGCCAGCACGTCTTCCTTGCTGAAGGTCTTCTTGTAGAGATCGACATACATTGGGCGCAGCTGCTGCCACGACAGCGCCTGGCGCAGGGTCTGGGTGGTGCGCGCCTGGATGCGCTGCAGCTGTTCCTGCTGCTGGGCGGTCAGTTGGCGCTGCGCGGTGGCCTGCTGGAACTGCTGCTGCTGCATCGCCTCGATCTGCGGCAGGGCCGCATCGAGCATGGTCTGCGCGCGCGAGGCGGCCAGCAGGCGGTTGATGTCGCTGTCGGTCGGCGGCGCCGCCCAGACCGGGCTGCTGCACGCGGCCAGGGCCAGCAGCAGGGCAGCGCGGCGCAGGCGCGCGGGCAGGGCGGGGACAAGGCGGGTCATGCGAAGCTTCCTGCGGTACATGGAAGCCCCAGCATACCTGCTGCGCAGGCGAAGGCGGCGTGTTCGGTACCTGATCGGCGGCATACGCCACGCGATGGCGGCCACGGCAACGCTGGTACGGCTACAATGCGCGCATGGGCATGGGACCGGTCACCATCAGCGCGCAGCTTGAAATCCCCGACGGCGAGATCGTCGAGCGGTTCGTGCGCGCCAGTGGTGCCGGCGGCCAGAACGTCAACAAGGTGTCCACTGCGGTGGAACTGCGTTTCGATGTGGCCAACTCGCCCACGTTGCCCGAGCCGTTGCGCACGCGCCTGCTGGCCCGGCGCGACCGGCGCATGACCGGCGAAGGCGTGCTGGTCATCGATGCGCAACGGTTCCGCACCCAGGATCGCAATCGCGAGGATGCGCGCGAGCGGCTGGCGGCCTTCATCCAGGCCGGGCTGAGCGTGCCCAAACCACGCAAGGCCACCAAGCCGAGCCTCGGGTCGAAACTGCGTCGTCTGGACGCCAAACGCGGGCGCGCGCAGATCAAGCGCGCGCGCTCATCACGTGACTGGGAGTGATTGCTTGAACAACCCGACGCCGTTGCTGCCGGCCGTGCCGCCGAGCATGCCGCAGGTCAAACCCAACGCCTTCCTGCGCTGGCTGGCGCGCTGCACCCTGCGCCTGGGCGGCTGGAAGGTGACCGGCACGCTGCCGGACATTCCGCGCCTGGTCTTCATTATCGCGCCGCATTCGTCCAACTGGGACGGGCTGTGGGGCATGGCGGCCAAGATCGCACTGGGCATGAAGGTGAAGGTGCTGGGCAAGGCCTCGCTGTTCTGGTGGCCGCTGGGCCCGCTGCTGCACCGGCTGGGGGTGATCCCGCTGGACCGCAGTTCGCCGCAGGGCACCGTCGGCCAGGCGGTGGACCTGCTGCGCAACAACGAAAAAATGTGGTTCGCCATCACCCCCGAGGGCACCCGCAAGGCGGTGAAGGACTGGAAGGCCGGTTTCCTGAAGATCGCGCGGATGGCCGACGTACCGATCCTGGCGGCCTATTTCCACTACCCGGAAAAGACCATCGGCATCGGCCCGCTGTTCACCCCCACCGGCGATGATGCCGCTGACATGGCGGCGATCCGTGAGTTCTACCGCCCGTGGATGGGCAAGACCCGCGGCACGGTCTGAAACGCCCCGCAGCGGCCGCTTACACGCCACGTCCGGCACATGCCGGGCGGCCGCGACAGGAGTAGGGTGGAGGGCTGTCATTCCCTACCGCCCGCCCAAGGAGCGTTCTACATGTCGCGTACCGTAGTCCTGGCCGCCGCCATCAGCCTGGCGCTGGCGGCCTGTTCCGGCAAGGAGTCCACCCCCGTGTCCGAAGCCCAGCAGACCCCGGCCCAGCAGCCGGCCGATGCCTCCACCAACCCGCTGCTGAGCGCCAGCACGCTGCCGTTCCAGGCGCCGCAGTTCGACAAGATCAAGGACAGCGATTACCTGCCGGCCTTCGAAGAAGGCATGCGCCAGCACCTGGCCGACGTGCGCAAGATCGCCGACAACCCCGAGCCGGCCACCTTCGACAACACCCTGGTGGCGATGGAGCGCAGCGGTGAAACCCTCACCCGCGTGTCGCGCATCTTCTTTGGCCTGGTCCAGGCCGATGGCACCGATGCGCGCCAGAAGATCCAGGAAGAGATCGCACCGAAGCTGGCCGCGCACCAGGACGAGATCAACCTTGATCCGAAGCTGTTCGCGCGCGTGAAGTCGCTGTACGACCAGCGCGACACGCTGGAACTGGACCCGGTGCAGAAGCGCCTGGTCGAGCATTACTACGACAACCTGGTGCGCGCTGGCGCCCAGCTGTCCGACGCCGACAAGGCCAGCCTGCGCAAGCTGAACGTGGAAGAGACCACGCTGTCCACCCAGTTCCACACCCGCCTGGTCGCGGCCACCGCTGCCGCCGCCGTCGTGGTGGACGACAAGGCCAAGCTGGCCGGTCTGGACGAGAACGCGATCAACACCGCCGCCACCGACGCCAGCGCCCGCAAGCTGGACGGCAAGTTCCTGCTGCCGCTGCAGAACACCACGCAGCAGCCGGTGCTGGGTTCGCTGAGCGATCGCGACCAGCGCGCCGCCGTGCTGAAGGCTTCGGAAACCCGTGCCGAGCGCGGCGATGCCAACGACACCCGGCAGACCGTGCAGCGCCTGGCCCAGCTGCGTGCGCAGAAGGCCAAGCTGCTGGGCTTCGACACCTACGCCGATTACAACCTGGGCGACCAGATGGCCAAGACCCCGGCCGCGGCGCTGAAGCTGCTGACCGACACCGTGCCGGCGGCCACCGCCAAGGCGCGTGAGGAAGCGGCCGACATCCAGAAGGTGATCGACGCGCAGAACGGCGGCTTCAAGCTGGCCGCTTCGGACTGGGACTTCTACGCCGAACAGGTGCGCAAGGCCAAGTACGATCTGGACGAATCGCAGATCAAGCCGTACTTCGAACTGGACAACGTGCTGCAGAACGGCGTCTTCTACGCCGCCACCCAGCTGTACGGCATCACCTTCAAGCCGCGCACCGACATTCCGACCTACAACCCGGACATGAAGGTGTACGAAGTGTTCGACAAGGACGGCACCTCGCTGGCCCTGTTCTACACCGACTACTTCAAGCGTGACACCAAGTCCGGCGGCGCCTGGATGGACGTGTTCGTTGAACAGGACGGCCTGACCGGTGCCAAGCCGGTGGTCTACAACGTCTGCAACTTCACCAAGCCGGCCGCCGGCCAGCCGGCGCTGCTCAGCTTCGACGACGTCACCACGCTGTTCCATGAGTTCGGCCACGCGCTGCATGGCATGTTCTCCAACGTGAAGTACCCGTCGATCGCCGGCACCGCCACCTCGCGCGATTTCGTCGAGTTCCCCTCGCAGTTCAACGAACACTGGGCGCTGGACCCGAAGGTGTTCGCCAACTACGCCAAGAACTACAAGACCGGCGAGCCGATGCCGCAGGAACTGGTGGACAAGATCCTGAAGGCACGCAGCTTCAACCAGGGCTACGCGACCACCGAATACCTGTCGGCGGCGCTGCTGGACCTGGCCTGGCACACCCAGAAGGCCGATGCCCCGCTGCAGGATGTGGGCGCCTTTGAAGCCAGCGCACTGAAGAAGTTCAAGGTGGACCTGCCCCAAGTGCCGCCGCGTTACCGCACCACCTACTTCGACCACATCTGGGGCGGCGGCTATTCGGCCGGCTACTACGCCTACTTCTGGGCCGAGGTGCTGGACCACGACGCGTTCCAGTGGTTCACCGAACACGGTGGCCTGACCGCGGCCAACGGCCAGGAGTTCCGCGACAAGATCCTGTCGCGCGGCAACAGCGTGGAACTGTCCACCCTGTACCGCGATTTCCGCGGCAAGGACCCGTCGGTGGAACCGCTGCTGAAGTTCCGCGGGCTGAAATAAAAGAGCGAAAACGGCGGGGGCAACCCCGCCGTTTTTCATTGCGCCGCACCGGGGTCGGATCCCTTTCCGCACTGCGGAAAGGGCTCTGACCCCCTTGCCCGACCCAACCGGGAACCTCTGCCGCCGGTCTGTGGTCTGATCCAGCTACCACCCACCCGGAGCCTGTCATGGATGCTGTCGCCCGCCCTCCCTTTTCCCAACGCGCACTGCTTTGGCTGAAGAAAGAAGCCCTGCCGCTGCTGGTGATGCTGGGCCTGCTGGCCGCCGCCCGCGACACCCTGGCCAACCACTACGTGGTGCCCAGCGGTTCGATGCAGCCCACCCTGCAGCCCGGCGACCGCGTGGTGGTGGACATGCGCGCCTACGGCCTGCGCCTGCCCTTCACCCACCAGCAGCTGCTGGCCACCGGCACGCCGCAGCGCGGCGAAGTGGCCGTGTTCGATTCGCCGGCCGACGGTACCCGCCTGATCAAGCGCGTGGTGGCCGTGGCCGGTGACCGCGTGCAGCTGCACAGTGGCCACCTGACCATCAACGGCCAGCCGTTGCAGATGGCCGGCCTGGCCGATACCGAAGCCTTCGGTCCGCGCCAGGCCCAGCTGGACCTGGACATGGGCGGTGGCCCGGATATTGCCGACCTGCAGGTGCCGGCCGGCAAGGTGCTGGTACTGGGTGACCACCGCGGCAACAGTTTCGATGGCCGCTTCTTCGGCTTCGTCGATGCCGATGCCCTCTACGGGCGCGCCGTTTCGGTGTACTACCGTCGCGGCGATGGCTTCGAGTGGCTGCGCCTGTAAACTGAATTGATACGTTCTGCATATCAATCCTGACCTATCAGGTTATGGATCGACTGGATAAGGCGACCTACGCTGGCCGCCTGACTCCCACCCTGGCCGCCCCACGGCCACACGATCCCATGACTGGCGAAACCGCGGCGGCCACCCACGCCCGCCCCCGTACCCCCGATTCCGGCACTGACACCCGCATCCAGCAGGGCACCCCGGCGTTCCGCCGTACCGCGGTGGCGCTGTTCCTGGCCGGTTTTTCCACCTTCGGCCTGCTGTACACAGTGCAGCCGTTGCTGCCCGAGTTCAGCCGCCACTTCGGCGTGTCAGCCGCCGGCAGCGCGATGTCGCTGTCGTTGAGTACCGGCACGCTGGCGGTGGCCATGCTGCTGGCCGGCCTGCTGTCCGATGCGGTCGGCCGCCGGCCGCTGATGATCGTGGCCCTGATGGCGTCGGCGCTGCTGTCGCTGTGCACCGCGCTGGTGGATGACTGGACCACGATGCTGGTGCTGCGCACCCTGCTGGGCCTGGCCCTGAGCGGTGTGCCGGCGGTGGCCATGACCTATCTGGTGGAGGAGATGGACAGCCGCGCGCTGGGCCTGGCGATGGGCCTGTACATCGGCGGCAATGCCATCGGCGGCATGAGCGGGCGCCTGCTGGCCGGCATCATCGCCGACCACTGGGGCTGGCGCTGGGGCATCGGCGCGGTGTCGATCATTGCGGTGGCGAGCACCGTGCTGCTGTGGCTGCAACTGCCGGCGTCGCGGCACTTCCAGGCGCGCCGTGGTGGCCTGCGCCAGTTGCCGTCGCGCTGGCGCACGCTGTTTGCCGACCCCGGCCTGCCGTGGCTGTTCGCCACCTCGTTCGTGCTGATGGGCGTGTTCGTCACCCTCTACAACTACCTGGGCTATCACCTGCTGGCGCCGCCCTATCACCTGAGCCAGACCGTGGTCGGGCTGATCTTCAGCGTGTACCTGGTGGGCACCTTCAGCTCCGCATGGATGGGGCAACTGGCGATGCGGCACGGGCGTGGCCGCATCCTGACGATTTCCTTTGCGCTGATCGGGGCCGGCATCGTGCTGCTGATGCTGCCGTGGTTGACCACCATGGCGCTGGGCATCGCGCTGGTGACCTTTGGCTTCTTCGGCGGGCATTCGGTAGCCAGCAGCTGGGTCGGCAGCCGTGCCGGGTCGATGCGTGCCGAAGCGTCGGCGCTGTACCTGTTCGCCTACTACCTGGGCAGCAGCGTGCTGGGCGCCGTGGGCGGGCTGGCCTATGCCGCGTGGGACTGGCTGGGCGTATGCCTGTTCACCGGTGTGCTGACCCTGCTCGGTGGCGGCATCATCTGGGCGCTGCAGCAGCGCGCCCCGCAGCCGGTGACCGCCTGAACCCCCGCCGGGC
>NZ_JBWJPD010000018.1:0-100085 GCF_056393165.1 Stenotrophomonas sp. Steno-C17
ACGGCGTGTCCTGCCCACCCACACCGCCCCGCCATCCCACGGATAGCCAGCTCTTGCCGTTGCCGTTGCTCCAAGCAGGTGCAGGGCTGCAAGCCCTGCCGAAACACCCACCCCTTACAAAAGCGGCTGCCGCGTCAGACCCACCGGGCGTGCGTTGTCATCCATGTGCAGCGTCACGGCCTTGGCGTTCACCAGCAGATCGGCCAGGGCATCGCTGGCGCCCAGCGAATGGGCGATCTCCGTCCGGCTCGAATCCACCCGCGGCGCGCGCCGTTCCTTGCCGGCGAAACGGTAGCGGTTGTACTCGGCCCAGGCGATCAGCAGCAGCGCGCAGCAGACCAGGATGACCGGCAGCGCGATCATCACGAACGGGTCCAGGTGCTGCTTGTGCTGGTACAACTGCACGAACGCCATCTGCCCGCCCAGCAACCACGAGATCAGGGTGACCAGCGGTGCCCACAGGTAGAAGTAGAAGCCCCAGAACGCCAGGGTGACGAAGCCCCACGCAGTGCGCTGCAGGCGCGGCTGCTTGCGTGGCTTCTGGATCAACCGCGAATCGAAGCGGTTGGACGGTTTCTTCGGTGTGCTGCTGCGTACGATGTTCATCGGATCCCCCGGTCAGGGCTGACCCAGGTGGCGCGCTTGCCGCGGCGCTTGAACAGCGTCTTCGGCAGTGCCACCAGAGTGGTGAACAGGCTGATCAACCAGTACGCCATCGGGTACCAGATGACCCAGAAGTAGTTGCGTCCAATGTGTGTTTCGTAACGACGGTCGATGATCAGACTGCTGGCGAACTGCAGCAGGCAGACCAGCGCCAGGATCACGCCGTGCCATTGCGGCAGCAGCGTATCGATGTACAGCGGGGCCGGCAGCGGGATGAACTTGCCCAGCGCCCACAGCACCACGATCAACAGCATGGTGTACGCCCAGAACACGCTCAGGATGTACTCCAGCAATACCCCCCACATGCGCCGCTTGCGCCAGCTGAACAACGAAGCGCCATGCCGCAGCAGCACTTCCACGCCACCCTGGGCCCAGCGCAGGCGCTGCCGCCACAAGCCCTTCAGGGTCTCGGGCATCAGGATGAAGCACAGCGCGTTGGGTTCGTAGCGGATATCCCAGTGGTCCAGCTGCAGGCGCCAGCTGATGTCGATGTCTTCGGTCACCATGTCATCGGCCCAGTAGCCGATGCGGTGCAGGGCGGTGCGGCGGAACGCGGCGATCACCCCGGACACGGTGAAGATGCGCCCGTACACGCGCTGGGCACGCTTGATCATGCCGATGATCGAGGAGAACTCGGCCACCTGCAGGCGTCCCAGCAGGGTGGAACGGTTGCGGATGCGCGGGTTGCCCGTCACCGCGCCAACGCGCGGCCCGCTGGTCAGGTGCCAGACCATCCAGTGCATGGCGTACTCTTCCAGCATCGCATCGCCATCGATGCAGACCAGATATTCAGAACGCGCGGCCAGCGCACCCATGCGCAGTGCATTGGCCTTGCCCAGGTTGCGGTCCAGGTGCACCACGCGCAGGCGCGGGTGCTGCGCGGCCAGTGCATCCAGGCGCGCGCCGGTGTCATCGCGGCTGCCATCGTTGATGGCGATCACCTCGAAGTCCGGATAACGCTGCGCCAGCGCCGCGCCGATGGTGTCGTCCAGGTTGTCCGATTCGTTGTGGCAGGGAATCAGCAGCGTGGCGAACGGGTACTCGTCCATCGGCGGTGGGTCGTTGCGCGGCCGCGACTTCCGCTCGCGGCGGAAGAAGTAGTACAGGCCGCCGGACATCCAGAAGAACGCCATCACCATCGGGTAGAAGAAGGCGAACTGGAACAGGGCATACAGCCAGGGGCTCATGTCCATGTCACTTCTCCGGGTACGGGAAGTTGCGCGCAGACATCGCGGCGCGCGCGTCCACGGTCGACGGCTTGTCGGCAATGAAATCGTCCGGGTACCACGCGAAGTGGCGCACGCCCTGTGCCTGCAGGCGGCGCACCTGGGCGCGCAGGCGCTGGCCACTGATCGGGGTCTGCGTGCGCCAGTCCACGGTCTGCAGCTCGAACATGGTGTGCTTCAGGTCCGGGTCGTGCGCGCGCACGGCGGTCACCAGCCGGTCCAGCCAGCGTTCGGGGTGGCGGCTGCCTTCCATCCACGGCATGGCCATCAGCGCGGTGCGGTCGTAGGCCTTGTTGAACAGGTCCAGGCGCTGGGCGAACCAGTTGGCGCTCTGCGGTTCCAGCACCGGCTGCGCGTACAGGTTGCGCACCGTGCCCAGCTTCGGCCGCCAGCGCTGCGCGCTGTCACGCAGTTCCAGGGTGAAGTCGATCAGTGCCTGGGTGCGGCCGCCATCGGGGCCTTCCTGCGGCAGCTGCGCCAGTTCGGTGTCACGCACGTAGGCATCGTCGTGGAACAGCAGGCCTTCGAAGTACGAATTGATGGCCAGGTCTTCGTAGATATCCTTGATGATCTGCCGCGCCTGCGGCTTGGTGAAGTCCAGCCGGTACATGCCATCGTGTTCGGGGCTGGCAATGCCCAGCGCGGTGCGCTGGGCCGCATCGGGCAGCTCGTAGCCCAGCACCGGCAGCCACGCATACACCTTCACCCCGGCACGGGTCTTCAGCTGCCAGGCCACGCGGTTGAACAGGTCCGCGCGCATCGGCAGGTGCCGGTTGGGGAAGTACAGCGCATCGGCGGTGTTGTTGCCGTCCGGATCGGCGAAGGCCTGCAGGTAGACGTGGGTCGGGCCGACCTTCTTCACCCGTTCGATCAACGCATCCAGGTTGCGCGCCTGCTGGGCCGGGTTGGCGTCGTACACAGCATCCAGGTCGATCTGCAGCGCGCGGGTGCCGTCCAGGCCCACGTTGCGGCGCAGTTCAAAGGCCAGCGAGGCGGTGTTGGGGTTGTTGGTCACCAGCAGGCGTGCCAGCCCGTGCAGGTCGCGGGTGACCGGCGTGCTGCGGCCTTCCAGGTCGAACGACACCGGCATGCCCAGCTGCTCGGCAATATCGTTGCTCATCTGGTTGTAGGCGGCATACGGCCAGACGATCGCCTTCGGGGTTACCCCCAGCTCTTTCTTGATCAGCTGTACGCTGCGGCCCAGGTCCGCGCGCAGGCGCTGTTCGTACTCCTGCGCGGTTTCGTAGCGCTGCGCCTTCGGGTCGTAGACGCGGGTGATCACCGCCGGGGTCTGGTTGCCCTGCGGGTTGGACTGCACGCCGTGGTGCAGGTTGTCGGTGTGGCTGGCCAGTTCGATCAGCCCGCTGGACTGCATCTCGCGCAGCTGTGCCCAGGTCAGGAAATCATCGTGGCCGAACGGGCGGTAGCCGTAGTCGATGGTGCGGCCCGGTGCCATGTCCACGTAATCGGTGATCACCGCCACCAGCGCCGGGTAGTTGTAGGCACGCAGCAGCGGGTACACCCGCGTATAGACGCTGCGCAGGCCGTCATCGAAGGTCAGCAGCACCGGCCGCGGTGGCAGCGTGGCTTCCCCGCGCGAGGCCTTGATCAGCTGCGACAGCGAGATCGGGTGGTAGCCATGCGCCGACAGCCAGTCCAGGTGTGCGGCGAAGTTCTGCGTGCTGACGGCATAGGCATCAGCATCGGCCTTTTCGCCCACGTCATCGCGGATGTCGTGGTAGCTCAGGATCAGCAGGCCGTTGTCGCTGGCATCCAGCTCGGTGGGCTGCTGGGCGGCCGCCGGTTGTGCCAGGGCCAGCAGGCCCAGCAGCACGGTGGTCATCAGGTAGCGAAGCATCCGTTCCATCTCACTCTCCCCAGCGCAGCGCGGCATCGAAGCCGATATGACGTTCACGTTGGCCGTCGTAGACCGGCCGCGACCAGCTCACCCCGTATTCCAGGATGCGCCCCTGGCTGAACTGCCATTCGTGGCGGTAAGCCACGCTGGGAATCAGTGCGCTGCCATAGCCTTCCTGCCAGTAGTCGCCCAGCGACACCGTCAGGCGGTGGCGGAAGTGGCGTTCGTAGTGGCGCCACAGCTGCTGGTCGATGCGCAGGCCGATCTCCACCGAGCGGTCGCGCGAGGGATTGAAGTACGGTGCGTCGTCCTGGCTGCCACGGCTGGTGTAGACGCTGCCCAGGCCATCGATCAGCAGGCGCGGGCGGGTCAGCAGGCGCTGCTCGATCGCGCTGGTCAGGGTGTCGCGGCGGTTGCCGTCGTCATAGCGGAACTGGCTGCCGCCCAGGCTCCAGTGGGTGCGTTCGTTGCGGGTGTAGTCCACGGCCACGGCCAAGCTGTCGGCGGTGATGCCGGAGACGCGCGCCTGCATCGAGGCTTCGGGGTCGTTGCGTGCGGCGGTCACGCCCGCATGCCACTGGTCGTTGAACTGCCAACCGAAACCGCCGCGCAGGCCAGTGTCGCCGATGCTGTCGTTGGGGCGCAGCACGGCGGCCTCGGCGTCGGCACGGCCGAAGCGGTAGCGCACGCCCGCACCCATCCACAGCGGGTTGATCTTCTGGTCCTGGAAGGTGACCGAACGGCGGTCGGCGAAGGCGAACAGCCGCCAGCGATCGTCCAGGATCGGTGTGGCCACTTCCATGCCGTAGTGCAGGTCGTCGTTGCCCAGTGGCGAGGTGCCACCGCCGCCCGAGCTGCGGCCGCCGTCCACGGTGGCCTGCAGCTGCCAGCCGCGGTGTGCGCGCCAGTCACGGTCCATGCGCTGCACCGAGGGCTGGTTGGGGTAGCGCTGCAGCAGGTCGTCGTGCAGCGGCCGCGCCAGGTCGTCGCGCTGCAGCTGCACGTAGGCTTCGTGCATGCCCAGGCGCGGCGACACATCGCGCGGATCCAGGGTATAGGCCATCTGGTGGCGTTCCAGCGAACGCCGCGGCCAGCCACGCATCTGGTACACGCTGCCCAGTGCGGTCTGCAGGCCGCCGTTGCCGGGGCCCACGTCCACCAGCGCTTCCAGCTCGCGCTGTGCGGTGGGCAGGTCACCGCTGTAGGCGCGGATCATCGCCAGGTTCACGTCGGCCTCGTAGCGCGCCCAGTTGGCGTACGGGCTCTTGCCGCCGCCCCAGCGCCAGGCCGGCTCGTCCTTCTGCCAGGCCTGCAGGTAGCCGATGGCCTTTTCCGCCTGTTCGGTTTCCAGGTAGGCATAGGCCAGCTCCGAACGGGACTGGAAGCGCGACGGGTCGTTCTTCACCGCTGCTTCCAGCAGCGGAATGGCTTCGTCGGGGTGCTGGGTGGCCATCATCGAATCGCCCACTGCCGGCAGCACATAGTCGGGCAGGGCATGGCCTTCGGCCTGCAGGGCGCGCGCTTCATCGCGCACCTGTGCGTGCCGTGACAAACGGTTGAGCAGGATCAGCCGGTCCATGCGGATGCGCAGCGGGGCCTGCGCCAGCGGGGTACCGTCGCGCTGCACATAGCGCTCCATCTCCGCCAGCGCGTCCTCGGCTTCGTCCAGGCGGGAATCTTCGGTCTGGCCGTAGGCCAGGCTCCAGTTCACCAGCTTGGCCACGTAGTTCGCTTCCAGCCGGGCCTTCTGGTCGGCGTCGAACAGCTGCGGCCGCGCCTGGTACAGGCGCCACGCCCGATGCGCGTTGCCGATGTCGCCCAGGGTCAGGACCTGCAGCTTGTACAGCAGGTCGTCGTTGGGCTCGACCTGCTGCGCGCGCTCGATGGCGGCCAGCGCGTCAACCCAGCGGGCCTGGTCACGGTAATGGCCGATTTCGGCCAGCCGGTCGGCACGGGTGGCCTGGGTGGGCGGCGGCGCCGCGTGGGCCCAGGACGCCAGAGCGGCGCAGGCCAGGCCGACGCAGAGCGCCAGCGGTCGATGAACAACCATGAATTCCCCCTTCAGCATCCATTCTTAGACGATGTGCAAAAAGTGTGACGCACATCACATGCCAACTTTAGCTGACACGCCCCAAGGAGGCCAGAGCCTCGCTGTTCCCCTTACACGCAACCGCCGCACGACAACGGCCATTTCCATCGCACCTCCCCTTCCGCCAAAGGCTTGGACTGCGAAATCACAGTATTCCGGTGGCCAACGCGGCGCCGGGCGCTGCCGCGGCGGCACGCCGCGGCCCATCGGCCAGCACGCGTCCCGCGTCAGCTTTGGACACGCTACGTCAGTTCACGCCGAAGCGGTGTGTAGACGGGGGAGGCAGGTGGCTCAGATCACCACAGGTCTTCCAGCCGGCGCGGCTTGCAGGCCACCCACGAGGCGCACAGCATCACCGTGGCGCAGCCGAACAGGAAGCCGAAGGGCAGGCCCCAGCCGTTGCTGATCGTGTGCAGCCAGCCGACCAGGAACGGGCCCAGGCAGCTGAAGCTGTAGCCCACGCCCTGCATGAAGCCGGACAGCGCCGCCGAGCCGGTGGCGGTGCGCGTGCGCAGGTTGATCAGGGTCAGTGCCAGCGGGAAGGTGGACGGGCCCACGCCCAGCAGGGCGGCCCACAGCAGGGGCGCCTTCATCGGCGCCAGCAGCAGGCCGGTGAAGGCGATCACGAACGAGAAGAAACCGATCAGCACCAGCGGGAACGGGTTCTGCAGGCGCACCGCCAGCGACGGGATGACCAGCGACGGCAGCAGGCCCAGGGCCGAGAACACGGCCACCATCACCCCGCCGAACGCCGGCGTGGCACCGGCTTCCACCACGATGCGCGGCAGCCAGGTGAACATCGAATAGGTCATCAGCGAGGTCATGCCGAACATCAGCGACATGCTCCAGCCCAGCGAGGTGCGCCAGACCTTGCCGTGCGGCTGCGCGCTGGGATCGTTGGCTGCCAGCTGCGCGTGCGGCGCGCGACGGGCAAGCATCAGCCACGGCAGGGCTGCGGCAAGGGCCAGCAGCGCCCACATGCCCAGCGACACGCGCCAGCCGGCCGCCTGCGCCATCGGCACCGCCAGCAGCGCGGGCAGCATGGTGCCCAGCTGCAGCATGCTGATGTACAGCGTGCTCATGGTGCCCACCTTGTTGGCGAAGTAGCGCTTCACCAGCGGCGGCACCACCACGTTGCCGATGCCCATGCCGGCCAGCGCCATCACCGAACCCAGCAGCAGGGTGCCTACGCCGCCGGCGCTGGAGCGCAGCAGCAGGCCGGCCATGGCCAGGGTCATGGCCAGCAGGGTGGTGCGTTCCAGCCCCAGGCGCCGGGCCAGGGCCGGGGTGGCCACGCCGAACAGGGCGAACGAGGCGGTCGGCAGCATGCCCAGTACGCCGGTCATGGTGGTACCGAAGCCGAAATGCTGGCCGAGCACGTCCAGCAGCGGGGTGATGGACGTCACCGCGGTGCGCAGGTTCACCGCGGCCAGCAGGATGGCGGCGAAGGCGAGCAGCCGCCCGTGCAGCAGTGAGGGCGAGGCGTGGGGTGCGGTGGTCATGCGGAATCCTTGCAGGTGGCGCACGCCCGGTGGTTGGCGTGCAGCGGCGGCACCGGGCCAGGCCGGTGCGACAGGTGGGGGCAGGGGGCCATTGTACGGGGCCGGTGCATTCCGGCAGCCACGCCGGTGGGGTGCCGGTTGCAGATACAAAAAAACCCGGAGGACTGTCGTCTTCCAGGCTTCTTGGTGACCACCGAAGTGGTCGGGGAGACAGGATTCGAACCTGCGACCTCTACGTCCCGAACGTAGCGCTCTACCAGACTGAGCTACACCCCGAAGGGAGCCGCCTATTCTAGCTGTTCACCCCGGTGGCGGCAAGGGGTGAAAGCCGTTTCCTTCACACTGCCGGAGCAGTGTCACTTCAGGGAACAAAAAAGCCTGGACAACCTCACCAGGCTTCAATGCGACCACCGAAGTGGTCGGGGAGACAGGATTCGAACCTGCGACCTCTACGTCCCGAACGTAGCGCTCTACCAGACTGAGCTACACCCCGAAGGAGCCGCCTAAGATACCGTGTGAAGGCCAAGGCGGCAAGGTTTTTTTCACATCAACGACGGTTTTCCTGTTCGGCGCGGTTCTGCTCGCGCGATTCGAACCACATGCCGTTGAGGATGGCCACGGTGGAGGCCAGGCCGGTGCCGAGAATCCAGGCGAAATACCACATGTTCGTTTCTCCTCTATTCGGGGTAGGTGCCGACCGTTGGTCGGCACACCTTCAAATCAATACGCGTTCGGGTTCTCGTCCATCTCTTCGGTGGTCGTCTTGCCCTTCAGTACGCGGTACACCCAGGTGGTGTAGGCGAGGATGATCGGCAGGAAGATCGCCGTGGCCACCAGCATGATGCCCAGCGTCAGATGGCTGGACGAGCTGTCCCAGACGGTCAGGCTGGAACCGGGCTGGCTGGACGAAGGCAGCAGGAACGGGAAGATGGCAAAGCCGACGGTCAGGATGATGCCGGCGATCGATGCACCCGAGGCGATGAACGCCAGGCCGCCGCGGCGGGCCCGCAGCAGCGCCGCGCTGGCCAGTGCACCCAGCAGGCCCAGCACCGGGAACACAAGGGTGAGCGGCATGCTGCTGTAGTTGCGCAGCCAGCCACCGGCGGCCGTGCCGATGGCAGCGGTCTTCAGCAGCGGATTGGTCGGGCCGTCGGTCACCACCTGCGAGGTGATCTGGTAGCCGGGCAGGCCGAAGGCCACCCATGCACCGGCCGCGGCGAACAGCACGAAGCTGATGATCGCCGCCACGCTGCCGTAGCGGGCGGCACGATCGGCCACCGGGCCATCGGTCTTGATCACCAGCATCGCCGCACCGTGCGACACCAGCATGGCCACGCTCACCAGGCCCGCCACCAGGGCGAACGGGGTCAGCAGGCCGAAGAACGAGCCGGTGTAGAAGATGCGCATGCTGTCATCGAAGTGGAACGGCACGCCCAGCAGCACGTTGCCCACGGCTACGCCGGCAATCAGGCCCGGCAACAGACCGCCCACGAACAGCACGCGATCCCAGTTGTCGCGCCAGCGCTTGCTGGGCAGCTTGCTGCGGTACTTGAAGCCGACCGGGCGCAGGATCAGCCCGAACAGCATGGCAAACACCGCCAGGTAGAAGCCGGAGAAGCTGACCGCGTACAGCGGCGGCCAGGCGGCGAAGATCGCGCCGCCCCCCAGCACCAGCCACACCTGGTTGCCTTCCCACACCGGGCCGACCGTATTGATCACCAGCCGGCGCTCTTCATCGGTTTTGGCCACGAACGGCAGCAGCGTGCCCACGCCCAGGTCGAAACCATCCATCACCGCCCAGCCGATCAGCAGGATGCCCAGCAGCAGCCACCAGATCACGCGCAGGGTGCTGTAATCGAATCCAAGAAATTCCATGTGCGTTCTCCTGCCTCAGACCTGGCCGGGGGCCGGCATTGCGGCATTGGGGGATGCGGGGCGGATATCGGCCTGCAGCGTCGGCAGGATCTCGTCCGGCCCCTTGCGGATCGCCTTCAGCATCAGCTTCACCTCGATCACCAGCAGCACCGTGTACAGCGCGGTGAAGATGGCCAGCGTGGTCAGGATTTCATGCAGGGCCAGGCCCGAAGCGGCATAGAAGGTGGGCAGCACGCCGTCCACCGCCCACGGCTGGCGGCCGTACTCGGCCACGAACCAGCCGCATTCGATGGCGATCCACGGTGCCGGCAGCGACCAGACGGCCAGCTTCAGGAACCAGCGCTTGTCCTGGAAGTTGTTGCGGCAGGAGAAGTAGAAGGCCAGGGCGAAGAAGGCGATCAGGTAGAAGCCCAGGCCGGCCATCACGCGGAAGGTCCAGAACAGCGGCGCCACGCGCGGCACGGTATCCAGCGCGGCCTTGGAGATTTCTTCCGGCGTGGCGTTGAGGATGTCCTCGCGGTAACGCTTCAGCAGCAGGCCGTGGCCCAGATCCTGCCAGTGGCGGTCGAACATCTCGCGCGCTTCCACATCGTCCTTGTTGGCACGGATGCGTTCCAGCGCACCGTAGGCCAGCTGGCCGCCGCGGATGCGGTGTTCGGCGCGCTCCACCAGTTCCAGGATGCCCGGGATCGGCTGGTTGGTCGAACGGGTGGCGATCAGGCCCATCAGGTACGGGATCTTGATCGCGTAGTCGTTCTGCTGGGTGGTCTGGTTGGGAATGCCGAAGGCGGTGAAGTCGGCCGGCGCACGCTCGGTTTCCCACATCGCTTCAATCGCGGCCAGCTTCATCTTCTGGTGTTCGCTGGCGGCGTAGCCGCTTTCATCGCCCAGCACCACCACCGACAGCGACGACAGCAGGCCGAACGCAGCGGCCACCGCGAACGAGCGGCGGGCCATGTCACGGTGCTTGTTGCGCAGCAGGTACAGGGCGCTGATGGACATCACGAAGATCGCACCGGTCACGTAGCCGGCGCTGACGGTGTGCACGAACTTGGCCTGGGCCACCGGGTTCAGCAGCACGGCGGCGAAATCCACCACTTCCATGCGCATCGTTTCCGGGTTGAACACCGCACCGGTCGGGTTCTGCATCCAGCCGTTGGCGATCAGGATCCAGACCGCCGACAGATTGGTGCCCAGCGCCATCAGCCAGGTCACCGCCAGGTGCTTGACCGGGCTCAGGCGCTTCCAGCCGAAGAAGAACAGGCCGATGAAGGTGGCTTCCAGGAAGAAGGCCATCAGGCCTTCGATGGCCAGCGGCGCACCGAAGATGTCGCCCACGTAATGGCTGTAGTACGACCAGTTCATGCCGAACTGGAACTCCATCACCAGGCCGGTGGCCACGCCGATGGCGAAGTTGATGCCGAACAGGGCGCCCCAGAACAGGGTCATCTGCCGCCAGACCTGTTTGCGGGTCATCACGTACACGCTTTCCATGATGGCCACCATGAAGGACAGGCCAAGGGTGAGCGGTACGAATAGGAAGTGGTACATCGCGGTCAAAGCGAATTGCAGCCGCGACAGTTCTACGACTGTCTGATCAATCATGGCCTGGCTACCTCGTTGGATAGTGCCGTTGCAGGTGGCGGGAAGGGTGGTCTACGGGGTGGATGATGTGACCGACTACTTCAAACAGCCTTGATCCAGATCAATGTATGAATGGCTCTGCACAAGGATCGTATGCCAAACCGGATGAAGACTGCGACCGCTGGCCGCAGGGGAGGGCGCCTGTGTGTGCCTACAATGCCGGCCATGCCCTGTTGCCTGTGACCCCCTTTGAGCGCTGCCGATCCTTCCGCTGTTGCCACCGACCCGCACGCCGAATCGGCCCTGCAGCGGCGTACCCGTACGGCCTGGCTGGCTGATCTGGCGCGCGCGGCGCGTGGCCGCCAGCGCTTGGCCGCGGTGTGCCTCAGCGTGTCCGGGGCTCTGCTGATCGGCCAGGCGGCCGCCATCGCCTGGCTGGTGCAGCACGTGCTGGTGCAACGTGCGCCGTTGGCATCCGGGCTGCCGGTACTGGGCGGGCTGGCCATCATCCTGCTGCTGCGCACCGCACTGGGCAGCGCCAGCCAGGCGGCCGCCGGCGATGTGGCCGACGCCGCGCGGCTGGCCCTGCGCGAGCGCGTGTTCGCACGCCTGCTGGGGCACGGACCGCTGTGGCTGCGGCAGCGTCGTACCGGCGAGCTGGGCGAGTTGATGCTGCATCACGGCGATGCGATTGAGAACTATTACAGCGGGTTCCTGCCGGTGCGCACCGAAGTGGTGGTGGTGCCCCTGCTGATCCTGGCGGCGGTCGCCTGGGTGGACTGGGTGGTCGCACTGATCCTGCTGTTCACTGCGCCGCTGGTGCCGTTTTTCATGATGCTGGTCGGCTGGGGCGCCGAAGCGGCCGGTCGCGCGCAGCTGGGTGAACTGGCGCGGATGAGCGGGCACTTCGCCGATCGCATCAAGGGGCTGGGTCTGCTGCGCCTGTACGGCCGCGGCGAGGCGGAACTGGCAGGCGTGGAAGCGGCCGCCGAAGGCGTGCGCGTGCGAACGCTGAAAGTGCTGCGTATCGCCTTCCTGTCGTCCACCGTGCTGGAATTCTTCGCTTCGGTGAGCGTGGCCATGGTGGCGCTCTACCTGGGCCTGAGCTACCTGGGACTGATGTCCCTGCATGCCACCGTGCCGACGCTCGGCGCGGGCCTGTTCTGCCTGCTGCTGGCGCCGGAATTCTATGCGCCGCTGCGGCGGCTGGCCGCCCATTACCACGACCGCGCCAATGCGCTGGCCGCTGCCGCCGAAGTGGAACGGCTGCTGCACGCCTTGCCTGACGAGGCGGCGTTGCCTGAAGAAGGCATGCCTACGCGCGCGCCCGAACCGGCCGAGGCCGCGCTGCCGCCGCTGCAGGCGCAGGGGCTGGTGCTGCGCCCGCTGGGCGCGCCGCAGGATGTGCTGAGTGGGCTCGATGTACGCCTGGAACCCGGCCAGCGCCTGGCCCTGGTCGGCCCCAGTGGTTCGGGCAAGAGCACGCTGCTGGAAGCGCTGGCGGGCTGGCTGCCGCCGCGCGAAGGACGCCTGCAGGTGCGCCCCGGCGTGCAGGTGGCCTACGCCAGCCAGCGCCCGTACCTGTTCCATGGTTCGATCGCCGACAACCTGCGCCTGGCCGATCCCGCCGCCAGTGATGCGCGCCTGCGCGCCGTGGCCGAAGCGGCGCAGGTGCTGCAGTTCGCCCAGCGCCTGCCGCAGGGCCTGGATACGATGATTGGTGAGCGTGGTTTCGGCCTGTCCGGTGGCGAAGCACGGCGCATCGGTCTGGCCCGGCTGCTGCTGCGCGATCCGCAGGTGCTGCTGCTGGACGAGCCCACTGCCTTCCTGGATGCCGACACCGAAGCCGCATTGCTGCGCAGCCTGGCCGCCTATGCGCGCGGCCGCGCCGTGGTGGTGGCCACCCACAGCCCGGCGGTGATCGCCTGGGCCGACCGCTGTCTGCTGCTGCCCGAAGGCCGCCTGGTCGATCCGGCGCAGGCGGTGCGCGCATGAGCCGCTCGCCCGATTCGCTGCGCGCGGTGTTCATGCGCCATCGTCCACGCCTGCTGCTGACCGTGCTGCTGCTGTGGATCACGATGCTGGCCGGTACCGCGCTGCTGGGCCTGTCCGGTGGCTTCCTGACTGCTGCAGCGCTGGCCGGTGCGGCGGGGTTGAGCCAGGGCTTCAACTTCTTCTCGCCGTCGGCCGGCATCCGTGGCCTGACCATGGCGCGCATCGTCTCGCGCTATTTCGAAAAGCTGGTGGGCCACGATGCCACGTTGCGCATCGCCCGCGACCTGCGCGTGTGGTTCTTCCGCCGTGCGCTGCCGCTGGCACCGGCGCGGCTGGGGGCCACCCGCACCGGTGAACTGCTGGCGCGCCTGCTGGGTGACATCGGCGAGGTCGATGGCCTGCTGGTGCGCGCGATCGGTCCTTTGCTCGCACTCGCTGCACTGTCACTGGCCGCCATTGCGTCGGCTGCGGTGATCCTGCCATCGGCGGCCGTGCTGCTGGCCGTGCTGGCGCTGCTGATCGGCTTCGGCGTGCCGTGGCTGGGCGTGCGCGGGCGCGATGCCGAAGAAGCCGACCGCGCGGCGCATCGTGCCGCCCTGCGCACCGCCGCCTTCGAAGGGCTGGAAGGTGCGGGTGACCTTGCGGCCCTGCATGCGGGTACTGCGTGGCAGTTGAAGGTGCGCGTTGCGGCCAAGCAGCTGGCGGCGCGCGATCGGCGTCGACGCTGGCGCCTGATTGCAGCGTCCACCCTGCACGGCGCGGTGGCCGGGCTGGGCCTGGTCGGCATGTTGGCGCTGGCGCTGCATGCGGCCGAACAGCAGCGCATTGCCGCGGAAATGGCGGCAGGCCTGGTGTTCCTGACCGTGGCCCTGATCGAGCTGTGGGCCGGCATGGGCCTGGCCTGGCAGTCGCTGCAGTCGGGCCGCATTGCCGCCGATCGGCTGCAGGCCATCGTCGAACAGCCGACGGCCGTGGACGAGCCGCCGGTGCCGCAGGCGGTTCCGCAGGCATCGGCGGTGCAGTGGCAGGACGTGCATTTCCAATGGCAGGGCGCGGCGCGACCGGTGCTGTCCGGCCTGCAGCTGACCCTCGCACCAGGGGAACGCATTGCGATCCGCGGCGACAGCGGTTGCGGCAAGACCACGCTGTCCAGCCTGCTGCTGCGCCTGTGGGATCCACAGCAGGGCCGCTTGACCTATGGCGGACAGGATCTGCGCGGTTTCGCCCAGGCCGATTGGCACCGGCAACTGGCGTGGTTGCCGCAGAACGCCCCGGTGTTTGCCGGCAGCGTGGCCGACAACCTGCGCCTGGGGGATGCCGATGCCAGCGATGCCACGCTGTGGGCCGTGCTGCGCCGGGTGCGGCTGGGCGAATGGGCCGAGCGCAATGGTGGCCTGCAGACGTGGGTGGGGGAAAACGGCGCGACGATGTCGGCCGGGCAGGCGCGGCGCCTTGCGCTGGCGCGCGCGCTGCTGCGCAACGCCCCCATCCTGGTGCTGGACGAACCCACCGAAGGCCTGGACGTGGACACCGCGCACGCGCTGTTGAACGATCTACCGGCATTGCTGGACGGGCGCAGCCTGCTGATGATCACCCATGACGACCTGCCCGACGGCGTGGTGGACGTGCAGTACCGGTTGCGTGACGGTGTAGTGGTCCGCGAAACATGATCGCGGTGCGCTAGCGCCGGGCCATGCCCGGCGGCGGTTCAACGGGAAAATTCGCGCAGCATCACCGCGATGGACGCAACGTTGGCCAGCACGCACAAGCCGAACACCCACTGGAACTGTGGCTTGCGGTGCTTGTGGCGGAACACGGCCTGGCCCAGCAGCGCGCCCGGCCAGCCGCCGACGAAGGCGAGCAGCTGCAGCGTGCGTTCGGGAATGCGCCATTGCCTGCGCTGCGCCGCGCGCTTGTCGTGTCCATACAGACCGAAGGACAGTGCGCTGGCCAGCGCGCACCAGCCTGCCGCCCACACGGGCAACACGCCACTGACGGCCAGCGCGATCAACGCGCCGAACGCCGCCAGTGCCAGGTTGCGCCGCCAGGCCACTTACAGCCCGTCGAGGAAATCGCGCACGGCCGGACCGAAGCGATCGAAATCGACGAGGAATGCATCGTGCCCCTGCGGTGAGTCCAGGCCGATGAAGCGTGCATCGGCGCCGCCGGCGCGCAGGCCATCGGCCACCTGTTGCTGCTGCTGCACCGGGAACAGGATGTCGGTGTTGGCGCCGATGGCCAGTGCCTTCTCTACGCGTATCCGTGCCAGGCCGGACAGCACGTCACCGTCGGCATACTCGGCCAGGTCGAACCAGTCCATCGAGCGGCTCAGGTACAGATAGCAGTTGGGATCGAAGAAGCGCACGAAACGCCGTGCGTGGCCTTCCAGGTAGCTTTCCACCTGGAACTCCAGGCCGAACGGGTCATCGTCGGTCTGGTCCGAATCCAGCCGTACGCGGCCGAAGCGGCCATCCCACTCCAGCGCGGAACGGTAGGTGATCACACCGAGCTTGCGCGCCATGCGCATGCCCGATTCGGGGTAGTGCGCATCGTCGTAGTGCCCACCGTTCCACTGCGGGTCCAGGCGGATCGCTTCGCGCTGCAGTGAACGGATGGCAATGGAGAACGGCAACGCCTGCGCGCTGCCGGAAATGTTGATGTGGCTGCGGGCGATGCCGGGCTGCAGCATCAGCACGGCCAGCGCGGTCATGCCGCCCATTGAATTGCCGACCACGCAGGCCAGCTGGGTGATGCCCAGCGCCTGCACCACCGCGATGGCTGCGCGCGCGCCGTCTTCCACTGACAGTTCCGGGAAATCCAGGCGATAGGGCTCGCCGCTGGCCGGATTCAGCGATGCCGGGCCGGTGGAGCCCTTGCAGCTGCCCAGCGAGTTCACGCAGACCACGAACCAGCGATCGGTATCGATCGGCTTGCCCGCGCCGACCATTGCCTCCCACCAGCCGGCAGCCGGGTTGGCGTCGTTGGCGGCGGCGTGCGCATCGGGCGACAGGCCGGTGACGATCAGGATCGCGTTGCCGGCATCGGCATCCAGCGTGCCCCAGGTCTCGTAGGCCACACGTGCGCCGTGCAGGGCGCCACCGCGCTTGAACGGGAACGGCGAGGGCAGGGCATGGAAGCGGGTGCCGGGCGGAATGAATTCAGTCATGGCGCCATTCTAGCGGGGCGGCCCGTGGAGCTGGCGGCACGCTGGTTTCCATGGACGGCATGCGTTCGAAGCCGCCGGGCATGGCCCGGCGCTACCGGTGGTGCGTGCCCGAGGGGTAGCGCCGGGCCATGCCCGGCGAGCGCAGCGGTGCGTGGGTCAAGGGAACCGCAGCTGCACCACGCCGTCATGCGGCAACGTCACCCGCACGGCCTCGCTCTGCAGGTCGCCGTCGCTGCGGTTGGCGCTGCCGGTGCGCGAAATGCGCGCCAGCACTTCAACCTCGCGATGTGCCGATAGCGGCGCCGTCGGCATCGGGCTGTCCCCGTCGCCCAGCCCGATCGTGGCCGGGAAGCCGGCCAGTGGCAGCTTGCGCGCGGCCACCGGCATCGGTGGGCCGCCCACGGCGCGGGCCAGCACGAACACCTGGGTGCTGGCGGGCCAATCGCCGTGCTTCACCGCGTCGGGCAACTGCACGCGGATCTGCAGCAGTGCCGGCGCGGCCTCGGCCGGGGCATCGGCAGCGAGACCGGCGGCCTGGCGTGCAATTGCGATCTGCGCCTGCAGCGCCTGCGCGGCACCGGGTTCCAGCCGCGGCAGCAGCGTGCTCCAGACCTCAGCCGCTTCGGCATTGCTGCCACGCTGGCGCAGCGCAATGCCGAGCAGCCAGCTGGCCCGCTCGGCGTCCGGTGCTACCCGGCGCGCCTGCTGCAGCCAGGCCATCGCGGTGTCGTCGAATCGTTTGTCCGGGTCCGCCTGGGCGCGCGCCTGCGCGGCCTCTACCAGCACGCCGGCATCTTCCGGTGCCAGTGCGGCGGCACGCGCAAAGGCCTCGGCAGCGGCCTTGGCATCGCCCAGTTCGGTCTGCGAACGGCCCAGCAGTGCCCAGCCGTCGGCGCGCTGTGGATCGCGCTGCAGGGCCTGCTGCAGTGCGTTCACGCCATCGCGCAGGGTGGCCACCGACGGCGCCGGCTGCACCTGCGCGGCACGCGGGTCACCCACCAGCAGGTAGAGACACGCACCGGCCACGCCCAGCGCGAGCACGCCCACCATGAAACCCGTGCGCCCGTGCCGGCGCAGGGGCCACAGCACCAGCGCGGCCATCACCGCGGCCACCAGACCGGCCAGCACCGGCAGTGTGTAGCTCACCAGCCATCTCCTTCATCGGCGTTGCGGTCTGCCGGTGCTGCGGCCACCGCGCGGCCGCGCCGGCGCACGATGCCCAGCACCAGCAGGCCGCCGCCGGCAAGAACCAGCAGCGGCCCCCCCCACAGCAGCCAGGTGCCCGGCTGCAGCGGCGGCTGGTACAGCACGAACTCGCCGTAGCGGGCGACCAGGAACTGCTTGATCTGTGCATCGTCGTGGCCCTGCTGCATCAGCTGCAGCACTTCACGGCGCAGGTCCTGGGCGATCTGTGCATTGGAATCGGCCAGGGACTGGTTCTGGCACTGCACGCAGCGCAACTGCGCGGCCAGGTCGTGGAAGCGGGTTTCCTCGGCCGCGTTGCGGAATGCCAGCGGCCGTGGGTCGTGCAACGGCTGCTGCGCCAGCACGGGCAGGGCCGTGCACAGCAGCAGCGCCAGCAGCGCGTTACGGATTGCCGTGCAGGCCGGTATCGGCATGGCCCTGGGCCCTTTCGATTTTCTGCAGCGCGGGAATCAGCTTTTCGTCCACCACCTGCTGGGTCATCGCGCCGCTGTACTTCCAGCGCACGATGCCGCTGCCGTCGACCAGGAAGGTTTCCGGCGCTGCGGTAACGCCCCAGTCGATCGCGGTACGGCCTTCCATGTCACTGAGCACCACCATGAACGGGTTGCCCAGCGTTTCCAGCCAGTGCAGTGCGTCGGTGGGTTCGTCCTTCCAGTTGTAGCCGATCACGCGCACGCGCTTGCTCTCGGCGAAGCGGGTCAGCACCGGGTGTTCCTCGCGGCACGCCGCGCACCAGCTGCCCCACACGTTCAGCAGATACGGCGCCCCGCGCAGCTCCTCGCTGCGCACGGTCATGCCGGGGTCGTGCAGCACCGGCAGGGCGAAGGCCGGTGCAGGTTTGTCGATCAGTGCAGACGGCAGCACGTCCCGCTGCGGGTCACCCGACTTCATCACCCCATACACCATCAACCCCAGCAGGCCGAAGAAGAACAGCACGCCGATGACGATGGCGATCGGGGGCAGCGGGCGCGCTGGGCGCGGGGCAGGGGACGGCGACATTGAAACTCCTACGGACGACGGAAACGGCGGTCGGCGGCGGTGATGAAACCGCCCAGGGCCATCAGCAGTGCGCCCAGCCAGATCCAGCGCACGAACGGCTTGATATGCACCCGTACCGCCCATGCATTGTTGCCCAGCGGCTCGCCCAATGCCACGTAGACATCACCGTTCAGGCGTGCATCGATGCCGGCCTCGGTCATCACCTGGCCACCGCTGGCGTACTGGCGTTTTTCCGGGTGCAGCAGGGCCTGCTCGCGGCCGTTGCGGAACACCCGCAGATGGCCGCGGTCGGCAACGAAGTTGGGGCCTTCGCGGTGGTCCACGCCTTCGAAACGGACTTCGTAGCGACCCACGACCAGCTGCTGACCTGGCGCCAACGCCACTTCGCGCTGCACGTTCAGTGCCTCCACCAGCAGGGCCCCGGCCAGGAACACCGCAATGCCGCCGTGGGCCACGATCATGCCGAGCATTTCGGCGGTGAAGCGGCCATTGCCGCGCAGCCGCTGCCAGACGAAGCGCGCCGTGCCCAGCGCGACCCAGGCCGCCGCAGCGACGCCCAGGCCGGCCTTCCAGCCATTCTGCGGCGCCTGCCACCACGCCAGCGCGCCCAGCACGATCGCCAGGCCCAGCCACGGGGCCAGCAGGGCCAGGGCGCGCGAGGGCTGGTCGCGTTGCCACTTCACCAGCGGCCCGAACGGCAGCAGCAGCACCAGCGGCGCCATCAGCAGCAGGAACAGGCTGCCGAAGTACGGCGGCCCCACCGAAATCTTGCCCAGCGACAGCGCATCGGCCAGCAGCGGATACAGCGTGCCCAGCAGCACCATGGCGCAGGCCGTGGCCAGCAGCAGGTTGTTGCCCAGCAGCAGGGTCTCGCGCGAGGTAGCGGTGAAGCCGCGGCGCGGATCCTCACTGTCCACGGCCAGGCGGCCGGCCCGCAGCGCGTACAGCACCAGGCTGCCACCGACCAGCAGTGACAGGAAGATCAGGATGAACAGGCCGCGCGACGGGTCGGCCGCAAACGAATGCACGCTGGTCAGCACGCCCGAGCGCACCAGGAAGGTGCCCAGCAGGGACAGCGCGAAAGCGGCGATGGCCAGCAGCAGGGTCCAGCTGCCGAAGGTTCCGCGCTTTTCAGTAACCGCCTGCGAATGGATCAGTGCGGCGCCCACCAGCCAAGGCATGAAACTGGCGTTCTCCACCGGGTCCCAGAACCACCATCCGCCCCAGCCCAGCTCGTAGTAGGCCCACCAGCTGCCCAGCGCGATGCCCAGGGTCAGAAAGCCCCACGCGACGTTGGTCCATGGCCGTGTCCAGCGCTGCCAGCGGGCATCCACGCGGCCTTCCAGCAGTGCGGCCACGGCGAAGGCGAAGGGCACCGAAAAGCCCACGTAGCCCAGGTACAGCATCGGCGGGTGGATGATCAGCCCCGGGTCCTGCAGCAGTGGGTTCAGGTCGCGGCCTTCCAGCGGCGCCGGGTTCAAGCGCAGGAAGGGGTTGGAGGTGAAGATCAGGAAGGCCAGGAAGCCGACGCTGACCACGCCCATCACGGCCAGCACGCGGGCCTGCACCGGCGCCGGCAACTGCCGCGAGAACAGCGCCACGGCACCGGTCCACAGCGCCAGCACCAGCGCCCACATCAGCAGCGAGCCTTCGTGCGCCCCCCATACCGCCGAATAGCGGTAGATCAGCGGCAACAGCGAATTGGAATTCTCGGCCACGTAGCGCACCGAAAAATCCTGCTGCACGAAGGCGGCGGTCAGCACCGCAAACGCACCGGCTACCAGCAGCAGCTGGGCAAACGCGGCCGGGCGTGCCGTGGCCATCCATGCGCTGTTGCCGCGCTGTGCGCCGACCAGCGGCAAGCCGGCCTGCAGCAAGGCCGCCAGCAGCGCACACAACAGCAGGATCTGACCCAGTTCGGGCAGCACTCAGCGCACCTCGGGCGCCGCCACCGGCACGTCGTGCTTGCGATGGGCGTCGCCCATCTTGTCGGCCACTTCCTTGGGCACGTAGTTCTCGTCGTGCTTGGCCAGCACTTCGTCGGCCACGAACACCCCGTCCTGCAGGCGGCCGCTGGCCACCACGGCGGTGCCCTCGCGGAACATGTCCGGCAGGATGCGGTCGGTGCTGACCGGCAGCGTGGCATCGCCATCGGTCACCACGAAGTGCGCCTGCAGCGAACCACTGGGACGATTGAACGACCCCTTCACCACCATGCCGCCCAGGCGGAAGCGTGCCTGCGCGTCGACATCCCCGCGCAACACTTCCGCTGGGGTGTACAGGTAGGCGATGTTGCGCTGCAGGGCGAAGGCCACCAGGGTGGTGGCCAGCCCGGAAGCCAGCAGCAGGAGCAGCACCCAGACCATGCGGCGTCGCTGCACCGGCGTCATCGGCTGAGCTCGGTAGCCAGCGGGGACGGGGCCGTCCCGTTGCTGCGCGCCTGCAGGCGTTGCTGGCGGCGCAGCGCCTGTTGCCGGGCGTGGCGCAGGCGCAGCCACGAACCCAGCGCATCGCAGGCCAGAACCAGCAGGAACACGGCGAATGCCGCGATGAGGTAGGGCAGGTGGGTCATGGCCGTGGCTCCGAATGCGATGCTGCCTGCGCGGTGCCGAAGCGCTCGCCGATCCAGGCCTTGCCGGCCTCGCGGGCGATGTTGTCGGCACGCGCCTTGGCCAGCAGCGAGCCGACGAACCACAGTTTGGTCGCCACCACCATCCACCACAGCGGTGCAATCAGTTCCGGGCGTACGGCGTTTTCGCCGAACACATTGATCGACTGGCGCTGGTGCAATGCCCCCCACCAGTCCACCGAATAGCGGATGACCGGCAGCAGGCCCACGCCGACGATCGCCAGCAGCCCCGCGGCACGCGCTGCGCTGCGGCGGTCCTCGATGGCGTGGTACAGCCCGATCACACCCAGGTACAGGAACAGCAGGATCAGCTCACTGGTCATGCGCGGGTCCCAGTCCCACCAGGTGCCCCACGTGCCCTTGCCCCAGATGCTGCCGGTCAGCAGGGTGATCAGGGTGAAGCCGGCGCCCATCGGCGCACAGGCCATGGCCAGGATTTCGCAGATCTTGATCCGCCAGATCAGGGCGATGGCGGAATAGGCCGCCATCAGTGCGAATACGAACAGGCTCATCCAGGCGCTGGGCACGTGGATGTAGATGATGCGGAAGGCATCGTGCTGGTTCTGTTCCGGCGGCGCGACGAACAGCCCCTGCCACAGGCCGATCAGCAGCACCGGTACCGCAGCGGCGTAGAACACGCGGGACCAGCGCGCGGCGAAACGATCGAAGGTCGGGGGGGAGCCGAGTTGGTGGAACCAGCGGACGATCGGATTCATGCGTGGCGGCTATCCAGCAGGGATGGATTGGCTCTCAGCTCGTTCAACTCAGAGAAATACGGATGGCCGCAGCGGTCGCCAGCGGTGCCAGCACCAGAGCAACCACCAGGCCCGCGGCCAGCATCAGCAGTGCACCCACTGGATCCTGGCCACGACCGGCCGCCGCCAGACTGCCTGCACCGAACACCAGCACCGGTACATACAGCGGCAACGACAGCAACGCCACGAGAATACCAGAGCGCCGGATGCCGACGGTCAGTGCTGCCACCACACCGCCGATCAGGCTCAGTACCGGTGTTCCCAGCAGCAACGATGCCAGCAACATGGGCAGCTGGTCATGTGGCAGATGCAGCATTTCCGCCAGCAGCGGGCTGAGCACGATCAGCGGCAGCGCGGTGGTGGCCCAGTGCACCAGCACCCGTACCAGCACCAGCCAGGCCAACGGCACCGGGGCCAGCAGCCATTGTTCCAGCGAGCCGTCTTCGGCATCGGAACGGAACAGTGAATCCAGCGCCAGTTGCCCGGCCAGCAGCACCGCCAGCCACAGCACTGCGCCGGCCGTGGTGGCCAGCGGTTGCGGGTCGCGGCCCTGTGCGAGGGCGAACAGCACCACCACCAGCAGCGCGAACAACAGCGGCTGCAGCGCATCGCCACGGCGGCGCCAGAGCAGGCGCAGATCGCGCGCCACCAGTGCGCGTGCGGTCTGCCACAGGCCCGGTTCGGTGCCCGGCGCGATCATGCGGCCTCTCCCTGCGCCAGACCCGGCTGCAGTTCCAGCAGGCGCGTGCGCACCGGTGGCGCGGCGTAGGCGCCGTGGGTGGTGACCAGGGCGGCACCGCCGCTGCGCAGGTGCGCGGAAATCATCCGGTTGACCAGGTTGATGCCATCCAGATCGAGGTTGGCGTAGGGTTCGTCGAGCAGCCACAGCGGGGCCGGTGACAGCCAGATGCGGGCCAGTGCCAGGCGCCGCTTCTGTCCGGCCGACAGATGCCGTACCAGGGTGTCTTCGTAGCCGGCCAGACCGACGATGGCCAGGGCGTTGCCGGGCATCTGCCGCGCCCGGCGGCCGTGCAGGCCGCACAGGAAATGCAGGTTCTCCAGCGTATCCAGGTCCGGCTTCAGCGCGGGCAGGTGGCTCAGGTAGGCCACGTAGCGCGCGCGCTCGGCCGTGCTGGCCTGCTTGCCGTCAATGCGCACCTGGCCGGCACCCGGCCGGGCCAGGCCGGCCAGCACGCGCAGCAGCGTGGTCTTGCCGGCGCCGTTGCCGCCCTGCACCAGCAGCGCTTCGCCGGCGTCCACATGGAAGTCCAGCGGGCCGAACACGGGCTCATCATTGCGGGAGAAGCTCAGGCCGCTGGCGGCCAGCAATGCAGGGGTGTTCAAGGGGCAGGGATCTTCATGCCGGGGTGCGGCGGCAATTGTAGCGGTGAAACCTGCCCTGGTAGCGCCGGGCCATGCCCGGCGACCGCAAGGAATATGCAAAGAGCCGCCGGGTATGACCCGGCGCTACCGGGTGAGTCCACGGCCGGTGCCTGGATTTCGTACACTTCCGGGCCTTGTTCCCCCTTATTCCAGGCCGATGCAACCGAACACCAAGCTGCCCAAGGTCGGCACCACCATCTTCACGGTCATGTCCCAGCTCGCCGCCGAACACGGCGCGGTCAACCTGGGCCAGGGCTTCCCGGACTTCTCTGCGCCGCAGCGGCTGATCGACGAGACCAGCAAGGCAATGGCCGCCGGCCTGAACCAGTACCCGCCGATGACCGGCGTGGCGCCGCTGCGCCAGGCCATCGCGCAGAAGTCGCTGGACCTGTACGGCGCGACGATCGACCCGGACACCGAGATCACCGTCACCAGCGGCGCCACCGAGGCGATCTTCAACGCCATCCACGCCGTGGTGCGTGCCGGCGAGGAAGTGATCGTGCTGGACCCGGCCTACGACTGCTACGAGCCGGCCATCGAGCTGGCCGGCGCCATCGCCGTGCATGTGCCACTGGACCCGCAGACCTTCGCGGTGGACTGGGACCGCGTGCGCGCGGCGATCACCCCGCGCACCCGCATGCTGATGGTCAACACCCCGCACAACCCGTCCGGTGCGATGCTGGACCAGGCCGACATGCAGGCGCTGGCCGACCTGCTGCGCGGCACGCAGATCTACCTGATTTCCGATGAAGTGTACGAACACATCATCTACGACGGCCGCCGCCATGAATCGGCGCTGCGCTACCCGGAACTGCGCGAGCGCACCTTCGTCATCTCCAGCTTCGGCAAGACCTACCACTGCACCGGCTGGAAGATCGGCTACGCGGTGGCACCGCCGCTGCTGACCAACGAATTCCGCAAGGTGCACCAGTACAACACCTTCACCAGCTTCGGCCCGGCGCAATATGGCTTCGCCGCGATGATCCGTGACCAGCCCGAGCACCACCTGGAACTGGGCGCGTTCTACCAGGCCAAGCGCGATCGCTTCCGCGAGCAGCTGGCCGGCACGCGCCTGAAGCCGCTGCCGGTGCCGGGCGGCTACTTCCAGCTGGTCGATTATTCGGCCATCAGCGATCTGCCCGACCACGAATTCGTGAAGTGGCTGACGATTGAAAAGGGCGTGACAGCCATTCCGCTGTCGCCGTTCTATGAAACCGCGCCGGTGGGCCAGCGCCTGGTGCGCCTGTGCTTTGCCAAGAACGAGGCCACTCTGGACGCGGCGATCGAACGCCTGCGCCTGCTCTGAGGGAATACGACCATGCAGGACCTGCGCATTTCCCTCGTCCAGGGCGACACCCGCTGGCATGACCCGGCGGGCAACCGCGATTACTACGGTGCGCTGCTGGCGCCGCTGGCCGGCCGCACCGATCTGGTGATCCTGCCGGAGACCTTCACCAGTGGTTTTTCCAACGATGCCATTGCCCAGGCCGAAGGCATGGATGGCCCGACCGTAGCCTGGCTGCGCGAACAGGCGCGTGCGCTCGACGCGGCGGTGATCGGCAGCGTGCAGCTGCGCGAAGGCGAGGGCGTCTACAACCGCCTGCTGTTCGCCACCCCCGACGGTGCGCTGCAGTACTACGACAAGCGCCATCTGTTCCGCTACGGTGGCGAGCACGAGCGCTATGCCGCCGGTCGCGATCGCCTGAGCGTGGAATGGAAGGGCTGGCGGATCAATCCGCAGGTCTGCTACGACCTGCGTTTCCCGGTGTTCTGCCGCAACCGCTACGACGTGGAGCGGCCCGGGCAGATGGATTTCGACCTGCAGATCTTCGTGGCCAACTGGCCGTCGGCGCGTGCCTATGCGTGGAAGACGCTGCTGCGCGCGCGGGCAATCGAGAACCTGTGCTTCGTGGCGGCGGTCAACCGCATCGGCGTGGACGGCAACCAGCTGCACTATGCCGGCGACAGCGCGGTGATCGATTTCCTCGGCCAGCCGCAGGTGGAGATCCGCGAGCGCGAGCAGGTGGTCACCACCACCATCTCGGCCGAAGCCCTGGCCGCGCACCGCGCGCGTTTCCCGGCCATGCTCGATGCCGACGCCTTCCATCTGGACGAGCGCGCCTGAGCGCCCGGTGCGGCGGCTGAACGCTTGCCGCACCCACGCGCGCGCCTGCATCCACCGTGCACGCGCGCGCTGCTAGATTCGCCAGCAGTCCGAATGAAGTGGAAGTGCTGCCGATGAAGAAGTCTCTTGCCCTGCTGCTGGCCCTGTCCGCTGCGTCGCTGGCCCCGGCTGCGCAGGCCGCCGGGAACCTCGATTGCCAGCTGCGCTACAACCTGTCCGGCTGGTCGTTGATCTACAAGACCGCCTCCGGCAACGGTACCGTCACCTGCAGCAACGGCGCCAGCCTGCCGGTGCGCATCCAGATGAAGGGTGGCGGCCTGACCGTGGGCAAATCGAAGATCACCAATGGCCGCGGCAGTTTCACCGGTGCGGTCAGCGTCAATGAACTGTTGGGGACGTACGCATCGGTCGGCGCGCATGCGGGTGCGGTGAAATCCAGCAACGCCCAGGTGATGACCAAGGGCGATATCTCGCTGGCCCTGTCCGGCACCGGCAAGGGCTGGGACCTGGGCGTTGACGGCACTGCCTTCACCATCAGCCGCCGCTGACCCCGGAAAAAGGCGACGGAGGGGATCACGTCGTTTGAGGCAGAAACGACTTGATTCCCTCCGCCCCCTTTGTCTGGCCGCCGACGCAACCGGGCTCAGGCCCCTTCAGTGTTGGTGCGCACGTTGAGCTTCCAGCGGATCGGCCCTTGCTCCGGGCTGTGCACGTGCTTGGGCTGAGGCGGGAAGGGATCATTCTTGTTGCAGGTGACTTCACGCTTGCAGCCCAGGCAGCGATAGATGCCCGAAACCTCGACCTTGTCGGCGGGCCCGTAGATGGTGTTCCACCAGGTATTGCTGCCGTTGACCCGCTGCAGTACGGAATTGGACGTGTGCCAAGCCATCGTGGCTCCTGTGTGTCATGGATGGAGCAAGCACGATAGGAAGTCGTTGGATCTCATGCGACGACACATGGCACAAACAGCACGTTTTCAAAGAATTCCTAATGCGCGCTTTTCATCCACGCATGGCGTGGATCTACCCGCGGATTGAAGCACCCGACAACGAAAAACCCCGGCCGAAGCCGGGGTTTTTCATTTCAGTCGCCGTAGCGATCAGCCGCCGCGCGGGCCGCTGCGGCGCGGGCCGCCCGGACCACGGTTGCCGCCGGGGCCGCCCGGGCCACGGTTGCCACCCGGGCCGCCCGGACCGCGGTTACCGCCCGGGCCACGGTTGCCACCGGGACCGCCCGGACCGCGACCGCCCGGACGGGCGCCGTGCGCCGGCTTCGGGCTGCCATACGGGTTGAAGCCCGGGGTGGCGTGGTCGGACGGGAAGCTGGGGGCGTTGCCCGGATGGCCGTAGGGGTGCTTGTTGCCCTGGCCCTGCGAGCGGTTGCCCGCGCCGGCCGGACGACCCTGGCCGCCACCGGCGCCACCACGGCCTTCACCACCGAAGCCGCCACGGCCCTGGCCGCCGGCATTGCCACGGCCTTCGCCACCGAAACCACCACGACCCTGGCCGCCACCGGCGCCCGCACCCGGGCCCTTCGGCTTGCCGTACGGGCGACCCTGGCCGCCTGCACCGGGACCACGGGCACCCGGGCCGCGCGCGCCGGGGCCGGCGTTGCGGTGGCCGCTCGGGCCGGTGCTCACGCCATCGGGCACGTACCAGGTGCGGAACGCGGCCGGGTTGCCTTCCGGCAGCGAACGATCATTCTTCGGCGCGCGCTGCTTGAACGGCTTCTGCGACTGCTTGGCCGCCGCTTCACCGCTGACGGTCAGGCCGCCCTTGAAGCCGCCGCCCTTGCCGCCACGGCCACGGCCGCGGTCTTCGCGCACGTTGTCGAAGCGGCGCAGTTCGCGGCCTTCATCGGCCGTGCTGTGGCCATTGACGTAGGCATTGCCGCGGCCACCTTCGCGCACGCGCACGGTGGTCTTGGCGGCGCGGCGCTGGCCGATCACCGGCTGCAGGGTCAGCGCCGACGGCGCGCCTTCTTCCAGCTTCAGCTGCGCGCGCAGGGCTTCCACCTGGGCGCTGGGCAGTTCCACGGTCTGGCCACGGGCCAGCTCGCGCGGCAGCGACACCTTGCCGTAGCGGGTGCGCTTGAGGCGGCTGACCTGGCAGCCCTGCGATTCCCACAGGCGGCGCACTTCGCGGTTGCGGCCTTCCTTCACCACCACGCGGAACCAATCGTGCGAGTCGGTGCCGCCGATGCGTTCGATCTCGTCGAACTTGGCCGGGCCGTCTTCCAGGGCCACGCCGCGGGCCAGGCGGTCGACGATGGCGTCGCTCACCTTCTCTTCGCCTTCCGGCGCACGCACGCGCACCACGTACTCGCGCTCGACCTCGAACGACGGGTGCATCATGGCATTGGCCAGTTCACCGTCGGTGGTGGCCAGCAGCAGGCCGGTGGTGTTGATGTCCAGGCGGCCGATCGCGATCCAGCGCGCGCCCTTCAGCGGCGGCAGCGCTTCGAACACGGTCGGGCGGCCTTCGGGGTCTTCACGGGTGGTCACTTCGCCTTCCGGCTTGTTGTAGACCAGCACGCGCGACGGCTCGGCCAGCGCGGTGGCGACGAAGCCACGGCCGTCCAGCTCGATCTTGTCGCCGCTCTTGACCGACATGCCGGTCTGCGCGACTTCACCGTTGACCTTGACCAGGCCTTCGGCGATGCGCTGTTCCAGCGCGCGGCGCGAACCCAGGCCAGCCTGGGCCAGCACCTTGTGCAGGCGCTCTTCCAGCTTGAACTGTTCGGAGGTGGCTTCGCGCTTCAGCGACAGCTTGTTACGGGGGGTGTCACTCATCAGATTTGCTCCGGCCGACGGTTTCGAGGTCGGCCTCTGGTTCGGAATCGGCTTGGTCAACAGCCACGGTCGTCATCGCGACGGCGTTGTCTTCGCGTTCGTTCACGGGAACCGCGCGCTCGCCCGGCGCGGAATCGGGGTGCCCATCATCGAAGGGCGAAGGTGCTTGCTCGTCACTGGCCGGTGCAGGGGCTGCGCCGGCGGAATCGGGGGTGTTGCCAGTGCCTGCGTCCAGGCGGGTGTCATCGTTGGCCGCGCTGTCCGGGTCGGCGCTGATGTCCGGGCCGGCGGCGCCCGCGGCGGCCGGACCGTCACGGTCCAGCGCCAGCTGCGGCTCCAGCTCGCCCAGGTCCTTCAGCTCGGACAGCGGCGGCAGTTCGTCCAGGCGCTTGAGCCCGAAATAGTCCAGAAAGCCCTTGGTGGTACCGAACAGCGCCGGCTTGCCGGGCACGTCGCGGTGTCCCACCACGCGGATCCATTCGCGTTCTTCCAATGCCTGGATGATGTTGCTGCTGACCGCCACGCCGCGCACCTGTTCGATCTCGCCGCGGGTGATCGGCTGCCGGTAGGCGATCAGCGCCAGCGTTTCCAGGGTGGCACGGGTGTAGCGGGTCTTGCGTTCGGTCCACAACCGGCTGATCCAGCCATGCACTTCGGCGGTCACCTGGTAGCGGAAGCCGGAGGCGACTTCCAGCAGTTCAACGCCGCGGCCGACGCAGGCCTCGCGCAGCTGTTCCAGCGCGCGTTCGATGCTGCCCGGCGGGGCCGGTTCTTCTTCCGGAAACAGGTCTTTCAGCTGGGCCAGGGTGAGCGGCTGGCTGGACGCCAGCAGGGCACCTTCGACAATGCGGTTGATCAGCGGTTGGTCCATCGGCAGGCAGCGCTCACTCGTTCTCGTTGGCAGCGTCGTTGTCGTCGAACTCGCTGCTGAACTGCAGCGGGGCGTTGGTGTTGCCGGCCGCCAGCGACTTCACGTAGATCGGCGCCAGCGGTTCTTCCTGCACGATGTCCAGCAGCTGTTCCTTGGCCAGTTCCAGCATGGCCAGGAAGGTGACCAGCACGCCCAGCTTGCCTTCCTCGGCGGTGAACAGACTTTCAAAACGATAGAACCGGCCATCTTCCATGCGGCCCAGGATCTCGCCCATGCGCTGGCGCACGCTCAGCGCCTCGCGCTTGATGGCGTGGCCGCTGAACAGCTCGGCGCGCTTGAGCACGTCGTGCAGGGCCAGCAGCATTTCCTTCAGGTCCACCGGCGGCGGCAGTTTCACCGTCGCCCGTTCCGGCATGAAGGCGTGCGCCACGGTGGTGTCGCGGTCCTGCCGGGGCAGGGCGTCGATATCTTCGGCCGCCTGCTTGAAACGTTCGTACTCCTGCAGCCGGCGCACCAGTTCGGCGCGCGGGTCGGCTTCGTCACCGTCCTCGCTGACCGGTCGCGGCAGCAGCATGCGCGACTTCACCTCGGCCAGGATCGCGGCCATCACCAGGTATTCGGCGGCCAGCTCGAAACGCAGCTCGCGCATCACCGTGATGTATTCCACGTACTGCCGGGTGATCTCGGCCACGGGAATGTCCAGCACGTCCAGGTTCTGCCGGCGGATCAGGTACAGCAGCAGGTCCAGCGGTCCTTCGAAGGCATCCAGGATGACTTCCAGCGCGTCCGGCGGAATGTACAGGTCCTGCGGAATCTGCAGGACCGGTTGCCCATGCACCACGGCCAGCGGCATTTCCTGCTGCTGGGGGGCGGGCGGCCGGGTTGGCGGGTTCGCGTCGAGCGCGAGTTCGGAAGTCATCTAATGGACGTCAGCATTGCAACGGACCAGTCGCGATACCCGCCATGCCGGGCCATCGCCACGGCCACGGGGGCACCAGGCACGCCTCTCTCGGCGCGATTCCACACATATGAAACAGCAGCACGCGCTGCACAACAGCGGCAGCGACAGAACTACGGGGAGGTCGTCTACGTGGCCCGTCAGGAAGCGGCGGGGCGATCGTCGGGGGCTGCGGAAGCCGCGGAAACCGACGGGCTGCTGCATCCAGCCACGTGCAATTGACCCTAGGGTAAGGCTTTGCCGCGCCAGTGTCCAGCAACGGCAGGCAACAGGGCGGCATTGGCTAGAATCGGCGCACCGCAACATGAACGAGGAACTGCCCCATGTGGTACGTGATTGAAGGCTATGACGGCCAGGATGTGCTGGCCCAGCGGCTGCAGGTACGGCCGCAGCACCTGGCGCGCCTGCAGGCGTTGAACGAGCAGGGCCGGCTGCTGCTGGCCGGCCCGTGCCCGGCCATCGACAGCGAGGATCCGGGTCCGGCCGGTTTCAGCGGCTCGGTGGTCATCGCCGCGTTCGACTCGTTGGCGCAAGCGCAGGAATGGGCCGAAGCCGACCCGTACGTGGCCGCAGGCGTGTACGTGCGCACCCAGGTGCGGCCGTTCCGCAAGGTGTTGCCGTGAACGCGCGGCGCATCGAGCAGATTCGTGATGCGCTGCAACAAGCGCTGGCCCCCAGCGTGCTCGAGATCGAAGACGACAGTCATCGCCATGCCGGTCATGCCGGCGCGCGCGATGGACGCGGCCATTTCAACGTGCACGTGGTCAGCGAACGCTTCGCCGGCATGGCCCCGCTTGCGCGCCACCGCGCGGTCTACGCCGCGCTGGGCGGGCTGATGGACACCGATATCCACGCGCTGTCCATTCGCGCACACACCCCGTCAGAACAGGGCTGAAGATGACTCAGATACTGTCTTTGCAGGTCACCGGGCGGGCCTGCCCGGGACAACTTTTTGTGTCCGGAATGGGACATTCGCCTAACGGACAGTTTACAAGCGCAGATGGAAACGCTTACATTCCGCGCCAAGCTGGTAGGTCCAAGCCGTGGAGGGCGGCTTCGTGAACAAGGCAGCCATAACAATCAAAGATGTCGCACGCGAAGCCCGGGTCTCCGTGGCCACGGTTTCCCGCGCGCTCAACGGGCATGAGAACGTTGCCGAACCGGTCCGCCAGCTTGTGCTGGAAGTGGCCGCACGGCTGCGCTATACCCCACATGCTGCCGCGCGCAGCCTCAGCAGCCGCCGTACCAATACGGTGGGCGTGGTGCTGCCCGATCTGTACGGTGAATTCTTCTCCGAACTGATGCGCGGCATCGATGGCGTGGCCCGCAGCCGTCGCCAGCACCTGCTGGTGTCCAGCTATCACGGCGACCAGGAACAGCAGGGCGCAGCACTGCGCGCGATGCGCGGCCGCGTCGATGGCCTGCTGGTGCTGTCGCCCTATGCGGAAAGCCCGGGGTTCCTGACCGACAACCTGCCGCAGTCGCTGCCCACCGTGCTGATCAACACCTACCTGCCCACGCAGGACCACCCGGTGTTGAGCATTGACGACCATGCAGGGGCGATGGCCATGACCCGCCACCTGCTCGACGCCGGCCACCGCCGCATCGCTTTCATTTCAGGCCCGGACCTCAACTTCGACGCGCGCGAGCGCCTGCGCGGCTTCCGTGACGCGCTGGCGGCGGCGGGCAATGGCGTCGAAGGTATCGAGCTGCCCGGTGATTTCGACGAAGCTTCCGGCCATCGCGCCGGTCAGGAGTTGCTGGCAGCCGGTGCGCTGCCCGATGCCGTGTTCGCCGCCAACGACATGATGGCGCTGGGATGTCTGTATGCGTTCGCGCAGGCAGGGGTCCACGTGCCCACCGATGTCGCCCTGGCCGGTTTCGATGACATTCCACTGGCGCGGTTCGTACACCCTTCGTTGACCACGATGCAGGTCAGTATCGCCGAGTTGGGCGATCGGGCCATGACGCGCCTGTTGCAGTTGATGGACGGCACTACCACGGAAGGGGCAGGGGACAAGCAGACGCTGGTTCCCCGCCTGATCGTTCGAGATTCCACCACCCCGCCATCCGGCCGTTGAAGCCGGAGGCTTTCCTTTTCTTTTGACTGATCGCAGGAACCGCGCAAGCGGGACCACCACCCGGAGATTGAGTTGATGATGCATTCCACCATCCGCACGCCGGCACGCCGGCTGCTGAGCACCGCCCTGGTCAGCTGCCTGATGCTGGCCGCCGCCCCGAACGTGATGGCCCAGTCGGCCAACGCCAGCCTGCGCGGCCAGGTGTCCGGCGCCCAGGCCGGCGCGGAAGTGACCGCCACCAACGTGGCCACCGGTTCGGTTCGTCGCGGCACCGTGCGTGCCGACGGCAGCTACTCGCTGATGGGCCTGGATCCGGGCACCTATGACGTGGTGGCCAATGGCCAGACCCAGAAGGTCACCGTCACCGTGGCCTCCACCGCCACGCTGAACTTCAGCGAAGCAGCCGCCACCGGCGGCGGCACCGCTGGCGCCACCAACCTTGACACCGTGAACGTGGTCGCGCCGACCCTGCTGCAGGAAGTGCGCACCTCCGAAGTCGGCAAGACCGTCAGCCTGCAGCAGATCCAGACCACCCCGCAGGTGTCGCGCAACTTCCTGGAATTCGCCGACGCCGTTCCGGGCATGATCTTCACCCGTGACGCCAAGGGCAACACCTCGCTGCGTGGCGGCGCCACCAACGCCGACGGCACCAACGTCTACATCGATGGCGTGGGCCAGAAGAGCTACGTGAAGGGCGGCGGCGTGGCCGGCCAGTCCGGCAGCGCCGGCAACCCGTTCCCGCAGCTGGCCATCGGCGAATACAAGGTCATCAGCGGCAACTACAAGGCCGAGTACGGCCAGGTGTCCAGCGCCGCAGTGACCGCCGCGACCAAGTCCGGTACCAACGAATTCAAGGGTGAGGCGTTCTACCGCTACACCGACGAAGACATGCGCGCCAAGACCCCGGCCGAGCGCCAGGCTGGCCAGGACAAGATGGTCTCGGCCGAGAAGGAATACGGCTTCGCCCTGGGCGGCCCGATCGTCAAGGACAAGGCCCACTTCTTCGTGACCTACGAAGCCAAGCGCTTCGACCTGCCGGTCACCATCGCGCCGGACGGCGCGGTCACCAGCAGCGTCGGTCTGCTGCCGGCTGACGGCGCTGCCGGCCTCGGCCCGGCCAGCCAGCCGTTCCAGCAGGACCTGATCTTCGCCAAGGTCGACTTCGAGCCGACCGACAACGATCGCATCGAACTGACCTTCCAGGACCGCGACGAAACCCAGCAGCAGTTCAGTGGCCAGACCTCGCCGGAAGCCGGTCGTGAAGTGGTCAACACCGACCGCCGCTACGCACTGCGCTGGAACCACAGCGGTGAGCGTTACTACAACGAATTGATGGTCACCCATGAAGATTCGTTCAACAACCCGACCCCGCTGACCCTGGCCAACGGCATCACCTACACCGCGCCGGACGGCACCGAAGACCGCACCATCGTGAAGGTCGGCGGCGCTTCGGCACTGGATTCGCAGGTGAAGGGCCAGAAGGGCTGGTCGATCGAAGACAACCTGACCCTGGACGGCATCCAGTGGGCGGGCGACCACACCATCAAGATGGGCGCCAAGTACAAGGAAATCGATCTGTACGCCTCTGACGCGGCGCAGATCAACCCGACCTTCACCTACACCCTGGGCGATCCGGACTTCCCGTCGGACATCCCGTACAAGGCGCAGTTCGTCAAGCCGGTCACCGGCGTGTCGGGCGTGTCCGGTGAAGTGCGTTCCAAGGCCAAGCAGCTGGGTCTGTTCATCCAGGACGACTGGCAGGTCAACGACCACCTGCAGATCAACCTGGGCCTGCGCTGGGACTACGAAAAGAACCCGGCCTACCTGGACTTCGTGACCCCGCAGCAGGTGGTGGACGCCATCTACTCGCAGGATCCGCGCGCTGCCGCCGGCCAGACCTACGCCGATTCGCTGGCGCTGGGCGGCCTGGACATCAGCGATTACATCAGCAACGGCCACAACCGCAAGGCGTTCAAGGATGCCTGGCAGCCGCGCCTGGGCTTCTCGTATGACATCAACGCCGACGAGCAGCACGTGATCCACGGTGGTGCCGGCCGTTCCTACGACCGCGACCTGTTCGACAACCTGCAGCTGGAAACCACCAAGCTGGCCCTGCCGCAGCCGACCATCTACTTCCGCAACCCGGCTACCGGCACCTGCATCAACGGCCAGGCCGCCTGCTACGACTGGAACCCGAACCTGCTCAACGGCATCGGCAACCTGCAGGCCCTGGTGGGCGCCACCAGCAATGCCGGTCTGGAAGTGGACCTGCTGAACAACAAGCTGAAGGCCCCGTACTCGGATCAGTTCAGCCTGGGCATGAGCAACCAGATCGGTGACTGGCTGACCGACGCCACCATCGCCCGTACCCTGAGCTACGACGGCTTCGCCTTCACCCTGGGCAACCGTTACCCGACCGGCCAGTTCTTCGATGACCCGCGCCTGTGCGGCGGCACCGACCCGGGCCTGAGCCAGGCCTGGAGCTGCAACGTGCCGGGCTTCGGCAGCCTGATCATCGGCCAGCAGGGCATCAAGACCCGTGCGACCCAGGTGCTGCTGTCGGCGCAGAAGCCGTTCACCAAGGAAAGCGGCTGGGGCACCTCGATCGCCTACACCTGGACCACCGCGCGCCACAACCGCGACATCAACGAGAAGTACGCGTTCGACCGCGGCCTGATCGGCGATTACCCGACCATCCGTTCCAACGGCGCGCCGCGCCACCGCCTGGTGGTCACCGGTTCGTATGCCGGCTTCTGGGGCATCACCTTCGGTGGCAAGATCACCCTGGCGACCCCGACCGCCGTCAACGACTGGTACGGCATCCCGCAGGCCAGCGGTTACACCCTGCCGACCCCGCAGGCTGCCGTGCCCAATGCCAATGGCAAGTTCCTGATCGGTGGCAAGGTGTTCGGCTACCGTTCGGTCGACCTGCAGGCCACCAAGACGTTCAAGATGCCGGGTGATACCGAGCTGTACGCTCGCCTGGACATCATCAACGTGTTCAACTTCGACAACTTCTCCAGCTACAACTACATCAAGAGCAACGGCAAGCTGGAGGCCAGCTACAACGAGACCGGTGACATCATCGGTACGCCGCGCCAGATCAAGGCCGAAGTGGGCTTCCGCTTCTGATGATCGCGCCTGGTACCGCCGGTTCGCCGGCGGTACCGGTGGTGCAATGGCCGGCCTTCGCGGCCGGTCCATTGCCCATGCCAGTACACCGCGTCAGCACGGTGCACTGGCATGGGCAATGACGGCGACACCCGGGCCACGTTTTTCGTGGTTTTTTAAGAGTCCGTTCTGTAAACGATTTCAGGTGTTTGGACGTTATGCTCTTCCATCGAACAGCCCACCGGAGGAACCGCGCCATGCAGGCACGCCACCTGTTGACCGCCGCTGCGATGACCCTGGCCATCGCCGCCTGCAAACCGGCCCAGCAGGAAGCGCCTGCCAAGCCCAAGCCGCAGGTGATCCTGGTCGAGGCCGATGCACCGCCGCGGCCGATGAAGCCGGAGCTGCCGCCGCTGTTCGACGATATCGAGCGCCGCACCTTCCAGTTCTTCTGGGATACCACCAATGAACTGAACGGCCTGACCCCGGACCGCTATCCGTCGCGCCCGTTCGCCAGCATCGCCTCGGTGGGCTTTGCCCTGACCGCCTATCCGATCGGCATCGAAAACGGCTGGGTCAGCCGCAACCAGGCCATCGACCGCACCCTGACCACGCTGAAGTTCTTCCGCGATGTGCCGATGGGCCCGCAGCGCACCGGCAAGGCCGGTTACAAGGGTTTCTACTACCACTTCCTGGACATGCAGGAAGGCCGTCGCTACGACAGCTGGGTGGAACTGTCGTCGGTGGATACCGCGCTGCTGATGATGGGCGTGCTGTTCGCCCAGTCTTACTACGACGGCGACGACCCGCGTGAAAAAGAGATCCGGCAGATCGCCGACAGCCTGTACAAGCAGGTGGACTGGCCGTGGCTGCAGCAGCGCGCCCCGCTCATTTCGATGGGCTGGTTCCCGGAAAGCGGCTTCATCGACCACGACTGGATGGGCTACAACGAGGCGATGATGGTCTACATCCTCGCCCTGGGCTCGCCCAGTCACCCGGTCAGCCCGGATGCGTGGACCGTGTGGACCCGCACCTACGACAACGACTGGGGCGTGTACCAGGGCCAGGAATACCTGTCCTTCGGGCCGCTGTTCGGCCACCAGTACAGCCACGTCTGGATCGATTTCCGCGATATCCAGGACGCGTACATGCGCGAACGCGGCAGCACCTACTTCCTCAACAGCCGTTCGGCGGCGCTGGCCCAGCGTGAGTACGCCATTGCCAACCCGATGAACTGGAAGGACTACGGCGAAAACGTGTGGGGCCTGACCGCCAGCGATGGCCCGCAGAACACCACCCAGGAATACCGCGGCGAGCAGCGCCAGTTCCGCCATTACTCTTCGCGCGGCGCAGGCCTGCGCGAGAACTTCGACGACGGCACCATCGCCCCGACCGCGGCGGTGTCCTCGATCGTGTTCGCGCCGGAGGAAGTGATCCCGGCCACGGTGGAGATGCACAAGCGCTATGGCGACTACATCTACTCCAGCTACGGGTTCCTGGATTCGTTCAACCCCAGCTTCAACTACGACATTCCGATCAAGACCGGGCGCCTGGTGCCTGATCGCGGCTGGGTCGCCAGCGATTACATCGCCATCGACCAGGGCCCGATCCTGACCATGATCGCCAACTACCGCGACGATTTCGTCTGGGAAGTGATGAAGAAGAACCCGTACATCCGCAAGGGTCTGGAACGGGCAGGGTTCAGTGGTGGCTGGCTGGCGCCGGAAGGCGAATTCCAGCCGCTGCAGCTGCAGAAGGATGAGAAGGCCGCGGCGGCGCGCGCGGTGGGTATCGCAGAATCGCGCGCGGCCGCCGCGCAGGAACAGAAGAACAATGCCAACCGCAACTCGGGCCAGGGGAAGTAACAAGGTGCACGATTGGATTGACCGCCTGCGACGCCTGGCCGTGCCGGCGCTGGCCGCGCTGGCCCTGGCCGGCTGTGCGAAACCGGAGCAGGGCACCACCACGGTGCGTTTCTGGGCGATGGGCCGCGAAGCCGAAGTGGTCAGCGAGCTGATCCACGAGTTCGAGGCCGAGAACCCCGGCATCAAGGTGGACGTGCAGAACATTCCGTGGACGGCAGCGCATGAGAAGCTCTTGACCGCGTTCGCCGCCGATGGCCTGCCCGATGTCTGCCAGCTGGGCAACACCTGGGTGCCCGAGTTCGCCGAACTCGATGCGCTTACCCCGCTGCAGCCGTTCGTGCAGCGCTCGACCGTGGTTGATCCGCAGGACTATTTCCAGGGCATCTGGGATACCAACGTGATCCACGGCGAGCTGGTGGGCGTGCCGTGGTACGTCGATACGCGCCTGATCTACTACCGCAAGGACCTGCTGGCCAAGGCCGGTTTCGACCACCCGCCGCGCACCTGGGCCGAGTGGGACCAGCAGATGGCCGCGATCAAGAAGATGCAGGGCCCGAACCGCTATGCGGTGCTGATGCCGATCAACGAATTCGAGCAGCAGCTGTCGCTGGCGCTGCAGCAGCCCGATCCCCTGCTGCGCGACGATGACACCCGTGGCAACTTCGCCAGCCCCGGCTTCCGCCGCACCCTGGCGTTCTACTCGAACATGTTCGAGCAGGGCTGGGCGCCGAAGATGTCCGAAACCCAGATCTCCAACGTCTGGGATGAATTCTTCCGCGGCTTCAACGTCTTCTACATCTCCGGGCCCTGGAACATCCGCGAGTTCAAGAAGCTGCAGCCCAAGGAACTGGAAGGGCAGTGGGGCACCGCTGCGCTGCCGGGCCCGGACGGTCCGGGCGCGGGCATTGCCGGCGGCACCAGCCTGGTGATCTTCCGCAAGTCGCAGCAGAAGGAAGCGTCGTGGAAGCTGATCGAGTTCCTGTCGCGGCCGGAAATCCAGGCCCGCTTCCATTCCATCATCGGTGACCTGCCGCCGCGTCGCAGCACATGGAATGCGCCTTCGCTGGCCGGCGATCCGCTGGCGGCGGCCTTCCGTGACCAGCTGGAGCGGGTCAAGCCCACGCCGAAGGTGCTGGAGTGGGAGCGCATCGTGCAGGAAATGCGCATCGTCACCGAAAAGGTGGTGCGCGGTGGCCTGCCGCAGGACAAGGCCGTGGAAGAGCTGGACCAGCGCGTGGACAAGGTGCTGGCCAAGCGCCGCTGGATGCATGAACAACAACGCCTGCAGGGCGGCGGTGCGCAGGCACCTGCCGATGCGCCGGCCGCAGCGGCCGGGAGCCCGCAATGAAACGTACTTCGCTTGCCGGCTGGATCTTCGCCGGCCCTTCGCTGATCGTGCTGGGCCTGTTCTTCGGCCTGCCGGTGGCCTCGGCGCTCGCGCTGAGCGTGACCGACTTCGATCTGTATGCCCTGTCCGACAGCAGCAACCTGCGGTTCGTCGGCCTGGGCAATTACATCGATCTGCTGCAGACCCCGATGTTCTGGAAGTCGCTGTGGAACACCACCTACTTCGTGCTGATCGGCGTACCGCTGTCGATCGGCGTGTCGCTGGGCGCGGCGATGCTGCTGAACGCGCCGGCGGCGCGCTTCAAGGCCCTGTTCCGTACCGCGCTGTTCGCCCCGGTGGTCACCACCCTGGTGGCGGTGGCGGTGATCTGGCGCTACCTGTTCCATACCAGCTACGGTCTGGTGAACTACGGCCTGGGCCACATCGGCATCAGCCCGATCGACTGGCTGGGTGACCCGAACTGGGCCATGCCCACCATCATGCTGTTCGCCGTGTGGAAGAACTTCGGCTACAACATGGTGATCTTCCTGGCCGGCCTGCAGGCCATTCCGCACGATCTGTACGAGGCCGCCCGCATCGACGGTGCCTCGCGCTGGAAGCAGTTCCTGCACATCACCCTGCCGATGCTCGGCCCGGTGCTGCTGGTGGTCGGGGTCATTACCGTGTCCGGCTACTTCCAGCTGTTCGCCGAACCCTACGTGATGACCCGCGGCGACCCACTGCAGAGCACCGTCAGCGTGCTGTATTTCATGTTCGAGGAAGGCTTCAAGTGGTGGAACCTGGGTCGCGCCTCCGCGGTGGCGTTCCTGCTGTTCCTGATCATCCTGGCGGTGACCACCGTGATGCTGCGTTTCGGCCGCAAGAGGCAGTTGGTATGAGTCGTGAAATCGGCCAGTCGCGCTGGCACCCGTGGATGGTCAATGGTGCGTTGCTGGTGCTGGCCCTGGTCAGCCTGGCACCGCTGCTGTGGATGGTCTCGGTCTCGTTCATGCCGCAGGGCGAGGCCACCCACTTCCCACCGCCACTGCTGCCCTCGCACGTCACCACGCGCAACTACCTGGAGTTGTTCGCGCGCACCGGCATGGGCGGCAACTTCGCCAACAGCCTGCTGGTGTCGCTGGCCATCACCCTGGGCTCGCTGCTGCTCAACACCATGGCCGGCTATGCGTTCGCCAAGCTGAACTTCGTCGGCCGCGAGCGCCTGTTCCAGGTGTTGATGGCCGCGCTGGTCATTCCGGCGCAGGTGGCCATGCTGCCGCTGTTCCTGCTGATGAAGCAGCTGGGGCTGGTCAACAGCTTCGGCGGCGTGATCGTGCCGGCACTGGCCAGCGTGTTCGGCATCTTCCTGGTGCGCCAGTACGCCCGCTCCATTCCCGATGAGCTGCTGGAAGCGGCGCGCATCGACGGGGCAGGGGAGCTGCGCATCTTCTTCCAGATCGTGCTGCCGATGCTCAAGCCGGTGCTGGTGACCCTGGCGATCTTCACTTTCATGGGCGCATGGAACGATTTCATGTGGCCGTTGATCGTGTTGACCGATCAGGAGCACTACACTTTGCCGGTGGCACTGGCCACCCTCTCGCGCGAACACATCATGGACGTTGAAATGATGATGGCCGGCGCGGTGGTTACCGTGGTTCCGGTGCTGGCCCTGTTCCTGGTGCTGCAGCGGTACTACATCCAAGGTCTGTTGCTGGGGAGTGTGAAGGGATGAAGCGTGCGATCGCCGTTGGATTGGGCCTGCTGTGGTCTTCCCTGGCGATCGCCGCACCACCGGCGCTGCCTGCGCCGAAGGTGATTGATGACTTCGACGACATCGGCGCCTGGAAACTGGTGCTGTCCGACCAGGTCAGTGGTTCGCTGCGCCCGGTCACCGTGCCGGGCGGTGGCCGCGCGCTGTGCCTGGACTACGATTTCCACAAGGTTTCCGGTTATGTCGGCCTGCGTCGCGCGCTGAACATCGAATACCCGGTCAACTACCGGTTCGGTTTCCAGCTGCGCGGCGATTCGCCGGGCAACGATCTGCAGTTCAAGCTGATCGACGCCAGCGGTGACAACGTCTGGTGGGTCAACCGGCCCGGTTACAGCTTCCCCAAGGCATGGACGGCGGTGGAATACCGCCGCCGCCAGATCGACAAGGCCTGGGGCCCGTCGGCCGAGAAGGAGATGGCCCGCAGCGCGGCGATCGAGTTCACCATCTACAGCAAGGTGGGCGGGCGCGGCACGGTGTGCTTCGACAAGCTCACCCTGCAGGGCCTGCCCGCGCCGGACACCTCGCCGCTGCACCCGGCGGTGATTGCCGATACCGCCCCTGCGCTGCAGGACCGCATGATCGACGGCAAGAGCGATACCTTCTGGATCAGCGGCGGGGTCAAGCAGCAGACCATCAGCCTGGACCTGCACGACACGCGCGAGATCGGCGGTGCGGTGATCGACTGGCTGCCCAGCCTGGAAGCGAACCGCTACACCGTGCGTACCTCGCAGGACGGCCGCGACTGGCGCACCGTGCGCGAAGTGACCAGCGGCGGCGGCGGCCGGGACTGGCTGGCGTTGCCCGACACCGACGCGCGCTACGTGCGCTTCGATCTGCAGGGTGGCCCGAACTGGCGCTACGGCATTCGTGACATCGCGCTGAAGCCGCTGGCCTTCGCGGCTACCCCCAACGCCTTCCTGTCGTCGGTCGCGGCGGACCTGCCGCGCGGTGCGCTGCCGCGTGCGTTCGTTGGCGAACAGCCCTACTGGACCCTGCTCGGTTTGGATGGTGGCCAGGAACAGGCGCTGATCAGCGAAGACGGCGCGCTGGAGCCGGCCAAGGGCAGCTTCAGCATCGAGCCGTTCATCCGCCTGGATGGAAAGCTGCTGGACTGGTCCAGCGTAGCGACCACCCAGTCGCTGCAGGACCGCTACCTGCCCATCGCCACTGTGGACTGGGTGCATGAGAAGGCAGGGCTGTCGGTGACCGGCTTCGTGCAGGGCACGCCGGAGCGCGCGCAGCTGATCGGGCGCTACCGGTTGAGCAACCCGGACAAGGTCGCCCACGAATACACCCTGGCGCTGGCGATCCGCCCGTGGCAGGTCAATCCGCCCACCCAGTTCCTCAATACCACCGGCGGCTACAGCCGCATCGAAAGCCTGGACGTGGGCGACCAGCTGGTGCGCATCAACGGCGAGCCGCGCGTGTATCCGCTGCAGGTGCCCGATGCGCGGTTTGCCAGCACGTTCGATGGCAAGCTGGATGCGATGCACCTGGCCTCGGGGAAGTTCCCGGCGACCACGGCGGTGAAGGATTCCACCGGCCTGGCCTCCGGCGCCCTGCTGTACACCATCAAGCTCGAGCCCGGGCAGAGCCGCGAGGTGGCCGTGGTGCTGCCGCAGACCGGCGGCTGGAAGCCGCAGGCGCTGGACGTGGCCAAGGCCCAGCAGCAGGTCGCGGCGATGTGGCGCGACAAGCTGGGCGTGGTGTCGCTGCAGGTGCCGGCCGCCGGCCAGCCGCTGGTGGAGACCCTGCGCACGGCCGTGGCCCACATGCTGATTTCGCGGGTGGGGCCGCGCCTGCAGCCGGGCACGCGCTCTTATGCACGCAGCTGGATCCGCGACGGCGCGATGATTTCCGAAGGGCTGCTGCGCATGGGCCGCAGCGACGCGGTGCGTGACTACGTGAACTGGTATGCGCCCTTCCAGTTCGAGAACGGCAAGGTGCCGTGCTGCGTGGATGCCCGCGGCAGCGACCCGGTGCCGGAGAACGACAGCCACGGCGAACTGATCTACAACATCGCCGAATACTGGCGCTATACCGGCGATGGCACCTTCCTGGAACTGATGTGGCCGCACGTGCAGGGCGCCTACCAGTACATGGAACAGCTGCGTGCCAGCGAGCGCACCGAAGAGAACCGTGCGCGCAATCCCGCCTTCTACGGCATGATGCCGGCCTCGATCAGCCACGAAGGCTATTCGGCCAAGCCGATGCATTCGTACTGGGACAACTTCTGGGCGCTGCGTGGCTACAAGGACGCGGCGATCATCGCCGCCCAGCTGGGCAAGCTTGAAGCCATGCAGATCAGTGAATCGCGCGACCAGTTCCGTGATGACCTGCAGGCGTCGCTGCAGTCGGCCATGCAGCAGCATCGCATCGACTTCCTGCCGGGCTCGGCCGAGCTGGGCGATTTCGATGCCACCTCCACCACCATCGCCCTGGCGCCGGGCGGCGAGCAGGGGCGCTTGCCGCAGCAGGCGCTGGATGCCACGTTCGAGCGCTACTGGAGCGAGTTCGTGGCACGCCGCGACGGCAAGCGCGAGTGGAAGGATTACACCCCCTACGAGTGGCGCAACGTGGCCGCGTTCGTGCGCCTGGGCTGGCGTGACCGCGCCTGGCAGGCCACCCAGTTCTTCTTCAAGGACCGCGCGCCGCAGGCCTGGAACCAGTGGGCCGAGGTGGTCTCGCGCACGCCGCGCAAACCGTTCTTCGTCGGCGACCTGCCGCACGCCTGGGTGGCTTCGGATTTCGTGCGCTCGGCGCTGGACATGTTCGCCTACAACCGCGATCTGGACGATGCGCTGGTACTGGCGGCGGGTGTTCCCACGGCCTGGTTGCAGGGCGAGGGCATCGCCGTGCAGGGCCTGCGCACGCCGCAGGGCCAGTTGAACTACCGCCTGCAGCGCAACGACAAGCAGCTGGTGCTGGAGGTGCAGCCCGGCCTGTTGCCGCCGGTGGGCGGGGTCGTGCTGCCGTGGCCCTACAGCGGCGAACCCGGTGCGGCGACCGTCAATGGCGAGCCGGCGGAATGGGTGGACAACGAACTGCACGTGCATGCGCTGCCTGCGCGTGTGGAAATTGAAGTGCCAAGCGCGGTGCGCCGCGCCGAACGCAAGGGGCAGTAAACATGGCGTTGAAGCAGGGGAGGGCGCGCGTGGCACTGCGCGCCCTGGGGCTGGCGATGGCACTGGCATTGCCCGCGTTGGCGGTGGCGCAGCAGGCAGGTGAACCTGCCGTTGCGCAGGCATCGACCGCGCCCGGCATGGGCATGGTGACCTTCAACCTGCACCATGACCGCGAGGACTGGCCGACCCGGCGCCGCACGATCGTGGCCGAGCTCAAGCGCCTGCAGCCCGATGCCATTGCACTGCAGGAAGTGATCCAGCGCCGTAATGTGCGCAACCAGGCACAGTGGCTGGCCAGCCAGCTCGGTTACAAGTACGTCTTCGTATCCACTGATCCGGTGGGGGCACCCAAGCGCTACGGCAACGCTCTGCTGACCCGGCGCCCGATCCTGGCCCACGGCGAGCACCTGCTGCAGCCGCTGGATGACTACCGCACCGTGGCCCACCTGCGCATCGACGTGGACGGGCAGCCGGTGAACGTCTATGCCACGCATCTGAACGAACGCAGTGACGAGCGCGGTCAGGGCATCCGCCGCAGCCAAGTGGAAGACCTGCTGCGCTTCATCACCGAAACCTCGGCCGGTGCGCCGGTGGTGATCGCCGGTGACTTCAACGCGCTGGTGGATGCCGGCGACCTGAGCGAACTGCGCAGCCATTACGGCGACAGCTACGGCAGCGTGCACGTGAACACCGACCTGGCCGGTGTGAGTACGTTGAACCGGCACTACTACCAGGCGCCCTCGCGCATCGACCACATCTTCTTCCAGCAGGACCGGATGGTCGCGCGCGAAGCAAAGATCCTGTTCGATCAGCCCGACGACAGCGGTCGCTGGGCATCGGACCACTACGGCGTGTGGACCCGCCTGCAGTTCGCCCCAGCGCGCTGACGCCACTGGTAGGTGCCAACCGTGGTTGGCACGGACGCACCTGCGCGCGGTGAAGCAAAGGCGCTCTGGTAGGTGCCGACCTTGGTCGGCACGGACGCATCCGCGCGCGGTGAATCAAAGGCAGTACCGCACCCGTGCTCTGGTAGGTGCCGACCTTGGTCGGCACGGGCGTATCCGCGTGCGATGAATCAAAGTGCCAACCAAGGTTGGCACCTACCAAGCAAGCACAGACCCACCTGCGCGAGGTGAATCAAGGTGCCAACCCAGGTTGGCAGCGACCAAGGCCGTACGGGCCGCACAAACAAAAACGGCGGGGATCATCGATCCCCGCCGTTTCGTTTTCACGCGATCAAAGAACGATCAGTTCGCCGGCGGCGTGCGCTTGGCGGCGTCTTCGTCTTCGTCCGACGCCTGTGCTTCTGCAGCCTGGCTGGCTGCATCGGCGTGGCCATCGGCCACCGGGTCGATCGACGGCGTCACCACGGCTTCCGCAACCGGTGCGGCGGCTTCGACCGGAGCGGCCTCCACCACGACCGGGGCGACCGGCTGCTCAACAACCGGCTGAACGTCGACGACCGGTGCAGCTTCAACGACCGGTGCGGCGATCGGGGCGGTTTCGACCACCGGAGCCGACTCAACGGCGACCGGGGCGGTTTCGATCACCGGGGCGGCGTCGGTCACGACCGGAGCGGCTTCCACCACGGGAGCGGCTTCAGCCACGGCCGGGGCCACGTCAGCCACTGGAGCGGCTTCAACCACGACCGGCTTGGCTTCAGCCACCGGGGCTGCCGGCGCGACCGGCTGCACCGGGGTGGCTGCATCGATGGCATCCAGCATGCTGGTCTGCACCGGGGTCGGCTTCGGCTGTTCCGGCTGCGGAGCGGCTTCGCGGGCCACCGGCACGTCCACGGACTGCACTTCGGCAACGGCTTCCAGCACGGCGCTGCTGACCGCAGCCACGGGTGCGGCAGCGGCGACAGCGGCCGGTGCGCGCGCGGGCTTTTCGGCCTCTGCGTGGGCCGGTTCGATTTCGTCGTCGAAATCGAATTCCGGCTGCGAACGCGCCGGCTGCTGCGCGGCGACCGGGGCGGGAGCGGTGCCCTCGCGGTTCGGTTCGGCCACGTCCTGCTCTTCGCCCTCGTCGCCGTCATCCTGGTCATCGCCCAGCACATCGGAGCCGTTGGCGTTCTCGGCGCCACCGCGACGACGACGACGGCCACCGCGACGGCCGCGACGACGGCGGGTCGCGCCTTCGCCAGCCTGCTCGCCGTTGGCGGCGTCTGCTGCAGTCTCTTCATCGCCGGCCACCACGCCTTCGACCTCAGCGGTCGCGGGCGGGGTCGTATCAGCGGGGGCCTCGACCTGCGCTGCCGGAGCGGCAACCGGGGTGGCTACCGGTGCGGTGGCTTCCTGCGCGGTGACCACGTTGGCGGCCACGTTGGCGGCCACGGCAGTGGCGGCGACCGCGGCGGCCGGTGCGGCTTCGACGGCCTCCTCGGCCACGTTGCGCTGCGGCTTGTCGGTCGGCTTCTCACCATCCTGCGGACGCGGCTGGCGCGGCTGCTTCAGCTTCGGCTGCTGCTGACCCTGACCCTGACCCTGGTTCTGGTTCTGGCCCTGCTGCTCGTTGCGCGGCTTGTTCTGCTGCGGCTGCTGGGCAGCGTCCTTCTGCTGCTTGCCCTGCTGCGGCTGCTGCTGCGCATTGCCGTTGTTGTTGCGGCCGTCCTTGCGCTGTTCGTTGCGGTCCTTGCGGTTGCCGCCGTCCTTCTGCGCGTTGCCGTTGCCACCGTTACCACGGTTTTCGTCGCGGCGGTCCTTGTTGCGGTCCTTGTTGCGATCCTTGTTGCGGTCCTTGCGCTGGCCGCCGTCCTGCTGCGGCTGGCGTGCGACCGGGGCCGGCGCGGCGGCCGGAGCCGGTTCGCCGCCAAAGATGCGCTTCAGCCAGCCGACCACGCCGCCGCTGCTGGCAGCGGCCGGGACAGCTGCAGCCACCGGGGCCGGGGCCGGGGCGGCCGCCGGTTCGGCTTCGGCACGCACCGGGGCCGGCGCGGTGTGCTTGACCTGGGTGACCGCCGGCGGCGGGATGTTCAGCTGGCCCTTGGTCAGGGCATGCACCGGCAGCTTGCGCGGGGTGCCGCGCTGGTAGCTGGGCTTGTTGCTCTCTTCACCCAGCTCGTTCTCGCGCAGGCGGGTAACGGTGTAGTGCGGGGTGTGCAGCTGCTCGTCGGCAACGATCACGATCGGCGCTTCGTGGCGGCGTTCGATCTCGCGCAGCGCGCTGCGCTTCTCGTTCAGCAGGTAATTGGCGATCTCCACCGGGGCCTGTACCAGCACCTGCCCGGTGTTTTCCTTCATCGCATGCTCTTCGGCGACGCGGATGATCGACAGCGACAGCGACTCGACGCTGCGCATGCGGCCATGGCCATCGCAGCGCGGGCAGACGATCTGGCTGGATTCGCCCAGACTCGGGCGCAGGCGCTGGCGGCTCATTTCCAGCAGGCCGAAGCGCGAGATGCGGCCGACCTGCACGCGTGCGCGGTCGTACTTCAGCGCGTTGGCCAGGCGGTTCTCGACCTCGCGCTGGTGCTTGTTGGAGGCCATGTCGATGAAGTCGATCACCACCAGGCCGCCCAGATCGCGCAGGCGCAGCTGGCGGGCCACTTCCTCGGCCGCTTCCAGGTTGGTCTGGAAGGCGGTGTCCTCGATGTCGCTGCCCTTGGTGGCGCGCGAGGAGTTCACGTCCACGGCGGTCAGCGCTTCGGTCTGATCGACCACGATCGAGCCGCCCGACGGCAGGCGCACGTTGCGCTCGTAGGCACCTTCGATCTGCGATTCGATCTGGAAGCGGTTGAACAGCGGGATGTCGTCCTTGTAGTGCTTGAGCTTGCGCAGGGTCTGCGGCATCACCTGCTGCATGAATTCCTTGGCGTGCTCGTACATCTCCTCGGTGTCGACCAGGATCTCGCCGATGTCGGCGCGCAGGTAGTCACGCAGGGCGCGCACGATCAGGCGCGATTCCTGGTAGATCAGGAACGGCGCCGGCTTGCTCAGGGCGGCTTCGGCAATGGCGCGCCAGACGCTCAGCAGGTAGTCCAGATCCCACTGCAGCTCTTCGGCATCGCGGCCGACGCCGGCGGTGCGGATGATCACGCCCATGTCGTCGGGGATGTTCAGCTTGTCCAGGGCGTCCTTCAACGCGGCCCGGTCTTCGCCCTCGATGCGACGGGAAACACCACCGGCGCTGGGCGAATTCGGCATCAGCACCATGTAGCGGCCGGCCAGGGAGATGAACGTGGTCAGGGCGGCGCCCTTGTTGCCACGCTCTTCCTTGTCGACCTGCACGACCACTTCCTGGCCTTCTTTCAGCAGCTCGCGGATGCCGGCCTTGTTGTGGTCGACACCGGCCTGGAAGTAGTCGCGGGAGATTTCCTTCAGCGGCAGGAAGCCGTGACGGCCGCCGCCGTATTCGACGAAGGCCGCTTCCAGCGAGGGCTCGATGCGGAAGATCCGGCCCTTGTAGATGTTGGACTTCTTCTGTTCCTTGGACGGCTGCTCGATATCGATGTCATACAACGACTGGCCATCGACGATGGCAACACGCAGCTCTTCGGCCTGCGTGGCGTTGATCAGCATTCGCTTCATTCTTGCGTTCCTCGCAAGCGGCTACCGCGCGGAACGCCATGGGGTTTCGCCTCTGGATACGGCTCGCCGCCCATTCGCGCATGCGCGGGGAGGGCAGCTTCGGTTTCCAGCGCTACGACACCACGGCAGGCCGCGGGAGCGCTTCACTCTTATGGGTTTTGGGGTGTTGCAGGGCCGCAGGCAGCTGTCAGCCAGGCTGGAGCGCCACGCGGGACATGTTCAGCTCGGTTGCGTGTCAGGCATCCGGCGATGGCCGGGAAGGCCGGTGAGCCGCTAACATGGCCGCCCCGCGGGCGGTGGTCGCGCACTGTGCCGGATTCGTCGGAAGCCGGGCTTCTGGCCCTGAGTAACTTCCAACGAAATCAATCCCTTATCTCGCCCCCCGAGTGTAACAGAATAAACAGCCCGATGACTGCCTCAGACCCCACCAAGCCCGCCGGCGACAAGCCTTCCGTGCGCATGATCACCGTTCCCGAGGACCGCGCCGGCCAGCGGCTGGACAATTTCCTGCTGGGCCAGCTGAAGGGCGCCCCGCGCAGCCTGGTCTACAAGCTGGTGCGCAGCGGCCAGGTCCGTGTGAACGGCGGCCGCGCCAAGGCCGAACGCAAGCTGGAGGCGGGCGACGAGGTGCGTGTGCCGCCGGTCCGTCTCACTGAAGAGGGAGACAAGGCTGGCCCGCCGGAGGCGTTCATGCGCCGGCTGGAGCAGGCCATCGTGTTCGAGGACGCGCGCCTGCTGGCCCTGAACAAGCCCACCGGGGTGGCCAGCCACGGCGGCAGCGGCATCAGCTTCGGCGCCATCGAAACCCTGCGGGCGCTGCGCCCGGGGCAGACCCTGGAGCTGGTCCACCGGTTGGATCGCGACACGTCGGGCCTGCTGATCGTGGCCAAGAAGCGTTCAGCGCTGAGCGAACTGCAGGCCTTGCTGCGTGAAGACCACGGCGCCGGCATCCGCAAGCGCTACCTGACCCTGCTGGCCGGGCGCATGCCCGACGGCGTAATGACGGTGGACGCCCCGCTGCACGTGGGCCTGCGCCAGGGCGGCGAGCGTCATGTGCAGGTGAATGCGATCGGCAAGGAATCGATCAGCCACTTCCGTGTGCTGGAGCGGCGCGGCGGGCATTCCTACTGCGAGGTGCGCATCGAGACCGGGCGCACCCACCAGATCCGCGTGCATGCCCAGCACCTGGGGCATCCGGTGGCCGGTGATGACAAGTACGGCGATCCTGCCGTCAACAAGCGGCTTCGTGAGCAGATCGGGCTGAAGCGCCTGTTCCTGCACGCGGCCTCGCTGGAGTTTGCGCTGGACGCGGGCAAGACCCCGTACGTGCTGAACGCGCCATTGGCCGACGAGCTGGTCGAGGCGCTGGACCGCCTGAAATAACCCTTGTAGCGTCGAGCCATGCTCGACGGCTGTTCGGCCGGGTCGCGGAAAGCCAGTCGAGCATGGCTCGACTCCACAAGGGCGGGGCGGTAGAACCACGCCATGCGTGGATGTGCGTTACGAGGCCGTCACCACTTGAACAGCACCAGGCTGATCGCCAGCGTGCCCATGCCGGCCACCAGCCCGTACACGGTCTCGTGGCCCTTGGCGTAGCGCTTGGCCGCCGGCAGCAGCTCGTCCAGCGCCAGGAACACCATCACCCCGGCAATCAGCCCGAACACCCAGCCGAACGTGGCATGCGACAGCGAGCCCTTCAGCAGGAAATAGCCGATCACCGCGCCCACCGGTTCGGCCAGGCCTGACAGCAGGCTGGCCGCGAAGGCGTGCAGCTTCTCCTGCGTGGCGAAATAGACCGGCACCGCGATCGCGATGCCCTCGGGGATGTTGTGGATGGCAATGGCAAACGCCAGCGGCATGCCGACCGACGGGCTTTCCAGGGTGGCGAAGAAGGTCGCCAGGCCTTCCGGGAAGTTGTGCGCGGTGATGGCGATGGCCGTCAGCAGTCCCACCCGCTTGATGTACGCCTTGTTGTTGTCGCGGAACGACGGGTCCTGCTTGTCCAGCGTCTCATGCGGGTTGGGAATCAAGTGGTCGATGACCACGATTGCCAGCATGCCAAGCAGGAACGCCATCGTGCCGTAGGTGAAACCGCTGCGTTCACCGTAGGCCAGGGAGAAGGAGTCGATCGCCTTGTTCAGGATTTCCGACAGGGAGACATAGACCATCGCGCCGCCGGCGAAGGCCAGGCCGAAGGCCAGCAGCCGCGGGTTGGGCCGGCGCGAGAACAGCACCAGCAGGCTGCCGATGGCGGTAGCCAGGCCGGCCGCCAGGGTGACGGCCAGGGCCATCCAGATGTTTTCAGGGGGGATCTGCAGCATGTGCCGACGCGTTCCAGGGGTTCAGTCAACCGCCCCGGCAGCAACCGGGGCGGCAAGGGCGAGGCGGGCGTCGGCTGGCCTCGTCGCAGTCAGCGCGCTCAGCCGCCGCGGCGGGCGCGCTCTTCAATGGCAAAGCACTGGTCGGGCTTGGGCTGCGGCGGGTTGAAGCTGACCGGCACCTGGATCGTGGCCGGGACCGCGGCACCGTTGCGGGTGGCGGCCTTGAACTGCCAGCCCTGCACCGCGGTGCGGGCCAGCTCGTCCAGCTGCGGGTTGCCCGCGCCGGTCAGCAGGGTGACTTCGCTGGGCTTGCCGTCGGTGCCGATCACTACCTTGAAGGTGCTGGTGCCGCCAACGCCCAGGCAGGCCAGTTCCAGCGGGTACTGCGGCGGCGGGGTCTTCACTGCGGCCACTTCGGTGGGCGGGGTGGCCGGCGCTGCCGGGGGCTCTGCGCCGCCGCAGCCGGCCAGGCCGGTGGCAGCCAACAGGGAAAGGCTCAGCAGTCGCACGTTCATCACAGTTGCTCCGTCAGGGCCGAAGTCTTGGCCGCACAGATGAAGTCGTTCTCGCTCAGGCCGCCCACGTCGTGGGTGGAATAGCGCACGACGGCGCGGTCGTAGTGCACGCCCAGGTCCGGGTGGTGGTCCTCGTGGTGGGCGATCCAGGCCAGCGCGTTCACGAAGGCCATGGTCTGGTAATAGTTCTTGAAGCGGAACGTGCGCACCAGCGCCTGGCCGGCCTCGGCCAGCTCCCAGCCCGGTACCTGCGGCAGCAGCTCGGCCAGGCGGGCTTCGCCCAGCTTGTGGTCGCTGCCCTTTCGCGGCACGCAGCGCGCCTGTGCCAGCGGAATCAGGTCGGACATGGGTTCCTCCACCTCGTGTTGACTGAACAATGCGCCGGACAGTGTATAAATCGAATGAGCGGCCGACGCTGACTTGGCTAGAATAGCCTGATGATCCAGATCTCCGACACTGCCCAGACCCATTTCCGCAAGCTGATCGAACGTGAGGGTGTGCCCGGCATGGGCGTGCGCCTGAGCGCCGTCGACCCCGGCACCCCACGCGCCGATGCGCGCCTGGAGTTCGCCGAGCCGGCCGATCTGCTGGGCGACGAATGGGCCGTGGATTGCGACGGCTTCACCCTGTACGTCGATGCCACCAGCGTCGGCTGGCTCGATGGCGCGGAAATCGACATCGTGGCCGGCACCGCGGGTACCCAGCAGCTCACCATCAAGGCCCCGCGCATCAAGGGTGAAGCGCCCGGTGAAGCGGCGTCGCTGGTGGAGCGCGTGCATTGGGTGGTGGAAAACGAGGTGAATCCGCAGCTGGCGTCGCACGGTGGCAAGGTGGCCGTGCAGGAAGTCTCGGCCGACGGCGTGGTACTGCTGCGCTTCGGCGGTGGCTGCCAGGGCTGCGGCATGGCCGACGTGACGCTGAAGCAGGGCATTGAGAAAACCCTGATGGGCCGGGTGCCGGGCGTGACGGCGGTGCGTGACGCCACCGACCACGACAGCGGCCACGCGCCGTACATTCCCCGCGGCAACGCCGCCTGACCGGCACCGCGTGCCTCTGCCCAGGGCTGAGCAACTTGTCGATGTGCTGCTGGCACGCCAGCAGCACCGTCTCATTCTCGAAAAGCACACCCGCCTGCCCTATGGCTGGGCGATCTGGCTGCGCTCGCTGAAGCCACTGCCACGCCTGTTCCATGCCGGCGATGTGATTGCGGTGCTGCTGCCTCGGCCGTTGCCGGGGCGGCCGGGCCGGTTGCCGGCGCTGTCGCCCTGGAATGCGGCGCGCCGCTTGTTCTGGCAGGACTGGGAGCCGGCGCCGCGTGACCAGCGCTGGATGCGCTGGACCTCGGCCGTGCTCAGTGCCTTGCTGCACCTGTTGTTCTTCCTGCTGCTGCTGTGGGTGGCGGTGATCCGCACCACCGAGCCTGATGAAGACGGGGCCGAAGGCGAGCGGGTGCAGATTGAATTCATCGGCGCCGGCGCGCAGGAGGGCGGCGGCGAGCAGGCCGGTGCCGAAGCCGCGACCGCCGCAGCGACCGCCGGTTCCAGTGCCGCGAGCGGTGAGCCCGGCGCTGCGGCGACCGCGCCGCAGCCGCAGCCGGAACCGCAGCCTCAGCCCGTTGCGGCTGCGCCGACGGCGGCGCCACCGGCCGAGGCCAGTGCGCCGCCGGTGGCAGAGCCGACCCCCGTCGTGGAGACCGCGCCGCCTGCCCCGGTGCAGGCCACCGAGGTTGCCCAGGCAACGTCCGATTTCGTGGTGCCACCGGTTGTGGTGCCGCGTACCGAGGTAAGCGTGGTGCCGCGCACTGTCACCCCCAGTGTGGCCGAACGCAGCGTGCCGCTGCTGCAGGCGCCGGCCGCCCCGGCGCCGGTGGCTGCGCCGCAGGTGGTCGTGCAGACCCGCGCACCGCGCGATATCCAGGTGCGCGAACGCGAAGTGGCCGTGGTGGATGCCCCGGTCGTGGCGCCGCAGCCGGTGCGCAGCGTGGAGGTGCCGGTGTCGATGCCGCAGCGCGAGGTGCAGGTGCGCGAACGCGAAGTGCAGGCGGTGGTGGATCCGCAGGTGCGCATGGCGACCGTGGCCGGCCGCGAGCCAGCCGTGCGTGCGCCGCAGGGCCGCGACGTGCAGGTGCGTGAGCGCGCGGTCGCCGCTGCGCCGGCTGCCGCGCCGTCATCGACCACCGGTAGTGGTGCTGCCCAGACACAGGCTGCGGCGGCCACGGCAGCGAACGCGGCGGCACAGAGCGCGGCCAGCGCGGCGGCCAGTGCTGCGCCCACTGCCGCCGCAAAACCGGCACAGGCCGGCGCGCGGCCGGCACCGACGCCGGGCAACTGGGCCACCCCGGCGCGCGGTGACGATTGGGGCGCCTCCACTCGCAACCGCGACGGCGCCTCGCAGGGCAACCGCCAGGCCAACCGCAGTGGCCAGGGCGAGGGCTTGTTCAACGCCGACGGCAGCGTGCGCGTGCCGGGCCAGGACGGCGCAGGTGCTGCCGAGCGCGGCGCCCCGGGCGGCGCCAACGATGGCTGGAGCAAGGAGCGCATCGCCCAGTCCGGCACCTGGCTCAAGCGCCCGCCGTATGACTACACGCCCACCTCGTTCGACAAGTACTGGGTGCCGCAGGAATCGTTGCTGGCAGAGTGGGTGCGCAAGGGCATCAAGGCGATGGAGATTCCGTTGCCGGGGACCAGCACGAAGATTTCCTGCGTGATCTCGATCCTGCAGGCCGGTGGCGGCTGTGGCCTGAGCGACCCGAACATGCAGGACCAGCCTGCCATCGCACGACCGCCGCCGGATATCCCGTTCAAGAAAGAACTACAGGAAGATAACGGCAGCCGGTAACGGGGCTGCCGCGTCGCGCTACCCGCTCTGCAGTAGATCCACGCCATGCGTGGATGAACCGCCGACGTTGCCCGGTCCTCACTCGCTCTGCGACAGGAACACCCAGAACGGAACATCGCGGCCCACCCAGTCCCGGCAAGCCTCATCCAGCACGTCCAGCAGCGTGTCGAAGTCCTTGCCGGCCTCGGCGCGCAGGGTATCCACGTCGGCCAGGAACAGCGCATAGCCGGGTGCCGGCAGCCACTGCAGGTCGCGCAGATTGTCGGAAAGGGCATCCCAGTTGCCGCCGAAGCCGGCAGGGAAATCCAGCTGTGCCGACAGCCGCGCCAGCAGCGTGCGCTTGTCGGCCACGCCCTGCAGGTCGATGCGCACGACCTTCAACTGGGCATCGCGCATGGCCGCAGCCAGCGCGGCGATATCGCCGGTGTCGATGGCGTAGACGCCGGCATTGTTGATGTCGTGCAGGCCGAGGCCGAAATCATCGTGGCTCATGGGCGGTCTCCGGAAGCGGGTACGGTGAAACTGCGGAACGATTCGTAGTGGTCATCGGTGTAGTACCAGGCCTGGGCCGGGTCGCCACCGGTGACGATGCGGCGCGCGCCGCGGTTGCGTGCGCCCGGGGTGTCGACGGTGTATTCGCGGTAATAGCCGCGATCGCGCGGCGGCAGCCGCTGTTCGCGGTTGCCGAACGTGCTGCCATCCTGGCGGTGCGGGAACGGGCCGCCGCGCTGGATGAGCGCGATCGTCTGCCGTGCCTCGGCCGGCAGGAAGGCGGGCAGGGTGTGCTTGTTGCTGCTGTTCTGGGGCGTCGCTGCCGCCGGTGCCGCCGCTTGACCGGCAAGGCTGGGCGCGAACTGCGGCGGCGCCGGTCGCTGCAGGAAATGGTTGGCCAGCAGCCCCAGCAGCAGCAGGGCGATGGCAGTGATCAACAGCCGGGGATTGCGCATGGGCAGGTGGGACCAGGAAGGTGCGTGCACTGTAGCGCCTGTGCGCTGCATCGCGCATGAGGACGGCGGCAACGTCACAGTCGGGTAACAATTGCCGAAGGGCTCACCCGCAGGACGCAATTTCCTTTACATCCCCCTTGGTAATCTGCGCGTCTGTCCCCATCATTCAACGCGCACTGCCCGGCGATACCGCTGGCTACCCTCGCTATCAGGAGATGCATCATGGCCTACACCCTGCCCAAGCTGTCCTACGCCTACGACGCTCTGGAACCGCATATCGATGCGGCGACGATGGAAATCCATCACACCAAGCACCACCAGACCTACATCAACAACGTCAACGCGGCGCTGGAAGGCACTGAGTACGCCGACCTGCCGGTGGACGAGCTGGTGAAGAAGCTGAAGTCGCTGCCGGAAAACCTGCAGGGCCCGGTGCGCAACAACGGTGGCGGCCATGCCAACCACTCGCTGTTCTGGACCGTGATGGCGCCCAACGCCGGTGGCAACCCGGTGGGCGACGTGGCCAAGGCCATCGACAAGGACCTGGGCGGCTTCGACAAGTTCAAGGATGCCTTCACCAAGGCCGCACTGACCCGCTTCGGCAGCGGCTGGGCCTGGCTGAGCGTCACCCCGGACAAGAAGGTCGTGGTTGAAAGCACCGGCAACCAGGACAGCCCGCTGATGGAAGGCAACACGCCGATCCTGGGCCTGGACGTGTGGGAACACGCGTACTACCTGAAGTACCAGAACCGCCGCCCGGAATACATCGGCGCGTTCTTCAACGTCATCGACTGGAACGAAGTCGAGCGTCGTTACCAGGAAGCGATCGCCTGATCGCGGTACTGGGATGAAACGAAGAGGCCGGGGGAAACCCCGGCCTTTTCATTTGTGGGCCATGCCCGGCGGGCGCGACGGCGCGATCATTCGGTGGAGGCTGGCACACCCTGCAGGCGCAGCGTGGCCATCACCCCCAGCCGCAGGCCGGGTGCTTCCCCTGCGGGCGGCAGATCGATGGCCTGCTGGCGGATGCCGCCGAAATGCTTGACCTGGAACAGCACGTCTAGGCCATGCCCGCTGGCACCGCCACCGGCGGCGGCGGCCGCTTCCGGGCGCCCGCCGGGATTGCGCCGGGCCGGCTGGAACCCGGGAGTGCTGCGCACCAGTTCGGTGGTGGGCGCGGCGAAGTCCCCGGCGATCAGGCTGGGCAGCCCTTCGGCGGTGGCGCCGATCCAGGCCATCAGATCGCTGGCCTGGTGCTGGCGCGCGGTGGCTTCCTCTGCCTCCGGGCGCAGGCGCGCCACGTAGACGTTGAGTAACGCCTCGCCCAGCCGCAGCCGCAGCATGCCTGCCGCACTGAAGGTGCCCGGCGGATGCAGCAGGGTGACCCCGTCTTCGCTCACCGGCAGGCGGGTCAGCATGGCATTGCCGTGGCGCAGCGGCTGGCTGGGCGGATCGGCGGTGACGAAGTCGCAGCTGTAGCGCAGGCGGCTGGCCAGCCAGCAGGCCGGGTTGCGGCCCTGTTCCTGCAGCACCTGCTGCACGGAAATGACATCGGGCTGCAGATCGGTCAGCAGTTGCAGCACCTGTTCGCGCCGCTGCTTCCACTGCGCGTCGTCGCGGCTGGGCAGTTCCAGCGCCGCCACCGTCAATTGCCGTGCATCGCCGGCCGCGGCGGGCGCCGGCGGCAGCTGCGGGCGCGCCAGGGCAGGCAGGACCAGCAGCAGCGCAAGGCTGCCGAGCAGGAGGCGGGCGGGGGCAAGGGGGCGCATAACGATAAGTTTACGCTTTTGCCGTGCAGGTGCCGTGACTTCCGGCAGGGTGCGGCGCGCCTGCCATGGAATGCGGGCGCTGTCATGCAGCCCTGCAGCGTGCTTCGCAGGCGCAGGTTCCGGTAACCTTCACCCTTTCGTTTTGCAGGAATGCCTTACAGGATGAGCCACGACGCAGTCGCCCCCATCGCCGGCCAGGGAAAGATGCCGCGCCAGATTCCGTACATCATCGGCAATGAGGCCTGCGAACGGTTCAGTTTCTACGGGATGCGCAACATCCTGGTGCAGTTCCTGATCACCTCGCTGCTGCTGCAGGAAATCACTGCAGAAGGGCGCGCCGGTGAAGCCAAGGACATCATGCACAGCTTCATGATCGGCGTGTATTTCTTCCCGCTGCTCGGTGGCTGGCTGGCTGACAAATTCTTCGGCAAGTACCACACCATTCTGTGGTTCAGCCTGGTCTACTGCGCCGGCCACCTGTGCCTGGCGCTGTTCGAGAACAGCCGCGAAGGCTTCTTCCTGGGCCTGGGCCTGATCGCGCTGGGCGCCGGTGGCATCAAGCCGCTGGTGGCGTCGTTCATGGGCGACCAGTTCGACCAGAGCAACAAGCACCTGGCCAAGATCGTCTTCGATGCCTTCTACTGGATCATCAACTTCGGCTCGCTGTTCGCCTCGCTGCTGATTCCGCTGGTGCTGAAGAACTGGGGCCCGCAGTGGGCCTTCGGTATTCCCGGCATCCTGATGTTCATCGCCACCTTCGTGTTCTGGCTGGGCCGCAAGCGCTACGTGCTGGTGCCGCTGCCGCCGAAGGATCCGCATTCGTTCGCCAACGTGGTGCGTACCGCGCTGACTGCACGCGTGGCCGGCCAGGGCCGTCCGGGCCTGGTGATGGCCATTGCCGGTCTGGTGCTGGCCGTGGCCTCGTTCGGCCTGGTCGGCTCGCTGGGTATCGTGATCTGCCTGTGCCTGGCGCTGGTGGCCATCCTGGTCGGCATCGGCGGCGGTACCTGGCTGCAGCTGGACCGTGCCCGTGCACAGCATCCGGCCGAGGCCGTGGAAGGCGTGCGTGCCGTGCTGCGCGTGCTGGTCATCTTCGCCCTGACCACGCCGTTCTTCTCGCTGTTCGACCAGAAGGCCTCCACCTGGGTGCTGCAGGGCCAGCAGATGCAGATGCCGAGCTGGTTCACCGCGTCGCAGATGCAGGCACTGAACCCGCTGCTGGTGATGATCCTGATCCCGTTCAACAACCTGGTGCTGTACCCGGCGCTGCGCCGTTTCGGTTTCGAGCCGACCGCGCTGCGTCGCATGACCGCCGGCATCGCCTTCAGCGGCCTGGCATGGATCGTGGTGGGTGGCATCCAGGTGGTGATGGACGGTGGCAATGCCATGTCGATCTTCTGGCAGATGCTGCCGTACGCGCTGCTGACCTTCGGTGAGGTGCTGGTCTCGGCCACCGGCCTGGAGTTCGCCTACAGCCAGGCACCGCAGGCCATGAAGGGCGTGGTGATGAGCTTCTGGAACCTGACCACCACCATCGGCAACCTGTGGGTGCTGCTGTCCAACGCGGCCGTGCGCAACGAGGTGGTCACCCACAAGATTGCCAGCACGGGCTTGAGCGAGGCGGCGTTCCTGATGTTCTTCTTCGCCGGCTTCGCCTTCATTGCGGCGTTCGCCTTCGGTTGGTATGCGCGACGCTATCGTATGGTCGACAACTACCGCAGCGCCTGAGCCTGACCTGACATGACCCCCGTCAATCTCCTGTTGATCGCCCTCACCGCCGTGCTGTCCTGGATGGCGTTCAACAACCGCAAGCTGGCTGACCGCCTGATCCTGTGGCCGCCGGCGGTGGACCGCCACCGCCAGTACGACCGCCTGGTGACCTACGGCTTCATCCATGCCGACTGGCCGCACCTGATCTTCAACATGTTCACCCTGTTCTTCTTCGGGGGATACATCGAGAGCGTGATGGTGCAGCTGACCGGCAGCTTCCTGACCTATCCGGCGTTCTACCTGGGGGCATTGCTGGTGTCGATCCTGCCCAGCTACCTGAAGAACCAGAAGAATCCGAACTACCTCAGCCTGGGCGCGTCGGGTGCGGTGTCGGCGGTGCTGTTCGCCTACATCCTGCTCAACCCGTGGAAGATCATCCTGGTGTTCTTCATTCCGGCACCGGCGATCGTGTATGCCGCGTTCTACGTCGGCTACAGCATCTGGATGGACAAGCGCGGCGGCGATCGCATCAACCACAGTGCGCACCTGGCGGGCGCGGCGTTCGGCATCATCTTCATGCTGGCCATGCAGCCGGCCATCTTCAGCCACTTCCTGCGCGAACTGTCCAACCCCACCTTCAGCCTGGGCGGCTGAAGCGTGCCGGGGGTCGGATCCGATGGATCCGACCCCGGTTCACCCGGTTTCAGGCCTGGGTCGTCTGGCCGTAGGTATCCAGCAGCCGCGAGTACACTTCGTCGCCGATGCGCTGGAAGTCCTGCTCTTCGGTCTGCCCTTCCACAGCCAGCTGCAGGAGGCCTTCCAGCAGGGCGCGGTCGGTATCGGATGGGGACGGGTTGGGGTGCATGACGGGCCTCCACGGCAGAGTACGGGGACATCGTTCGCAAGGGCCGTGCCAGCGTGGCCGTACCCCTGCGAAGGGGTTAGCGGCCGCCCGTGCTCCAGCTTGAGGGCAGAAACTGACGCAACCCGGCACTCCTTGCCCCTGTTCAGGCTTCACGCGATCATGGCGCCCGGCTGCGCACCATCCACGCAGTCGCCGCAGGAGACAGTCCCATGGCTTCGGTCACACCCCCCGGTCTGGCCTACGAGGTCGCGCATGACCAGGCCAACCATCGCTTCACCGCCCGTGTGCGCGGGCATGTGGCGGTGCTGGACTACCAGCTCAAGCGCAAGCGCATGGTGATTACCCACACCGAGGTGCCCGAGCCGATTGCCGGCCGCGGTGTTGCCGGTGAGTTGACGCGGGTAGCGCTACGCTTCGCCCGCGAGCACAAGTACAAAGTGGTGCCGGCCTGCGCGTATGCCGAGGCATTCCTGCAACGGCACGAGGAGTTCCACGACCTGCTGGTGGGCTGACGCTGGCGGGCCACGCTTCAGCCACCGCGGGCGATGATGTACGAACATGAACAGGGGATCCCGATGAAGAACGGAAACAACCGGCCGTTGCGCGCAAGCGTGCTGGCCGGGGCAATGGGCGTGCTGTTGCTGGCCGGTTGCCAGCGTGGCGACGATGCGGCACCGGCCACCGATACCGCACCCAGCGCGGATGCCGCCGCGCCGGCCACGGCCGAGGCGCCTGCCGCCGAAGCGCCGCTGGACCTGCGCGATGTGATCGAGAACAACGAGCGCGAGGTGGTGGGAATCAGCTACCCGGCCGGCATCGATCGCTATCCGGGCCTGGCCCGCGCGCTGCAGGACTACGCGACCTCGGCACGCAGCGATCTGCAGCAGGCGCTCGATGGCCTGGGCAATGACAAGCCAACCATGCCTTACGAGCTGTCGCTGAGCTTCGAGAAGGTGCTGGAGACCCCGCAGCTGGTGGTGGTCAGTGCCGATGGCAGCCGCTACACCGGTGGCGCCCACGGAGAGCCGCTGGTGGCCCGCTTTGTGTGGTTGCCGCAGCAGCAGCAGATGCTGAGCGCCGACAAGCTGGTGGCCGACAGCAAAGGCTGGAAGGCGGTCAGTGATTTCGTGGCCGACCAGTTGCGCGAACGCGTGGCCACGCGCCTGAGCGGCGAAGACATGGAACCGGCCGAACTGCAGGAATCGCTGCGCAATGCCTCGCGCATGATTGCCGAAGGCACCGGGCCGCAGGCCGACAATTTCAGCCAGTTCCAGCCGTTGACCGATGACAAGGGCCAGATCACCGCCCTGCGTTTCGTGTTCCCGCCCTACCAGGTGGGGCCGTATTCGGATGGCACGCAGACCGCCGATGTGCCGGCGGCCGTGCTGTTGCCGCACGTGGCCAAGGACTACGTGGAGCTGTTCGCCCGCGGTTGACCGCCCAGCAGGAGGTGTCGTGGATACAGGGTTGCAGGAGCGGGTGGCCGGCCTGCTCCACGAAGCCGGGGTCCGCATCGGCGGCACCCAGCCACAGGACATCCAGGTGCATGACCCGCGCTTCTTCGCGCGGGTCATGGGCCAGGGCTCGCTCGGCCTGGGCGAAAGCTACATGGACGGCGCATGGGACGCCAACGTGCTGGATGAATTCCTGGTGCAGCTGATGCAGGCGCACCTGGATGAGCGCGTGCACGGCTGGCGCGAAGTGGCCGATGCCTTGAAGGCGCGTCTGTTCAACCTGCAGGCCGGGCAGGGCAGTTACGAAGTGGGGCGCCGCCATTACGACCTGGGCAATGATCTTTACCAGGCCATGCTGGGCCAGTACATGGTCTACAGCTGTGGTTACTGGCGCAACGCGGTGGACCTGGATGCGGCGCAGGAGGCCAAGCTGGACCTGGTCTGCCGCAAGCTGGGCCTGCGCCCCGGCCAGCGCGTGCTGGACATCGGCTGTGGTTGGGGCGAAGCACTGAAGTTTGCCGCCGAACGTTACGGCGTCAGCGGCGTGGGCGTGACCATTTCCCAGGAGCAGGCCGCGTTTGCCCGCGAGCGCTGTGCCGGATTGCCGATCGAGATCCGCCTGCAGGATTACCGCGAACTGGACGAACCGTTCGATGCGATCTTTTCGATCGGCATGTTCGAACACGTGGGCGACAAGAACTACGGCAGTTTCTTCGAGGTGGCACGGCGCTGCCTGTCGCCCCGCGGCTTGCTGTTGCTGCACACCATCGGCAGCAACATCTCCCGCCATCGCACCGACCCGTGGATCGCCCGCTACATCTTCCCCAACTCGATGCTGCCCTCGGCGGCGCAGATCAGCCGCGCCTTCGAAGGGCGGTTCGTGCTGGAGGACTGGCACAACTTCGGTACCGACTACGACCTGACCCTGCAGGCGTGGCGACGCAACGTGGAAGCGGCCTGGCCGACGCTGGACGCGCAACGCTACGACGAACGCTTCCGCCGCATGTGGCGGTTCTACCTGGCCGGATCGATGGCGACCTTCCGCTGCCGGCATGCGCAGCTGTGGCAGCTGGTGCTGTCGCCCAATGGCGTGCCGGGCGGGTATGTGGCGCCGCGTTGAAGGCTGGCGTGGGGTCAGAGCCCTTTCCTGCGGAAAGGGATCCGACCCCGGCCAACAAAAAACCGCCCGGTCTCCCGGGCGGTTTTCGTTTCACGCTACCGCACTGGCGATCAGTTGCTGGCGCCGGTCAGGCCACGCTTTTCCAGCAGCGGTTCGATCTGCGGCTCGTGGCCGGCGAAATCGCGGAACAGCTGCATGGCATCCACGCTGCCGCCCTTGGACAGCAGGGTGGCACGGAAGTGGTCGCCGTTCTTGCGGCTCAGGCCGCCGTTGTCGCGGAACCACTTCTGGGTGTTGGCGTCCAGCACTTCCGACCAGATGTAGGCGTAGTAGCCGGCCGAGTAGCCGCCCATGATGTGGCTGAAGTACGGGGTCTTGTAGCGCGGCGGCACCGGCGCGTAGTAGATGCCGTCCTTTTCCAGGGCCGCACGCTCGAAGGCCATCACGTCCTTGGCAGCCGGCACCTGGTCGGCGCCGATCTGGTGCCAGCGCTGGTCCAGCATCGCCGCACCCAGGTACTCGGTGGTGGCAAAGCCCTGGTTGAACTTGGCGGCAGCCAGCACCTTGTCCAGCAGGGCCTGCGGCATGGCCGAACCGTTCTGGTAGTGCTTGGCGTAGTTCTTCAGGATGGCCGGGTTGTCCGACCACATCTCGTTCACCTGCGAGGGGAACTCGACGAAGTCACGCGGCACCGAGGTGCCCGAGAAGTACGGGTACTTCACGTTGGAGAACATGCCGTGCAGGGCGTGGCCGAACTCGTGGAAGGTGGTGGTCACTTCGTCCCAGGTCAGCAGGGTCGGCTGGCCGGCCGGCGGCTTGGGAATGTTCAGGTGGTTGGCCACCACCGGCTTGAAGCCGGTCAGCTTGGACTGCGACACGTAGGAGTTCATCCACGCACCGCCACGCTTGGACGCGCGCGCGTACGGGTCGAAGATGAAGATCGCCAGCTGGCTGCCATCGGCATCGAACACGTCGTAGACGGTCACGTCATCGTGGTAGACCGGCAGGTCGGTGCGCTGCTTGAAGGTCAGGCCGAATTCCTGATTGGCGGCGAAGAACACGCCGTTTTCCAGCACGTTCTTCATTTCGAAGTACGGCTTCAGCTGCGACTCGTCGAAGTTGTACTTGGCCTGGCGCACCTTCTCGCTGTAGAAGGCCCAGTCCCACGGTTCCAGGGCGAAGGTCGGCTTGCCGGCGGCCTTCTGTTCCTTGTCGATCATTGCCTGCAGGTCGGCGGCTTCGCGCTTGGCGTTGGCCACCGCGGCCGGGGCCAGCTTGCCCAGCATGGCGTTGACTGCTTCGGGGGTCTTGGCGGTCTGGTTGGTCAGGTTGTAGGCGGCGAAGTTGGCAAAGCCCATCAGCTTGGCCTTGTCGGCACGCAGCTGCATGATGCGCGAGACCAGCGCGGTGTTGTCGAACTCGCCACCGCGGCTGCCACGGCTGACCGACGCTTCGTAGATCTTCTGGCGCAGGGCGCGGTTGGCCAGGTTGGTCAGCGGCGGCTGGCCGGTGGTGTTGAGCAGGGTGATCACGTACTTGCCGTCCAGGCCACGGGCCTTGGCGGCTTCAGCGGCGGCGGCGATCTGTTCCTGCGACAGCCCGTCCAGTTCCTTCACGTCGTTGACGGTGATCGCCGACGCGTTCACTTCCGACTGCACGTTCTGGCTGAACTTGGTGCCCAGGTTGGCCAGCTCGGCGTTCATCTTCTTCAGCGTGGCCTTGTCGGCCTCGGACAGCTTGGCGCCGGCGCGCACGTAGTTGTCGTAGTACTTCTCGACCAGGCGCACGCCTTCGGCATCCAGGCCCAGCTGGGTGCGGGTGTCATACAGTGCCTGGATGCGGGCGAACAGCTTGCCGTTCAGCGCGATCGCATCGCTGTGCGCGGCGAATTTCGCCGAGTAGTCGGCCTGCAGCTTCTTGCGTGCGTCGTTGGTGTCGGCGCCGACCAGGCTGAAGAACACGGTGGTCGCACGGTCCAGCACGTCGCCGCTCTTTTCCAGGGCGATGATGGTGTTGTCGAAGGTCGGCTTGGCCTTGTTGTTGGCGATGGCCTCCACTTCCTTCAGCTGCTGCGCCATGCCGGCGTCGAAGGCCGGGGCGAAGTCGCTGTCCTTGATCTTGTCGAACTGCGGGAAGTGCAGCGGCAGCGGGCTGTCGGCGAAGAACGGGTTGGCCTGCTGGGCGTTGGCGGCAGCCGCCGGGGTGGCAGCGCTGGCCGAATAGGCGGGCAGGGCAAGGCCGAGGGTCATGGCCACGGCAAGGGCAAGGCGGGTGGTCAAGGCGGAACTCCGGTAAGACAGACAAGGGCCCGAGCGTAACCTGCGCAGTGGGCCGGGCACTTGTGTCGAAAGGCATGGACGCCACCGGCGCGGGCTGGGTCAGTGCGATTACCATGGGGGTTTCCTGCCCGGAACGCTGCCATGGCCACCGCCTTCGATTTCACCTTCGTCGACCTGGACGGCCAGCCGCAGGCCCTGGCCCAGTACGCCGGTCGCCCGCTGCTGCTGGTGAACGTGGCCAGCCGCTGCGGCTTCACCCCGCAGTACACCGGGCTTGAAAAGCTGTGGCAGGACTACCGCGAACGCGGCCTGCTGGTGATCGGCTTCCCGTGCAACCAGTTCGGCGCGCAGGAGCCGGGCGATGCGGCGCAGATCCGCCAGTTCTGTTCGCTCGATTACCCGGTCAGCTTCCCGCTGTCGCAGAAGATCGAGGTCAATGGCGATGGCGCCGATCCGCTGTGGGCGTGGCTGTCGCAGCAGAAGCGCGGGCTGCTGGGCAGCGCCCGCATCAAGTGGAATTTCAGCAAGTTCCTGGTCGATCGCCAGGGCAGCGTGGTGGACCGCTTTGCGCCCACCACCAAGCCCGAGCAGTTGCGCGGGGCGATCGACGCGGTGCTGTGACTGCCCACGCCCGGCGCCGCGCGCGATCGACCCCGCTCAGTTCCCCGCAGCGGTCGCCTGCGATGGGCGATTGCGCACTTCTTCTGGCAGTGCCTCGATGATTTCCTCGAGGATGCCCGGCAGGCTGGCTTCGCTGTAGCCGCGATGGGCATGGGCCACCTGTCCATCGCGGCCGATGATGAACATGTGCGGCACGGCGGTGATGCCGTACTGTTCGGCCAGCGCGCCACGCGGATCGTGCAGGTAGTCCAGCTTCGGCCAGTCGCGATGGCGCACCAGACGGTTCACGTCGTTGCGCGGCTCGCCCCAGTTGATTGCGTAGACCTTCATCGCGTCTTCGCCGACGACCTTCTGCAGGTGCGCCAGAATCGGCAGTTCCTTGCGGCAGGGGCCGCACCAGGACGCCCAGAAGGTGACGATGACCACCTTGCCGCGCTGGTCGGCCAGGTTCACCGGCGTGCCCTGGCGGTCATTGCCCAGGGCCTGCGGCGGCAGTTCGCCGGGGGCGGGCGATGCGGCCAGGGCCGGAACGGCCATGACCGAAAGCACGCCTGCCAACACCCACGCCCGCATCCCCTGCGGATACCGCTTGATCGTCATCCCTGTTTCCCTGGTCGGGCCGGCGGCCCGTGCAGCGCAGACGATGCCGCCATGGCGGCATCCACGCAAGGGGGACTTACTTTTCGACGAAGGCGCGCTCGAACACGTAGTGGCCCGGCTGGCCGATGCGCGGCGAGACCTGGAAGCCGCGTGCATCCAGCACCGCGCGCAGATCGGCCAGCATCTGCGGGCTGCCGCAGATCATCGCGCGGTCGTTTTCCGGGTTCAGTTCCGGCAGGCCCAGGGTGCGCTGCATCTCGCCGCTTTCCATCAGCGAGGTCAGGCGGCCCTGGTTGGCGAACGGTTCGCGGGTGACCGCCGGGTAGTACAGCAGCTTGTCGCCGATCATTTCGCCCAGGAACTCGTGCTCACGCAGTTCCTTTTCGAAATAGTCGCGGTAGGCCAAGTCCTTTTCGTAGCGCACGCCGTGGCACAGGATCACCTTGTCGAAGCGCTCGTAGGTTTCCGGATCCTTGATGACCGACAGCCACGGCGCCATGCCGGTGCCGGTACCCAGCAGGTACAGGTTCTTGCCGGGGTGCAGGTCGCTGATCAGCAGGGTGCCGGTGGGCTTCTTGCCGACCAGCACCTTGTCGCCCGGCTTGATGTGCTGCAGGCGCGAGGTCAGCGGGCCGTCCTGCACCTTGATGCTGAAGAACTCCAGATGCTCTTCCCAGTTGGCGCTGGCAATGGAATACGCGCGCAGCAGCGGCCGCGCCTCGGTTTCCAGGCCGATCATCACGAACTGGCCGTTCTCGAAACGGAAACCGCTGTCGCGGGTCAGGGTGAAGCTGAAGTAGGCATCGGTCCAGTGGCGGACCTCAAGCACCGTTTCGGCGCCGAAAGCAGAAGACATGGGGGTAGTCGGGGCATGGTTTCGTCCCCTCCATTCTACCCCAAATGAGAGAAGTTCTCATTGCCCGGAACGAGAGGCGTTCTCAGCGGGCCCCGGAGTTCAGCGATAGCCTGCCGCCTGCAGTTCGAACAGCTCGGCATAGCGCCCGCCCTGGGCCATCAGTTCGGCATGGGTGCCACTGGCCTCCAGCCGCCCTTCGGCCAGCACCAGGATGCGATCGGCCATGCGCACCGAGGAAAAACGGTGCGAAATGAGCACGGCGGTGCGTTGCTCGGCCAGTTCACGGAAGCGCTGGAACACCTCGAATTCGGCGCGGGCATCGAGGGCCGCGGTGGGTTCGTCCAGGATCATCACCTGCGCATCGCGCATCCACGCGCGGGCGATGGCGATCTTCTGCCACTGACCGCCGGACAGGTCCACGCCCTGTTTGAAGCGCCGCCCGATCAACTGCGCGTAGCCGCCGGGCAGGGCCTCGATCACTTCCTCGGCCATGCCACGCCGTGCCGCATCGGCAATGCGCGCCTGGTCGGCCATCGCCTCCACCTGGCCCACGCCGATGTTCTCGCCGGCGGTCAGGTTGTAGCGCACGAAGTCCTGGAAGATCACGCCCAGGTTCGCCCGCAGGTCGTCCAGGTCGTAGTCGCGCAGGTCGCGGCCGTCCAGCAGGATGCGCCCTTCGTCGGGCTCGTACAGGCGTGCCAGCAGCTTCACCAGGGTGGTCTTGCCGGCGCCGTTCTCGCCCACCAGGGCCAGCACTTCGCCCGCATGCAGCTGGAAATCCAGGTGGCGCACCGCCCATTGCTCGGCATCGGGGTAGCGGAAGCCTACGTTCTCGAACACGAAGCCCTGCGTGATCGGGCGCGGTACGGCCACCGCGTTGTCGCGCGAATGGATTTCCGGCTGGATCTGGAAGAACGAATACAGATCGTCCAGGTACAGCGCCTGGCTGGCCACCTGCGAAAAACCGATCAGCAGGCCTTCCAGCAGCTGGCGCAGGCGCAGGAAACTGCCGGCCAGGAAGGTCAGGTCGCCAATGCTGAAATCGCCGCGCACCGTGCGCCAGGCGATGTACGCGTAGGCGGTGTAGTAGCCCAGCGTGCCCAGCGCCGCCAGCAGCGTGCCCCAGAACGCGCGGCGCCGCGCCAGCGAGCGGTTGGCCAGGAACAGTGCCGCCGACAGCCGCCGGTACCGCTCCACCAGGAAGCGGTGCAGGTTGAAGATCTTCACTTCCTTGGCTGTTTCCACGCTCGCGCCCAGCTGGCGCAGGTAGTCCAGCTGGCGGCGCTCGGGCGTCCATTGGAAGTTGAGGCTGTAGCCGGCCGCATTGAAGTGCGATTCGCCGATGAAGGCTGGCACCAGCGCCAGCGCCAGCAGCACGATCAGCCACGGCGCGTAGACCAGCAGGCCGACGGCCAGGCTGACCACGGTGATCGCATCCTGCACCTGGCCGAACAACTGGCTCATCAGGTTCATGCGGCCCATGGTCTGGCGACGGGCGCGGTCCAGTTTGTCCTGCAGGTCCGGGTCCTCGAAGTCCTCCAGGTCGAGCGTGGCCGCGTGTTCCATCAGCCGCACGCTGGTGGCGTTGGCGAACAGTTCCGACAGCAGCGCATCGGCATAGCTCACCAGCCGCCCCAGCAGGTCCGAGGCGATGGCCAGGCCGAACTCAAGTGCCAACAGCCCCAGCAGTGGATTCAGCAATCCGCTGGACAGCGCTTCGCCCAGCGACGGAAAGCCGGCGCCGTGCTGGCTCAGGTGCAGGGCGGTGTCGATGATCAGCTTGCCCACGTAGAGCATCGCCACCGGCAGCAGCGCACGGATCACGCGCAGGCCGAGGCTGGCCAGGGTCAATGCCGGGCTGGTCTGCCACACCTGGCGCAGGAAGGGCGGCAGGTTGCGCATGGCTTTGAAGCGCTGGCGCAGGCTGGGTTTCTTTTCGGTGGCAGCAGGCATGCCGCCATTGTGCGCGCGCACCGCGTGCAGATGGGGTCAGATCCCTTTGCAGCGCAAAGGGCTCTGACCCCTCGACCCATTACCCCTCGACCCATCGTGTCGACCAAGGTCGACACCTACCAACAGCAGCGGGACATCTGTCGACGGCGGGGCGGGTCAGGTCGCAGGGGCGTGAGCCGCATGGATGCGGCGACCGAGCTTACATGGACGTACTTGCAGCGTCCCCTGCGACCTGACCCACCCCGCCATCCCACAGAGCCCCAGCTGTTGACGTTGCCCTTAGCTCTGGCCGTTGCCTCTGCGGGTGCCGGGCGCAGCCCGGCCAGGCAAGCCCGTTACGGCAGCGGCGGCAGCAGGCCGGCGCCCAGCCGGTTCCAGGCATTGATCACCGCAATGCCCATGCTCAGGTCACTGATGCCCTTTTCATCGAAGTGCGGGGCCAGCGCATCGAACGCCGCCTGCGACGGTGCGCCGTCGGTCAGCCGGGTCAGCGCCTCGGCCCAGCCCAGCGCCGCGCGTTCGCGGGCATCGAAGAAGCGGCTTTCATGCCAGGCGGGCAGGGTGTCCAGCTTGCGCGGCTCGATGCCGCCCTTGCGCAGTGCGGTGCCGTGCATGTCCATGCAGTAACCACAGCCGTTGAGCTGGGACACGCGCAGGAACACCAGTTCCATCAACGTCGGGTCGATCGAGCTGTCATGCACCGCCTTGCTGGTGGCCAGCAGGCCCTTGAAGGCCTCGGCGGCCAGGCGGGTGTAGGGAACGCGGGGTGAGGTGTGGTCGGACATTTTCGGCTCCACGGCAGCCACGATGGCCGCCTTTCACTACCAGGACGCCGTCGCGCCCGCCGTCGTGACAACCGCCGACAGTTTTTCTGGATTCAGCACGCTGAAGACCTCGGCGATGCGCCCGTCCACCACCTGCACCGTGGTGACCGAATGCAGCCGCGGGCCATCGAAGCGCAGGATCGCCGGTTCGCCGTTCACATAGCCCAGCTGCGCGGTGTGGCCCAGGCCGCGCTGGGCAATGGCCCAGAACAGGCGGCCGATGCGCTCGGCGCCCAGCAGCGGCCGAATTGCGGCGGTCACCACGCCGCCGCCATCGGACACCAGGCGTGCGTTGGCGTGCAGCAGGGCCTGCACGGCCTGGCTGTCGCCCTGCTGGGTGGCGTGCATGAAGCGCGCCAGCAGTTCCCGGTGCTGCTGCCCATCGGCGTTGAAACGGGTGCGCCCGGCCTGCAGCCGTTGCCGCGCGCGATGCACCAGCTGGCGGCAGTTGGCCTGGCTCTGGCCGATCAGCCCGGCGATCTCGGCATAGTCGTGGTCGAACACTTCCTTCAGCAGGAAGGCCGCGCGTTCCTCCGGTCCCAGCTGTTCCAGCAGGGTCAGGAAGGCCACCGAGACATCGTCGGCCAGCGCATGCCGCTGCGCCGGGCCGGGGGCCGGGTCGGGCTCCAGGCTGATCGCCAGCGGTTCGGCCAGCCACGGGCCCACGTAGTGCGCGCGCTCGCGCCGGGCGGCGCGCAGGCGGTCCAGGCCCAGCCGGGTGGTGGCGGTGACCAGCCAGGCCTCGGGATCGCGCACGCTGGCCGGGTCGGCGCCGGACCAGCGCAGCCAGGCGTCCTGCACCACGTCTTCGGCATCGGCACGGCTGCCCAGCAGGCGGTAGGCCAGCGCCATCAGGCGTGGGCGGTGGGTCTGGAAGGTCGATTCAGCGTTCATGTTGGCAAGGACGCCAGAGAGGGAGGGGGCGTGACAGAGGGGCGGGATCAGCGCCCTTTCCGCCGGAAAGGGATCTGACCCCTGCGAATCTACGCGCAGTCGGCGGAGGGGGTAAAATGGGCGGATTACCCCCGCCAGCCTTGAGCAAGCGAGCAAGCCGTGACATCGATCAAGCAGGAAGACCTCATCCAGTCCATCGCCGACGCGCTGCAGTACATCTCGTACTACCACCCGGTCGACTACATCAAGAACCTCGCCGCCGCCTACGAGCGCGAAGAGTCGCCGGCCGCGAAGGAAGCGATGGCCCAGATCCTGATCAATTCGCGGATGTGCGCCGAAGGCCACCGTCCGATCTGCCAGGACACCGGCATCGTCACCGTGTTCCTGGAAATCGGCATGGACGTGCGTTGGGACGACGCCACCATGGGCGTGGAAGACATGGCCAATGAAGGCGTGCGCCGCGCCTACCTGCATCCGGACAACAAGCTGCGCGCCTCGGTGCTGGCCGATCCTGCCGGCAAGCGCATCAACACCAAGGACAACACCCCGGGCGTGGTGAACGTGAAGGTGGTGCCGGGCAACACGGTCGACGTCATCGTCGCCGCCAAGGGCGGTGGTTCGGAAGCCAAGACCAAGTTCGCCATGCTCAACCCGTCCGATTCCATCGTCGACTGGGTGCTGAAGACCGTGCCGACCATGGGCGCCGGCTGGTGCCCGCCGGGCATGCTCGGCATCGGCATCGGTGGCACCGCCGAAAAGGCGATGCTGCTGGCCAAGGAAGCGCTGATGGAGCCGATCGACATCACCGAGCTGCAGGCCCGTGGTGCGTCCAACCGCATCGAAGAGCTGCGCCTGGAACTGTACGAAAAGGTCAATGCGCTGGGCATCGGCGCGCAGGGCCTGGGTGGCCTGACCACCGTGCTGGACATCAAGATCAACGACTACCCGACCCACGCGGCCAACCTGCCGGTGGCGATGATCCCGAACTGCGCGGCCACCCGCCATGCGCACTTCACCCTGGATGGCAGCGGCCCGGTGATGCTGGATCCGCCGTCGCTGGAAGACTGGCCGAAGCTGACCTACGACGCGTCCAAGGGCACCCGCGTGGACCTGGACACGATCACCCCGGAAGATGTGGCCAACTGGAAGCCGGGCCAGACCCTGCTGCTCAACGGCAAGCTGCTGACCGGCCGCGACGCTGCGCACAAGCGCATGGTCGACATGCTCAACAAGGGCGAGGAACTGCCGGTCGATCTGAAGGGCCGTTTCATCTACTACGTCGGCCCGGTCGATCCGGTGCGCGACGAAGTGGTGGGCCCGGCCGGCCCGACCACCGCCACGCGCATGGACAAGTTCACCGAACAGGTGCTGGCGCAGACCGGTCTGCTGGGCATGGTCGGCAAGGCCGAGCGCGGCCCGGCCGCCATCGAGGCAATCAAGAAGCACAAGTCGGCCTACCTGATGGCGGTCGGCGGTTCGGCCTACCTGGTGTCCAAGGCGATCAAGGCGGCCAAGGTGGTCGGCTTCGCCGATCTGGGCATGGAAGCGATCTATGAATTCACCGTGCAGGACATGCCGGTGACCGTGGCGGTCGATTCCACCGGCGAATCGGTGCACAAGACCGGCCCGCGCGAATGGCAGGCCCGCATCGGCAAGATTCCGGTGGTGGTGGAGTAATCCGCAACGGAAGCACGGAGAACGGCGCCGCAGGGCGCCGTTTCTCGTTTGACGCCACGGAAAGGTCGGCATTGCTAGGCTGGGCGGGTGTTTTTCCGGTGTATTGAACAGGGAACGTCCAATGTCCTTCATCCGTTGCATTGCCTTGCTTTGTGTTCTTTCGCTCGCCGCCTGCAGCAGTGGTGGTGATCTGTACGACGGTGTGCCCGGTAACAATGCCAGCGCACAGTGCGTGGTGGCTTGCCAGCAGTATCAGCGTGCGTGCCTGGCGCGTTCGGATTCCGACCGCCGCTCGACCTGCGATGCGCAGGCGGCCAGCAAGTGCGATCGCATTGCCGATGACGAACTGCGGCGCTCCTGCCTGTCGCAGGCGCAGGCGTGCATGGACCAGTCGCCGTTGATCAGCTGCAGCCAGAACGCCGACAGCTGCATGGCGTCGTGCGGCGGCGGTTGAGCCAGGCTCCAGCACGGTCGTGCCCTTGGGCGTGCGCGCCACGGGCCCGCGACGGGTAGAGTCGACTGTCAGTCGACTATCGCGCGCAGCGCGGGATTTCCGGGCCCGCGACGGGTAGAGTCGACTGTCAGTCGACTATCGCGCGCAGCGCGGGATTTCCGGGGCCAAGGCGAAGAGCAGTCGACTGACAGTCGACTCTACCGAGCGTGCACGGTCGCCGGATCGGCCGTGCATCATCGCGCGATTGCCCGCTGCTACAGCAGCTCCAGCAGGGTTTCCGGCGGCCGGCACAGGCGCGTGCCCTTGGCCGTGCGCACCACGGGCCGATTGATCAGGCGCGGGTGTTCGGCCATGGCGGCCAACAGCGCGGCGTCATCCGCGCCGGCCAGGCCCAGTTCGGCGAACTGCGCCTCCTTGCTGCGCACCAGGTCACCGGCGGTCAGGCCGGATTCGGCCAGCACCGCACGCAGCGTCGCGATGTCAGGCGGGGTGCCCAGGTAATCCACCACCACCGGTTCAATGCCGGCCTCGCGGATCAAGGCCAGCGCCCCGCGCGAATTGCTGCACGCGGGGTTGTGCCAGATCGTCACCGTCATCAGAACCACTCCAGCAGCGACACGCCCACGCCCACGTAGGTGGCCTTGTGGTTGTAGTCGATCAGGCTTTCGCCATAGCCGTCGAAGATCTGCACGTGGCCGCGCAGCAGGTTGCTGATCGGGAAGCCGTAATCAAGCTGCAGTGCACCGTGCGAGCGGTCGCCGGTACGCAGCGAATGGCGCGCCATCAGCGAGACTTCGTGACCGTTGCGGTTCCAGATGAGGGTGGCATCGCCACGGCCCATGTAGTCTTCGATGTCCGGGTTGTTGTCGTCGCTGCGCGATTCCGGAATGCGGTACCAGGGCCGCAGTACCAGCGCCCAGTTCTCGCGGTCCAGGCCGACGTTGAGCATCACCCGGTTCCAGCTGCGCGACAGCGGGTCGGCGCGGCCGTTGGACTGGTGGTTCAGGCTGATGCCGGTCATGCGCCCGCGCCAGCCGCCGATCGAATAGCCGTTGCGGAACACCATCATCACTTCCGGCTCGTAATTCGTTTCGCGGAAGGGACGCGAGTTCTCGGCGTTGTAGGCCTGCCAGCGCGAGCTCTGGGTGTAGCCGGCCCAGATGTCGCCGTTGTCGCCGAACAGGTTCTCGGCGATCTTGGTCTTGAAACTGATCTGGAACTTCAGCTCGGTGCTGTCCAGCACCTGCGGCGTGGTCACGCTGTTGACCGGGTTCGGCGACTGCGGCATCTGGTTCTTGTCGCTGGTCCAGAACGCGGGCAGCAGGTACACCGGCTTGTAGGCGCGCAGCTGGAACGGGCCCAGCTTGGAGTCTTCGGCCAGTTCCCAGCGGCTGTCCAGCAGCGAGCCGCGGCCGGCGTTGGCCAGCGCGCTGTCGTCGGGGGCGGGACGGAAAATGTCCCCCACGCGGGCGCGCAGATTCTCTTCGCCCTGGCTCAGGCGTGCGGCGCGGCGCTGTTCGCGCAGGGCCTGTGCTGCCTGCTGGGCGGCGGCATCGGCAGCGGCGGTGGCCTCGGCACTGCGGCCGAACAGCCGGTCGTAGCAGGCCAGGCGGGCGGCATCGGTGTCGATGGCGGCGCAGCCGGCCGGTGTGGTGGTGGCGGTCGGCACGATCTCCTGCGCGGCCACGGGGGCGGCGGCCAGGGCCAGCGCCAGCGGAGCAAGGCGGGGGAGCAGAGCGGGGAGGGTCATTGCAGCAGGCCCTTCAAAATGAATACGGTGGATGCACAGTGTGGCGGCTGCCCGCACCTGCGGCCAGCCCCTTCGGTTTATGCCCGGCACCGGCGTGCGTGGGGTGTGAAGACGGGGGCGTCAAAAGAACCAGGCAAACGCGAACAGCCCAAGCATGGCGATCACCAGCGCCAGCTTCAGGGCCAGGCCGAGCAGGATGCCCAGCCACGTGGCCAGTCCCACCTTGGTGGAGCGGCCCAGTTCACGGCTGTGCCAGTACTCGCCCAGCAGGGCGCCGACCAGCGGACCAGCGAACAAGCCGATGGGCATGAAGAACAGCCCCACGATGCTGCCCACGAAGGTGCCCCACAACGCCTTGCGGCTGGCGCCCACCCGTTGCGCACCGACCACGGTGGCCAGCACGTCGACCAGCAGCGACAGCACGGTCAGCACGGCCAGGATGACCAGCGTCGGCCAGCCCACATGGGCGAAGCCGTCAGCCCAGGCCGCCAGCAACAGGCCCAGGAAGACCAGCGGTACACCGGGCAGGGCCGGCAGCACGATGCCGGCCAGTCCAATCAGGACAGAAATGACCGCTAGCAGATACAAGATGAATGAGAGGTCCATGCTGTTCCGTATGGTGGGCTTTTTGGGGTTGACAGTGAAGGATTTTGCCAGTTGCTTTTTCGTTTTGGTCGGGTTAAGTTGCAGTCGCTGAGCTTGGCAAGGTCACCGTGGATCGTGGCCTGATGAAGCAAGATCTTTCCGATCCGCTGCATCGTTGCACCTCGCTTCCCCCTTGCTTGTCAGCCGCCCAACCAGGCGTATCCAACAACAAGAGAGAGTCACCAGGGAGTGAGTGAGATGTCTGATCGCGAGACCGGTACCGTAAAGTGGTTCAACGATGCGAAGGGCTTCGGCTTCATCAGCCGTGAAAACGGCGAAGATGTGTTCGTGCACTTCCGTGCCATCCAGACCCAGGGCTTCAAGAGCCTGAAGGAAGGCCAGAAGGTCACCTTCACCGTCGTGCAGGGCCAGAAGGGCCTGCAGGCCGATGCCGTGCAGCCGGTCTGACCGGAACGCATCGCGTTGAACGAAAAAGGCCCGCGCAAGCGGGCCTTTTTCTTTGTCACGGGCCAGGCGCAGGTCAGCGCAGGATGACCCGGCCGTTGACCACGCGCACGTAGGTGTTTTCGCGGATACCGGCCAGGTCGCGCTGGTTGACCACGACGGTGCGCCCATCATCCATGCGCACGGTGATGTCGTAGGTATCGCTGGTCACGTTCTTCTGGATCTGGTTGCCGGCCAGTGCACCACCGACCGCGCCTGCGGCGGCGGCGATGTTCTTGTTGCCGCGGCTGCCACCGGTGTGGTCGGAAATCTCATGGCCGGCCACGGCGCCGACCAGGCCGCCCAGGATGGCGCCGGTGGCGGCTGGGGCGGTGCGGCCGGAGGCCACGGTGTTGATGCGGGTGACGATGCCGCAGTCCGCGCAACGGCCCTGGTTGTAACCGGAGTTGTTGCCGTAGCCGCCGTTGTTGTAGCCATTGTTGTAACCGCCGCCGCCGTAGCCGGGCGAGGTGGCGCAGCCAGCCAGCGCAAGGGTGGCGATGGTGGCGGCAGCGATGAGCTGGATCTTCATGGGGCGTCTCCTGGCCGTGAAGGCGGGTGCGGGTGGTACTGCGTCATGCAGCAGGGTGGCTGGAATCGTCCGCTTTCACACGTGAACGAGGTGCCAACCGCGACGACCCATTCCGGCTGGAAGATGAATCAGCGGAAATCCTGATGGCATGCGCGGCAGTCGTCCTGCAGGGCCTGCGCCAACTGACCCAATGCGGCGCAGTCGGCGGGCGGCGCGGCCAGCGCGTCGTTGAGCGTGCCGCGGTACGCACTGGCATGGGCCTGGAAGCGCCGGTCGTGCTGCAGTTGCGGGAACGCCAGGTCCAGATCGTTGGACAGCAGGCGCAACGCCTGCAGGCGCGGCATGCTGTCGGCCAGGCTGCAGCGGTTCTGCTGCTGGGCCTGCTGCAACAGCTGCGACTGCCGCTGCATGACCTGCATCAGGCTGTCGGGAAACGGATCGCGACGGGCCTGCAGGGCGCGGCCCACCATCACCGTGGCCACCAGGCCTATGAGCAGGCCCAGGGCCAGCACGAACAGATAGCGGTAGGCCGTGGTGTGGCCGGGGGAGGGGCTGGCAGTCATGCGGGCACTCCGGGCATGCAACGGTGGGTTCGGTTCCGGCGCGCTGCGGCGAGCGTCGCCTGCACGTTAAAATAGCCGGATGAACGAACAGGTCAAAGAACGCTTCGCCGGCATTGAACGGCTGTATGGCGTGGGTGCGCTTGAGCGCCTGCAGGGCAGCCGCGTGGCGGTGGTGGGCATGGGCGGGGTCGGCTCCTGGGTGGTCGAAGCGCTGGCGCGTTCGGCAGTGGGGCACCTGACCCTGATCGATGCCGACGATATCTGCGTGTCCAATACCAACCGCCAGTTGCCGGCCATGGAAGGCAACTATGGGCGCAACAAGTCGGTGGCGATGGCCGAGCGCTGCCGTGCCATCAATCCGCAGATCGACGTGGATGCGGTGGAGGCGTTCCTGACCACCGGCAACATGGCCGAACTGCTGGACCGCGGCTTCGATCTGGTCATCGACGCCTGCGACAGCTTCCGGGTGAAGGTGGAAACCATTGCCTGGTGCCGCCGCCGCAAGCTGCCGCTGCTGACGGTGGGCGCAGCCGGTGGCCGCACCGACCCCACCCTGGTGCGCATCCGCGATGTCTCGCGCACCGAGCATGACGCCATGCTGGCGCTGATCCGCAAGAAGCTGCGCAGCGAGTTCAACTTCCCCAAGAACGCCAAGCGCTACTTCGGCGTGCCGGCGGTGTATTCGCTGGAAAACGTGAAGTACCCGCAGGCCGATGGCAGCGTCTGCGGCCTGCGCCCGAACCTGGGCGCCGATGCGGCGTTGAAGCTGGATTGCGGCGCCGGCCTGGGCGCGGCCACCCACATTACGGGCGCCTTCGCGTTCGCGGCAGTCGGCAAGGCGCTGGAGATGCTGCTGGAGCCGAAGAAGGCGAAGGCCGCAGCAGACGCTGCCTAGCGCCAGAAGCGCCGGGCCATGCCCGGCGGCGGGTCACACCGCGGGCAGGTTGAACAATCGCCGGGCGTTGTCGGCGGTCGCCTGGGCCACTGCATCCACCTCCAGCCCGCGCAGCGCGGCTACGTGGCGGGCAATCACCGCCAACCGCGCCGGCTCGTTGCGCTGCCCGCGAATGCCGGCATCGGGCTGGTCGGGCGCATCGGTTTCCAGCAGCAGCTGTTCCAGCGGCATCTCCCGCACCAGCCGGTGCAGGCGCTGCGCGCGCTCATGGGTCAGCGGCCCGCCCAGCCCCAGCAGAAAGCCCTGCTTGTGCAGCTGCACGGCCTGTTCGGGGCTGCCGGAAAAGCTGTGCACCACCCCGCGCAGCCCACCGATGCGGCGGATCGCGGCGATCACCGCATCCACCGCCTTGCGCGCGTGCACGATCACCGGCAGGTCGAACTCCCGCGCCAGCTGCAGCTGGCCGACGAAATAGTCCTGCTGGGCCTGCACATCCAGATCGCCCACGAAGTAATCCAGGCCGCATTCGCCGATCGCACACGGGCGCTCGCGCTCGATCCAGTCGCGCAGTTGCAGCAGGTGCTCGGGGCGGTGCTGGGCCAGGAACATCGGGTGCAGGCCGTACGCCGGGTACAGCCCGGGCGCCTGCTGGCAGACCTCGCGCAGCTTGGGCCAGCTGGCCGCCGTGACCGCTGGCACGACCTGGGCGCGCACACCGGCGGCCTGCGCGCGTGCGATCACCGCATCGCGGTCGGGGTCGAATTCGCTGGCGTCCAGGTGGCAATGGCTGTCGATCAGCACGCTCAGCCCTGCTGCAACGGCGGTGGCACGGCCGCGCCGCGCTGCTTCCAGTTGGCCAGCAGCAGCGTGCCCAGGCCCAGCAGCAGTTCGTCCACGAACGGAATCGGGTCCGGGATGAAGAAGGTAATGGCGAACAGACCGGCGGTCAGCTTGAACAGGGTGGGGTAGCGCAGCCGGCGGGCCCATTGCAGAACCGGCAGCAGCATCGGGTTGGCCATGACTGGGATCCAGGTGGGGAATGTGCAAACGCTACCACGGGCACAGCATTTCCAGAGGCTGAATGGGTTACGACAGCGAGCAGGAAATGTGGAGATTCCGTTCAGGCGGACCATGCTGCAATCTGTCCCAAGAACGTTGCGGATCGTCCGCAGGGAGCAGGTCATGAAAAGCACAACTACAACGGTCCTGGTCGCAGCAGGCGCACTGCTGGTGGGTGGTATCGCCACCGCCGCCTTCATGAAGAGCGGCGCGTCGGCCGACGTGGCCGGTTCGGCCCAGCCGTCGGCGGAATCGCGCCTGGCCGATGGCAGCGTGGCCGATGACGGTGCGCGCACCGATACGCTCGACCCGAGCGCGCCGCGCGGCCTGGAGTATGCCGATGTGCTGAAGGTCGATCCGATCACTGAAAAGCAGAAGGCCTACGCCACGGTCATCGGCACCGATGCGGTGCGCGAGACCTCCACCACCCAGACCCCGCACGAAGTCTGCCAGGACGTGGTGGTGCAGGAGCGCCTGCCCGAGCGTGATGGCAACGTCGGTGGCACTGTGGTCGGCGCCGTGGTCGGCGGCCTTCTGGGCAACCAGGTCGGCGGCGGCAACGGCAAGAAGGCCGCTACGGCCGCCGGTGCCGTGGCCGGTGGCTTCATCGGCAACCAGGTGGACAAGCGCCACGTGGGCGGCCGCGTGGTGAACCGCACCGAGCGCCAGTGCCACACCGAAACGGCCACCTCTGAATCCAGTCGCGTGACCGGTTACAACGTGACCTACCGCAATGAAGACGGCACCACCGGCACCATGCGCATGGCCAGCAAGCCGGGCAACCGCATTGCCATGGGCACCAACGACGTAGTGAAGGGTTACAACGTGACCTATCGCTACGACGGTGCCGAAAAGACCGTGCGCATGGACAACAAGCCGGCCAGCGATCGCCTGCCGGTGGTCGATGGCCAGCTGGTCACCCAGACCGCAGCGGCGGGCGATACGGCCGCCAATCGCCAGTAACGCACGCAGCGCCGTGGGTATCGGACAGGCCGGCATTTGCCGGCCTGTTTCGTTTCCGACGCTGGATTCCGGGCCGGTATCGACGATGATGTCCGCCCATGGTCTGGCAGAGGAACCGGCATGAGCATCTTCGATCTGCGCATCGAAACCGAGCGGCTGATCCTGCGTCCGCCGCAGGCGCAGGATCTGCAGCCCTACCTGGCCTTCTGCGCCGATGAAGAGGTGATGCGCAGCCTGGGCGGGGTGCAGCCGCCCTCGGTGGCCTGGCGCAGCTTCTGCAGCCTGGCCGGTGCCTGGCAGTTGTTCGGGTATTCGATGTTCAGCGTGATCGAGAAAGCCAGCGGCGAATGGGTCGGCCGCATGGGCCCGTGGCAGCCGCTGGCTGGCCCGGTCCGGAGGTCGGCTGGAGCATCCGCCGCGCCAGTTGGGGCCGGGGCTATGCGCCGGAAGCAGCGGTGGCGGCCATCGACTGGGCCTTCGCCACGCAGGACTGGCAGGAGGTGATCCATACCATTGCCGAGGACAACGAAAAATCCAGGGCCGTGGCGCGCAAGCTGGGCAGCCAGCTGCTGCGCATGGGCCAATTGCCGCCGCCCTACCAGGGCCCGCCACTGCAGATCTGGGGGCAGTCGCGGCTGCAGTGGCAGCAGCGCCCGCGCTGATGGTGTGACCGCCTGAGCGGCGATGCTGCATCCGCGCTTGGCAGCGCTGGCGGCAGTTGCCAGACTGCACCCAGCCGGCCGTCGGCCGGGATTCGCTGGAGCAGGCAATGGTGGAAGAACGCGTTCCGTTGACGGTGCATGGCATGTCGGTTTCCGGCAACTGCCACAAGGTGCGGTTGCTGCTGGAGCAGCTGGGCAGCCGCTACCGCTGGGTGGAGGTGGACAGCGCCCACGGCCAGACCCACACGCCGGAGTTCCTGGCGCTCAATCCCAATGCCAAAGTGCCGTTGATCGTGCGCGATGACGGCCGCGTGCTGACTGAATCCAACGCGATCCTGTTCTGGCTGGCCGAAGGCACGCCGTACCTGCCGACCGATGGCTGGGAGCGCGCGCAGGCCCTGAGCTGGATGTTCTTCGAGCAGTACACCCATGAGCCCTGCATCGCGGTGGCACGCTTCATCCGTGGCTGGACCGCGGAAGATTCGCCGCGCCGTGCCGAGCTGCCGCGGCTGCACGAACGCGCGCAGCATGCGCTGGCGGTGATGGAGCAGCATCTGCGGCAGGCCCCGTGGTTCACCGGCAGCCATTACGGCATTGCCGATATTGCGCTGTTTGCCTACACCCATGTGGCCGAAGACGGTGGCATCCGCGTGCAGCCGTTCCCGGAAGTGCGCGGCTGGCTGCAGCGGGTGCGTGAACAGCCGCGCTTTGTACCCATGCCGGCGGTCACCGCCGAGGTGCAGGCACGCCTGGACGCACACGCGTAAGCAGGGTCGCGTGCCCGGCACGGTAGCGCCGGGCCATGCCCGGCGGAATGCAGCAACGACACGGAGGGTGTTCGATGTTCGCAGTCGTTCCAGATCCGATTCCCGCACGCATGCGCGCGCTCAACCGCGCCGAGGTGTGCGACGTCAATTTCCTTGAAGCCGTGCGTGGCTGGCGCGGCGTTGCGCGACCGCGACCGGCGCCGGATGCGCCGATCATGGCAGGCAGCGGCTTGAGTGCCGCCGCGTTCGGTGAACTGTTCGATTCACAACTGGCCAGCCGCCAGCTGGACCTGATGGCGCGCGTGCTGCGCGTGCAGAACAAGGTCTTCTACACCATCGGTTCGTCCGGGCATGAGGGCAATGCGCTGCTGGCGCGGGCCTGCCGGCACACCGATCCGGCCTTCCTGCATTACCGGTCCGGGGCGTTCATGGTCGAGCGTTCGCGGCATGTGCCCGGCCTGGATCCCTTGCGTGACGCGGCACTGTCCTTCGCCGCCAGCGCCGAAGACCCGGCCAGCGGCGGGCGACACAAGGTCTGGGGCAGTCGGCCGCTGTGGGTGCTGCCGCAGACCTCCACCATCGCCTCGCACCTGCCGAAGGCGGTCGGCACGGCGCTGGCCATCGAAAGCGGCAAGCGGCTGGGCCAGCCCCTGCCTATTCCCACCGACAGTCTGGTGCTGTGTTCCTTCGGTGATGCCTCGGCCAACCACGCCACCGCGCAGACCGCGTTCAATACCGCCATGTGGGCGGCCTACCAGAAACTGCCGGTACCGGTGCTGTTCGTCTGCGAGGACAACGGCCTGGGCATTTCGGTGAAGACACCGGAAGGCTGGATTGCCGAACGGTTCAGCCGCCAGCCCGGGCTGGACTACTTCTTTGCCGATGGCCTGGACTTGGCCGCTGGTCACAGCCAGGTGCAGGCGGCGGTGGAGCACTGCCGGCGCACGCGGCGGCCGACCTTCCTGCACCTGCGCACGACGCGGCTGATGGGCCACGCCGGCACCGATTTCGAAGTGGAATGGCGTGCGCTGGCCGACCTGTGTGCGGCCGAAGCGCAGGACCCGCTGCTGCGCTCGGCGCAGATTGCGCTGGAATCGGGCTGGATGAGTGCCGCGCAGATCGAGCAGGCCTACGAAGACCTGCGCGCGCGCTGCCTGGCAGCGGCCCAGCAGGCCGATACGCGGCCCAAGCTGCAATCGCTGGACGAGGTGCTGGCCCCGCTGGCGCCGTACTCGCCGGCGGCGGTGAAGGCCGAAGCCGAGCGGGTGCTGGCGCCGGAGCTGCGCGAGTCGATGTACGGCGGCGCACAGCACCTGCCCGAGCTGCAGCCGCCACGGCACCTGGCGGTGCAGATCAACCAGGCGCTGCAGGAGCTGCTGGGCAAGTACCCACAGGCGCTGCTGTTCGGCGAGGACGTGGCGCAGAAGGGCGGTGTCTACACGGTCACCCGCGATCTGCTGCGCCGCTTCGGGCCGCGCCGGGTGTTCAACACGCTGCTGGATGAAACCATGATCCTGGGCATGGCCCAGGGGCTGGCCAACCTGGGCCTGCTGCCGATCCCGGAAATCCAGTACCTGGCCTACCTGCACAACGCCATCGACCAGCTGCGCGGTGAAGCCTGTTCGCTGCAGTTCTTCTCCAACGACCAGTTCCGCAACCCGATGCTGGTGCGGGTGGCCGGACTGGGCTACCAGAAGGGCTTTGGCGGCCACTTCCACAACGACAACTCCATTACCGCCCTGCGTGACATCCCCGGGCTGGTGGTCGGCTGCCCCTCGCGTGGCGACGATGCGGCGATGATGCTGCGCACGCTGGCCGCGCTGGCGCGGGTGGATGGACGGGTCACCGTGTTCCTGGAGCCGATCGCGCTGTACATGACCAAGGACCTGCATGCCCCCGGTGATGGCCAGTGGCTGTTCGACTACCCGCCACCGGGCCAGGCGCTGGTGCCCGGCGAAGGCCGCGTCTACGCGCCGGAGGCGCAGGACCTGCTGGTGATCACCTACGGCAATGGCGTACCGATGGCCCTGCGCGCGGCGCGCAGCATCGAGCAGCAGCTTGGCTGGCAGGTGCGGGTGGTCGATCTGCGCTGGCTGGTGCCGCTGCCGGCGGCATTCATTGCCGCCCAGGCCGCCGATGCGCGACGGGTGCTGGTGCTGGACGAGGGCCGTCACAGTGGCGGGGTGGGCGAGGGGGTGGTGACCGCGCTGGTCGAGGCCGGCCTGGGGCACCTGCCGCTGCGCCGGGTCTGCGGTGCCGATACCTATACGCCGCTGGCGGGGGCAGCAATGTTCGGGCTTCCAAGCGACAATGCAGTGGTTGGCGCCGCCCTGGACCTGGCGCAGGAACCCTGATGCATGTGTGGATTGGCGGGATTGTTGTTGCCGGCGGCGCAGGCCCCGGCCGAGCAGCTGCAGGCGCAGGCGCTGGCGATGGGCCAGGCGCTGCACCACCGTGGACCCGATGACGGTGGCACCTGGGTGGATGCGGCGGCCGGTATTGCCCTGGCCCACCGGCGGCTGAGCATCCTCGACCTGTCGCCGCTGGGGCACCAGCCGATGGCGTCCAGCGATGGCCGTTATGTGATCGCCTACAACGGCGAGGTCTACAACTTCGCCGCGCTGCGTGCCGAGCTGGAACCGCTGGGACACACCTTCCGCGGCCATTCCGATACCGAGGTGCTGCTGGCGGCGGTGCTGCAGTGGGGCGTGGAAGACACCCTGCAGCGCGCCAACGGCATGTTCGCCATCGCCCTGTGGGACCGCCAGCAGCAGTGCCTGTGGCTGGCCCGCGACCGGGTGGGCAAGAAGCCGCTGTACTACGGCTGGGCCGGCAACACCCTGGTGTTCGGTTCGGAACTGAAGGCGCTGTGGCAGCACCCGGAATTCGACAACGACATCGACCGTGACGCGCTGACCCTGCTGCTGCGCCTGGACTACATTCCGGCGCCGCACAGCATCCACCAGCGCTGCTTCAAGGTGATGCCCGGGCGCGTGCTGCGGCTGGATGCCGAGACCGTGGCCGCTGGCGCAGGCGCACACCGCCCCGAACAGGCGCAGCGGCCGTACTGGGATGCGCGTGCGCGCATGCAGTCGGCGCTGGCCGCGCCGTTCCAGGGCAGCATCGACGAGGCCGAAGAACAGCTCGATGGCCTGCTGCGTGACGCGGTGTCGCTGCGCATGGTGGCCGACGTGCCGGTGGGCGTGTTCCTGTCCGGCGGCACCGACTCCTCGCTGGTGGCCGCGCTGATGCAGGCGCAGAGCGCCACGCCGGTGCACAGCTTCAGCATCGGCTTCACCGGTTCGCACCATGACGAGGCGCCGCTGGCGCGGGAACTGGCCACCCACCTGGGCTGCGACCACACCGAACTGTACGTGAGCGGCGCCGATGCGCTGGCGGTGGTGCCGCAGTTGCCGGCCATGTTCGATGAACCCTTCGCCGATGCCTCGCAGGTGCCGACCGCACTGGTTGCGCGGCTGGCACGGCAGGGCGTGACCGTGGCGCTGTCCGGCGACGGTGGCGACGAACTGTTCTTTGGCTACATGCGCTACGTGCGCGCGCTGCGCAACTGGCAGATGCTGGGGCGCGTGCCCGCGCCGCTGCGGCGTTGGATGGGCGCGCGTGCGCACCAGCAGGGCGAGGCCTCGCGCACCGGCGGGCTGGCCGCGCTGCTGGCCGAAACCGGCGCGCGCGGCATCGGCGATGTGTACCGCAACCGCATTTCGCGCTGGCGCGATCCGGCAGCGGCGGTGATCGGCGCACGCGAGGCCGGCAGCTTCTACGACCTGGCCGACCCGCTGCACGGTGCCGGCACCCCGGCCGACGCGATGATGCTGGCCGACTTCGTGACTTACCTGCCTGACGATCTGCTGTGCAAGGTGGACCGCACCTCGATGGCGGTCAGCCTGGAGGCGCGGGCACCGCTGCTGGATTGGCGGGTGGCCGAGTTCGCCTGGTCGCTGCCCTTGTCCTTCAAGCGCAGCCAGGACACCAGCAAGGTGCTGCTCAAGCGCGTGCTGGGCCGCTACGTGCCGCAGGGCATGGTGCACCGGCCCAAGCGCGGCTTTGGCGCACCGGTGAGCGACTGGCTGAAGGGCGATCTGCGGCCCTGGGCCGACGATCTGCTGCAGCCGGCGCGGCTGGAACGCGAGGGCGTGCTGTCGGCGGCGGCGGTGCAGCCGCTGTGGCAGCAGTTCCTGGGCGGCCAGCGCAAGTGGCATACCCACCTGTGGAACGTGCTGATGTTCCAGGCCTGGCAGGACCATTGGCGGCAGGTGCGCGCAGGCGTCACGCGCGGCTGACCTTCACCGCGGCACATCGGGCCGGCCGCTAGGCTGGCCCTTTCCCCGCCAGGAGTGTGCCGCCATGCCTGTACCCACCATCGCCGTGTTCGTCGGCAGCCTTCGCAAGGATTCCTGCAACCGCAAGCTGGCCCGCGCGCTGCAGAAGCTGGCCGGCGATCGCGCGCGCTTCCAGTACGTGCAGATCGACGATCTGCCGCTGTACAACCAGGACTTCGATGGCAGCTACCCGGCGCAGGGCACGCGGCTGAAGGAGCAGGTGCGTGCGGCCGATGCCGTGCTGTTCGTCACCCCCGAATACAACCGCTCGGTGCCGGGCGTGCTGAAGAACGCCATTGATCTCGGCTCACGGCCGTATGGCGACAGTGCGTTCGCTGGCAAGCCGGCGGCGGTGATCGGCGCCTCCATCGGCGCCATCGGCACCGCGTTGGCGCAACAGCACCTGCGCAACATCCTGGCCTATCTGGACATGCAGGTGCTCGGCCAGCCCGAGGCCTTCATCCATTTCAAGGAGGGGCTGATCGATGCGGAAGGTGCGATCCACAACGAGGGCACGCAGACGTTCCTGCAGGGCTATGTGGACCGGTTCCTGGCGCTGATCGCGGTGCACGCCAAGGGCGGTTGACGCCCCGATCGGGGTCAGAGCCCTCTGCTGTGCAGAGGGATCCGACCCCTTGCGGCGGGCTCTGACCCCCGACCCCATGCGATAATGACGGGCTCAGGCTGGGCAGCCGCGTTGCACCGCGGCAGATACCCCCTGTTCGTCCACGGCTTATCCACAGATTTGTCCATGGTCGCCTGTGTCGGCCCATGCCTACACTGGCCCGGCCCACTTTCGCAGGAAACACCGCAGCATGTCCGCCCGTTCCGGCTTCCGTTCCAACCGCAAAGAGCGCGGCGATGGCTTTGATCGCGATCGCGACGATTCGCGCATCGACCAACTGCGCGTGCCGCCGCATTCGGTGGAAGCCGAGCAGGCGGTGCTGGGCGGCCTGATGTTGGCGCCGGAAGCCTACGACCGGGTCAACGATCAGCTGAACGAAACCGACTTCTATCGCCGCGATCACCAGATGATCTACCGGGCGATCCGCGAGCTGTCCGAGCGCGAGCGTCCGTTCGATGCGGTCACCCTGGGCGAGTGGTTCGAATCGCAGGGCCGGATGGAGCTGGTCGGCGATGGTGCCTACCTGATCGAACTGGCCAGTACCACGCCGTCGGCGGCCAACATCGTGGCCTACGCCGAGATCGTGCGCGACAAGGCGGTGCTGCGGCAGCTGATCCAGGTCGGTACCGATATCGTCAACGACGGTTTCCAGCCGGAAGGTCGCGACAGCAGTGAGCTGCTGGCGTCGGCGGAAAAAAGCGTGTTCGCCATTGCCGAACAGGGCGCGCGCGGCCGCACCGATTTCGTGGCGATGCCCGGCGCGCTGAAAGACGCGTTCGAAGAGCTGCGCAACCGCTTCGAGAACGGCGGCAACATCACCGGCCTGCCGACCGGCTACACCGATTTCGATGCGATGACCGCCGGCCTGCAGCCGACCGACCTGATCATCCTGGCCGCGCGCCCGGCCATGGGCAAGACCACCTTCGCGCTGAACATCGCCGAGTATGCGGCGATCAAATCGAAGAAGGGCGTGGCGGTGTTCTCGATGGAAATGTCCGCATCGCAGCTGGCAATGCGCCTGATTTCCTCCAATGGCCGCATCAACGCCTCGCGCCTGCGTACCGGCCAGCTGGAAGACGAGGACTGGAGCCGGGTCACCAGCGCGATCAAGATGCTGAAGGAAACCAAGATCTTCATCGACGATACGCCGGGCGTGTCGCCGGAGATCCTGCGCTCCAAGTGCCGCCGCCTGAAGCGCGAGCACGACCTGGGCCTGATCGTGATCGACTACCTGCAGCTGATGAGCGTGCCGGGCAACAGCGAAAACCGCGCGACCGAAATTTCGGAAATCTCGCGTTCGCTGAAGGGCCTGGCCAAGGAACTGAACGTGCCGGTGATCGCGTTGTCGCAGCTCAACCGCTCGCTGGAAACGCGTACCGACAAGCGCCCGGTGATGGCCGACCTGCGCGAATCGGGCGCAATCGAGCAGGACGCGGACATGATCGTGTTCATCTACCGCGACGACTACTACAACAAGGAAAATTCGCCGGACAAGGGCCTGGCCGAGATCATCATCGGCAAGCACCGTGGTGGCCCCACCGGTTCGTGCAAGCTGAAGTTCTTCGGCGAATACACCCGCTTCGACAACCTGTCCCACGATTCGGTCGGTTCGTTCGAATAACGCCTGCGGGCGTTACCGGAATTCCACGGTTTCGTCAGCCCCAGCCCGGTTTCGTCGCAAACCCTTTGCGGCCAGGTAGGGCAGGGCGCCAAGGTGATCCCAGGCGGCACGGTGCCGCCGTGGGAGACCTGTCATGAAGACGCTGTTCGCGCTGGGCGTGTGGTGCCTGCTGTTCGTGCTGTGCTGGCCGCTGGCGATCCTGGCCCTGTTGCTGTGGCCGCTGGTCTGGCTGCTGAGCCTGCCGTTCCGCCTGGTCGGCATTACCTTCTCGGCCGTGTTTGCCTTCCTGCGCGCACTGTTCATGCTGCCGGCGCGGCTGCTGGGCGGCCGGGCGGCGGCGGCATGAGGGCGCTGCTGATGCTCGGCCTGGCCCTGCTGGCAGGCCCGGCCCTGGCCGAACCGCCGCCGCCGGCGCCCACCTCGGCGTGGCTGGAGCGGCAGCAGTCGGCCGCTGCGGACGAAGCGAATGCCGCGGGGGCCACGTCCAGCAAGGCGCGCGAGCCCAAGGCGTCCTGCCGGGTGGTCAAGCAATGGAAGGTGGGTGGCACGGTGGTCAAGCACCGCGTCTGTGACGACGCGCCCAAGCCGGCCTCGCCTGCAAGGCAGGGATAACGCCGGGCGGGCGACGGGCTACGTCATCGCGGGGGCGCTGCAGGCACCATCTGCTGCTGGCCATCGCGGTAGATCATCATGATCTTCTCGCCGCGGTAGGGCAGCACGGCTTCGGGCCGCCACGGGTCGCCCTCGGGCGAGGTGACCTTGGCCATCGCCTTGCATCCGCTGTCCCTGATGCCACAGCGGCGGATGGCGACTTGCAGGGTGCCGTCGGCAGACCTGAAATCAACGCCGGGCGAGTAGAACAGGGATTCGCCCGGCATGCTGTAGCGGATCCTGATCTGGTTGGATCCCGCCGGGCTCACCTCGACGGGCTGCACCGACGCCCTGCTGTAGTCGCCTTCGAGGGGTTCGGCAGCGCAGGATGGCAGTGCCGCCAGCACGGCCAGCAGTGCTGCTGTGGTGCGGGCACCGCGGCCGAGGGGCATCCATTGCATGGCATCGTCGTCCGTGAGTGTGCGCCCCGATCATCGTGGCCGCGGCGGGCAGGCGTCAAGGCGCAGGCGCCGCAGTGGTGATGGCCGGTCTCCCGCTCTAGACTGGGCGCCCCGACAACATGGACGTTGTACATGGAAACCGCCGCCCCCTGGTTCAACGAACTGTGTACGCAGCATGGCCTGGCGGCCGAGGCCGATGCACTGTCCGCGCTGCTGCGGCCCAGCCTGGCGTTCGCGCCCGCTGCGGCGGATACGACGGCATTGGGGGCATCGCGCAAAGGCGGCGGCCCGGATGTGCCCGACGGGTTTGTCTGGCCGGTTCACTGCGGGCGCGCGCTGGACTTCCTGCTGCAGATCAATCTGGTTGATCTGCCCGGCACACCGACCGGGCTGGATCTGCCGGCCACCGGCGTGCTGTCGTTCTTCTACGATGCCCACGAGCAGCCCTGGGGCTACGCGCCCGAGCACCGCACCGGGCACCGCGTGTTCCTGTTTGACGCCGACACCCTGGTAGCGCGTCGGCCGCCGCCCGATGAGGCACTCGCGCTGGTGCCGTCGGCGTTGGCCTTTGAGCCCGGCCTGCGCCTGCCGCACCGGGAATCGGCCGAGGGCGCCGCCATTGGCGCGTGGATGGCACAGCACGGCCTGGCGTGGGATGAAGACCGCGAAGACGCGTATTTCGAGCTGACCGATGCTGTGGCAGCCCACCATGCGGGCGCGGGCCAACCGCTGCATGCGCTGGGCGGTCCTGCGCACAACGTGCAGGGCGACATGCAGATGGAAGCGCAGCTCGTCATCCACGGCCTGTCGTGCGGTGACGGCACGGCGTACAAGGATCCGCGCAGGCCGGCGTTGGAGCGCCAGCGCGAGCAGTGGCAACTGCTGCTGCAGCTGGACTCGGCCGATGATGATGCGATGTGGGGCGACTCGGGGATGCTGTACTTCTGGATTCGCCGACAGGACCTGGCCGCGCGCGATCTGTCGCAGACCTGGGTGGCGCTGCAGAGTTGTTGAGCTGACCGTGCCGCGCGCACAAAAAACCCCGCCAAGGCGGGGTCTTTCGTTTGCAGTTCAGTGCCGACCAACGGTCGGCACCCACCATCCATACGAACGATCAGTTCGCCTTGTGGATGGCGCGCTTGCTGACCGCCATGGCCGCGTCGTGGATCACTTCCGACAGCGACGGGTGGGCGTGGCAGATGCGGGCCAGGTCATCGGCCGAACCGCTGAACTCCATGGTCAGCACACCTTCGTGCACCAGCTCGGAGACGTTGGCACCGACCAAGTGCATGCCGAGGATGCGATCGGTTTCGGCATGCGCCAGGATCTTCACGAAGCCTGCCGGCTCGATCATCGCCACGGCACGGCCGTTGGCGGCGAACGGGAAGCTGCCGGCCTTGTACGGAATGCCTTCGGCCTTCAGCTGTGCTTCGGTCTTGCCGACCCAGGCCAGTTCCGGCTCGGTGTAGATGACCCACGGAATGGTGTCGAAGTTGACGTGGCCCGGCAGGCCGGCGATCAGCTCAGCCACCGCGATGCCTTCCTCGAAGCCCTTGTGCGCCAGCATCGGGCCGCGCACGCAGTCGCCGACCGCCCACACGCCGTTGACGCCGGTGTGGCAGTGCGCGTCGACTTCGATCTGGCCGCGCTCGTTGATCTTCACGCCGGTGCCTTCGGCCAGCAGGCCCTTGGTGGCGGCGCGACGGCCGACGGCCACCAGCAGCTTGTCCACGGCCAGGGTCTTTTCGCCTTCGCTGTCGGTGTAGGTGACAACGACTTCCTTCTTCTTGCCCTTGCCGGTGATCTCGGTCTTGGAGACCTTGGCGCCCAGGCGGATATCCAGGCCCTGCTTCTTGAATTCCTTGGCAGCGGTCTTGGCCACTTCGGCGTCGGCCACGGCCAGGAACTCCGGCAGTGCTTCCAGGATGGTGACTTCAGCGCCCAGGCGCTTCCACACGCTGCCCAGTTCCAGGCCGATCACGCCGGCGCCGATCACGGCCAGGCGGTTCGGCACTTCGGTGAAGTCCAGGCCGCCGACGTTGTCGACGATGGTCTCGCCGTCGAACTTGGCGAACGGCAGTTCGATCGAATCCGAACCGGCGGCGATGATCACGTTGGTGCCCTTCAGCTCGACGATGGAACCGTCATGCTGGGTGACCTTGACCACGTTGCCCGGCTGCAGTTCGCCGAAGCCGTAATAGGCGGCGACCTTGTTGGCCTTGAACAGCATGCCGATGCCACCGGTGAACTGCTTGACGATCTTGTCCTTGCGGCCAACCATCGCTTCGACGTCGATCTTGGCGTCCTTGAAGCTGATGCCGTGGTCGCCAAAGATGTGGCCCATGTTCCAGAACTGGCGCGAGGAATCCAGCAGCGCCTTGGACGGGATGCAGCCCACGCGCAGGCAGGTGCCACCCAGGGCCGGCTTGCCGTCCTTGCCCAGCGCTGCGTCGATGCAGGCGGTCTTCAGGCCCAGCTGTGCGGCACGGATGGCCGCGTGGTAACCGGCCGGGCCGGCACCGATGACGACGACGTCGAATTGTTCAGCCATTGAATTATTCCTTGTTGCTATACCAGAACCCCTCCGCGCGGACGCGGAGGGGCGGGAGGTCTCTTACAGGCCGAACAGCATGCGGCCCGGGTTTTCCAGCTGGTTCTTGATGTCCACCAGGAACTGGACCGAGTCCTTGCCATCGATGATGCGGTGGTCGTAGGACAGCGCCAGGTACATCATCGGCGCGATCACGACCTGGCCGTTCTGGGCGATCGGACGCTCCTTGATGGCGTGCATGCCCAGGATGGCGCTCTGCGGCGGGTTGATGATCGGGGTCGACAGCAGCGAACCGAAGGTGCCGCCGTTGGTGACGGTGAAGGTGCCGCCCTGCAGTTCGTCCAGGCCCAGCTTGCCGTCACGCGCCTTCTTGGCGTAGTCGGCAATGGTCTTTTCGATGTCGGCGAAGGACATGCGCTCGACGTTGCGCAGCACCGGGGTCACCAGACCCTTCTCGGTCGACACGGCGATCGAGATGTCCGAGTAGCCGTGGTAGATGATGTCGTCGCCGTCGATGGAGGCGTTGACCAGCGGGAAGCGCTGCAGGGCGTTGGCAGCGGCCTTCACGAAGAAGCTCATGAAGCCCAGCTTGATGCCGTGGGCCTTGACGAACTCGTCCTGCAGTTCCTTGCGCGCCGCCGACACCTTGGACAGGTCGACTTCGTTGAAGGTGGTCAGCATGGCGGTGGAGTTCTTCGACTCCATCAGGCGTTCGGCAATGCGCTTGCGGATGCGGGTCATCGGCACGCGTTCTTCCGGACGTGCGCCACCGGCCTTGCCGGCGCCGCCGTTGCGGGCGAAGTTGACGATGTCTTCCTTGGTGACCGCGCCGCGACGGCCGGTGCCGTCCACGTCGGCCGGGTTCACGCCTTCGGTGATGGCGGTGAAGCGGGCGCCCGGGGGCAGGCTGTCGGCAGCCGACTTGGCAGCCGGGGCCGGGGCAGCAGCGGCGGCCGGAGCGGCAGCAGCCGGGGCAGCGGCGGCAGCCGGAGCGGCTTCAGCGGCCGGAGCCGGGGCAGCGGCCACGGCGCCTTCTTCGATGATCGCCACGACCTGGCTGGAGGTGACGGTGTCGCCTTCCTTGAACTTGATTTCCTTGATCACGCCATCGACCGGCGACGGCACTTCCAGGACGACCTTGTCGGTTTCCAGGTCAAGCAGGTTTTCGTCGCGCTTGACGGCGTCGCCCACCTTCTTGTGCCAGGTGGCGATGGTGCCGTCGGCGACGGATTCGGGCAGTACCGGGGCTTTGACTTCGGTGGCCATTGCGGGAGCTTCCTGGTTTGTCTTCTAAATAGGGGGAGGAGTTATTCAGCGACCTGGTCGTTGAACGGGTTGACCAGTGCGTCGGCGACCAGCTGCTGCTGTTCGCGGACGTGGTCAGCCATGTGGCCGGCAGCCGGCGAAGCCGAACGCGCGCGACCGGCGTAGTGCAGGCTCTGGCCATCGGCCAGGCAGAACTGCAGGTGGTGGCGGATCTGGTACCACGCACCCTGGTTCTGCGGTTCTTCCTGCGTCCACACCACGTCGGTGGCGTTGCCGTACTTCTGCAGCTCGGCGGCCAGCAGCGCACGCGGGAACGGGTACAGCTGTTCCACGCGGATGATCGCCACGTCGTCCTGGCCACGCTTGGTCTGGTCTTCCAGCAGGTCGTAGTAGACCTTGCCCGAGCACAGCACCACGCGCTTGACCTTCCTGGCGTCCGCGTTGGCGTCGCCGATCAGGTGCTGGAACTCGCCATTGGCCAGTTCGTCCAGGGTCGACACGGCCAGCTTGTGGCGCAGCAGCGACTTGGGCGACATCACCACCAGCGGCTTGCGGGTGGTCAGGTGCAGCTGGCGGCGCAGCATGTGGAAGGCCTGGGCCGGGGTGGACGGCACCACGACCAGCATGTTTTCCAGCGCGCACAGCTGCAGGAAGCGCTCCAGGCGCGCCGAGCTGTGTTCCGGGCCCTGACCTTCATAGCCGTGCGGCAGCAGCAGGGTCAGGCCGGAAATGCGGCCCCACTTGGCTTCACCGGCGGCGATGAACTGGTCGATGACCACCTGCGCGCCGTTGGCGAAGTCACCGAACTGGCCTTCCCAGATGCACAGGGTGTTGGGATCGGTGGTGGAGAAGCCGTACTCGTAGGCCATCACCGCTTCTTCGCTCAGCAGCGAATCGATGACGGTGGCCTTTTCCGGCGAATCCACCAGCTGCCGCAGCGGCAGGTAGTAGTTGTCGGTCTTCTGGTCGTGCAGGATCGCGTGGCGGTGGGTGAAGGTGCCGCGGCCCACGTCCTGGCCGACCAGGCGCAGGGCATTGCCCTCGTCCAGCAGGGTGGCGTAGGCCAGGTTCTCGGCAAAGCCCCAGTCGCCCGGAATCTCGCCGGCGGCCATCTTGCGGCGGTCGTCGTACACCTTGGCCACGCGCGAGTGCAGCTGCACTTCTTCCGGCACGGTGTTGATCAGCTTGGCCAGCTCCAGCAGCCTGGCCTTGTCGACCTTGGTCGAGATCGGGTCGGACAGCTTGCCTTCCAGCAGCTTCGGCCAATCGACGAACAGCGGGCTGGTCGGCGGGGTCTTTTCGACCTTGGCCAGCTCGGTGGTCACTTCGCCGCCGTCCAGCTTGTCGCGGTACGCATCGACCATCGCCTTGCCGGCGCCGGCGGCGATCACGCCTGCCTTTTCCAGCTGCTCGGCGTACATCTCGCGGGTGGTCGGGTGCTTGCGGATCACCTGGTACATCAGCGGCTGGGTGATCGCCGGTTCGTCGGCCTCGTTGTGGCCCCAACGGCGGTAGCACATCAGGTCGATGACCACGTCCTTGGCGAACTTCTGGCGGAACTCGAAGGCCAGCTGTGCAGCGAACACCACCGCTTCCGGGTCATCGCCGTTCACGTGCAGCACCGGGGCGGCGATCATCTTCGCCACGTCGGTGGCATAGCGCGTGGAGCGCGTGTCCTGCGGGTTGGAGGTGGTGAAACCGACCTGGTTGTTGACCACGATGTGCACGGTGCCGCCAACGGCGAAGCCGCGGGCCTGCGACATCTGGAACAGCTCCATGACCACGCCCTGGCCGGAGAAGGCCGCGTCGCCGTGGATGAGGATCGGCATGACCTGCTTGCGCGCGGTGTCCTTGCGGCGCTCCTGGCGCGAACGCACCGAGCCGGCCACGACCGGGTCAGCGATTTCCAGGTGCGACGGGTTGAATGCCAGCGCCAGGTGCACCGGGCCGCCGTCGGTGGCCACGTCGGCCGAGAAGCCCATGTGGTACTTCACGTCGCCGGCCGAAGCGTGTTCGTCGTGTTCGAACTTGCCTTCGAACTCGTCGAACAGCTTGCGCGGGTTCTTGCCCAGGGTGTTGACCAGCACGTTCAGGCGGCCGCGGTGGGCCATGCCGACGACCACGTCCTTGACGCCATCCTTGCCGGCGCTGCGGATGATGGTGTCCATCATCGGGATCAGCGAGTCGCCGCCTTCCAGCGAGAAGCGCTTCTGGCCGACGTACTTGGTGTGCAGGTAGCGTTCCAGGCCTTCGGCAGCGGTCAGGCGCTCCAGGGTGCGGCGCTGGGTGTCAGCGTCCAGCTGGTAGTTGCCACCGGCCAGTTCCAGCTTCTTGTAGATCCACTGGCGCTGATCGACCTCGGAGATGTGCATGAACTCTGCACCGATCGAACCGGTGTAGGTCGCCTTCAGGCGCGCCAGCAGGTCACGCAGCTTCATGCGCGGCTGGCCGCCCACGCCGCCGGTGCTGAACTCGCTGTTGAGATCGCCATCGGACAGGCTGTGGAAGGGCAGGCCCAGGTCCGGGGTGTTGACCGGCTTGGTCAGGCCCAGCGGGTCCAGGCGGGCATCGAGGTGGCCGCGCGAACGGTAGGCGGTGATCAGACGACCGACATTGCGCTCACGCTCGTCGCCCGCACCGCTGCCGGTGCCGGCTTTCAGCGCATCCTTGGCCGCGTCCGCAATGTGGGAGATGACGGCCGAGTGCGGAATGTCGCCTGCTTCGCGGCCCTTGAAGCCGTCGAAGTAGGTCTTCCATTTGGGATCGACACTATCCGGGGAGACCAGGTACTGCTCGTACAGGTCCTCGACATAGGAGGCGTTGCCGCCGGCGAGTTGCGAAGATTGCGCAAACTGCTTCAGTTGATTGTCCACGATGGAGGGTGTTGATTCGCTTTGTGGGGTATGGCTTCAGAAGGACCCTGCAGGAAAATGAATAGCCCTGCACGGGCGCGTTCAAACAGCCAAATTGTACCCCCATCCGCGCAGGATGGGGCAGCAACGGCGGCATCGCGCGTCCTGCGGTGTCGGTGCCAGACAGGTTTGTCCGCAGCGGCTGTCTCAGATGCCGAGCGCGCGCAGTTCGCTGCATTCGCGCGAACGGTCCCAGACGCGCTGCAATTGCTGCTCGAACGGCTGTGAACGTGCAGGCAGGGCGATCGCCGCCTCGCCGTCGAGGCGGTGGCCGATAAGACGAAAGTAGAAGTCGCCCACGTCGTTGACCAGGCAGGCCGAGGCCAGCGCGCGGTCGACCGGATCGCTCACTTCGCGGAACTGGATCACGCTGGGCAGGCGCTGGTACAGGGCCAGCAGGGGGGCGCCGGCGCTGGCAATGGCCGCGGCATCGTGCACGATCACGCGCAGCTGCTTGTCGTGGCGCGCCGTGGCGAAGCGGCGCAGGGCCGCCTGCACCGGCGGCGCATCCAGCAGCCCGGGGTCCAGCTGGCGGCTGTGCAGCCAAAGCTGGCGGCGCGCACGGTGGATGATCGCGGTGGTGATGGCGACCGCTTCGGCACGGCTGTCGATGGCGCTGGCCACGCCCAGCCGGCGGCGCATCTGCTGGTGGCCGATGCCGGCCTCTTCGAACACCTCGCCCTCGGGCAGGAAGCCCTGCCGCGCGTAGAAGTCGCGGGCGGGCAGCTGTGCGTGCAGGTGCAGGTCGGCCAGGCCGAGGCCGCGCCCGGCCTGCACCAGCGCCTCCAGCAGGGCCTCGCCGACGCCCTGGTTGCGGTGGCTGGCCAGCACGGCCATGCGGCCGATGCGGCCATCCGGGGCCAGGCGCCCGGTGCCGACCGGCTGGCCGGCGGTATCCAGGGCCAGCACATGGGCGCTGATCGGGTCCAGCGCGTCGCGCTCCAGATCCGCGGCGATGCCCTGTTCCTGCACGAAGACCCGCTGCCGCACGTCGTGGATGGCGGCGTGGGCGTCGGCGTGGCGGACCTGCTGGACCCGGATCGTGGTCATGGCTCAGTCACGACCGTCGTTGCTGTCGTCTTCGTCGTGGTCCTCGAAGTTGACGATGACCTCGATCCCGTCGTCGTGCACGGTCACGGTGTGGACATCGTCGGACACCACCTCGTCATCCAGTTCGGCGACCTGGTCGTGGCCTTCCACCACCTCGCCCAGCACGCCGTCCTCGTCTTCGTCCTCATCGGCGTAGACCTCATTCGGGTCGATCAGCTGGAACACACCGCCGACCAGCAGCTGCTGCAGCACCGCGCGGCCCTTGTCCGACAGGCCGCGATAGGCGGCCGCGTCGAGCTGCTCGGCGCCGGCCAGGCGCTGCGCATCCTTCACCGGCAGGGCGAAATCCTGGCCGCTGACATACAGGCTGGCACCGCGCTTGGCCCGGCGCCAGGCCAGCCGCGCCCACGGGTGGCGCTGCAGCAGCAGGCCCGAGGCCAGCGCCTGCACCACTTCTTCCGGTGCCGGCGCGGCCTGGTGGGCCATCACTTCGCCCGCCGCACGGTAGGTGGTGATGAAGCGGCCGAACCAGTCACCCAGCTTGTCCGGGTCGTTCATGCGGATGGCATTGAGCGCGGTGATGACCCGTGCCATCGCCACCGTGTCGATCTCGTTGGGATCGGCCGGCACCTTCAGATCGGCATCCTGGTAGCGGATGTTCTCGTCGGCATCGGCGATCAGGGTGTCCAGGTAGTCGCTGATCAGCTCGGCCGAGGACGGCGCGCGCATGCCGAAGGAGAAGGTCAGGCAGGGGTCTTCGGCCACGCCGTGGTGCGGCACGTTCGGCGGCAGGTACAGCATGTCGCCCGGTGCCAGCACCCAGTCGTGGGTGGGCTTGAACACCTGCAGCAGCTTAAGTTCCACATCGGGGCGGAAGCCCAGCGGCGGGCGCTTGCCCTTGATCGATTCGCTGGCATCGATCTGCCAGCGGCGGTGGCCGTGGGCCTGCAGCAGGAACACGTCGTACTGGTCGACATGGGCGCCGACCGAGCCGCCGGTGGCGGCGAAGCTGATCATCACATCGTCCATGCGCCAACGCGGCAGGAAGCTGAAGTGCTCGATCAGCGCGCGCACGTCCTTGTCCCACTTGTCCACGTCCTGTACCAGCAGGGTCCAGTCATGGTCGGGCAGGGCGGGGAAGACGTCTTCCTGGAACGGGCCACTGCGCACGCGCCAGCTGTCCTGGGCCTTGTCATGCTGGATCAGGCGCGCCAGCACGCCTTCTTCGCAGGCCAGCCCGGCCAGGTCTTCCGGCTGCACCGGGGTCTGGAAGTTGGCGAAGGCATTGCGGATCAGCAGCGGGCGCTTCTGCCAGAAGTCGCGCAGGAAGGTGGCCGGGGCCATGCCCAGCGGCTGGCCGGGGCGGGCGGTGACTTCAATGAGCGGAGCGGAGGACTTGCGGGCGGCCATGGGGGATTCCTTGCAGCGGAAAGCGGGAGGGGCGGCGTGGCGGGCCGCCAAGGTCTCCATTGTCCGCCGTTCGCTGGCATTGCGCACGTGTGGTGGTTTGTCGCGGGGTGTCCGGCCAACGGCGGAGCCCCTCGTGGCGGAGTCTGGGTTCACCAGCAAAAGCCGCGCTTGGCCGGGCGGGTGGGCTGCGCTGGGGACGCTGCAAGTACGTCCCTGTAAGCTTGGCCGCCGCATCCATGCGGCGGACACCCCCGCGCAGCCCACCCGCCCGGCCCCTGACAGTTTCCTGCGCGGCCCGCCACGGAAGGGAAGAAGAAGATCAAAGGCAACAGCGGGTCGCGCGCTGCGCTCGCTCGCGTAGAGTCGAGCTTGCTCGACTGAGCAGAAGCAGTCGAGCATGGCTCGACTCTACAAACAGCCCAAAACAAAGAGGGACGCGGCGAAGCCGCGTCCCTCTCAAATTCCGTCCCGACAACCCAACGCTCTTCGATCCGCAACCGGGAAACTGTCAGAGGTGGGGCGGGTTGGGTTCGCGGGACCGCAGGCGCCATGGATGGCGCCTACGAGCCCCCATGGATGGGTTCACGGCGTGTCCCGCGAACCCAACCCGCCCCGCCAAGCACGGCAGAAACCCAGAGCCGCCTTTGACGTTGCCGTTGCTGTTGCAGTTGCCTGCCGCAGGCAGCGCCCGCGGCCGCCGCCGCAAAGAAAACCCCTTAGATCTTCTTCGCCAGCACCTCGGCCAGGCCGGTGTAGCTGCCCGGGGTCATCTCCAGCAGGCGCTGCTTGGCATCGGCCGGCAGTTCCAGGCCCTGCACGAACGTGCGCATCGACTCGGCCGTGATGCCCTGGCCGCGGGTCAGTGCCTTCAGCTGCTCGTACGGGTTGGGCAGGCCGTGACGGCGCATCACCGTCTGCACGGCCTCGGCCAGCACTTCCCACGCCGCATCCAGATCGGCGTCCAGGCGCTGCGGGTTCACTTCCAGCTTGCCCAAGCCCTTGGCCAGCGAATCCAGCGCCACCTGGCTGTGGCCGAACGCGGTGCCCAGCGCACGCAGCACGGTGGAATCGGTCAGGTCACGCTGCCAGCGGCTGATCGGCAGCTTCGCGCTGAAGTGTTCGAACAGCGCATTGGCAATGCCGAAGTTGCCTTCGGCATTCTCGAAATCGATCGGGTTGACCTTGTGCGGCATCGTCGACGAGCCGACTTCGCCTTCCTTCAGGCGCTGCTTGAAGTAGCCCAGCGAGATGTAGCCCCAGATGTCACGGGCCAGGTCGATCAGGATGATGTTGGCGCGGCGCGCGGCATCGCCGATCTCGGCGACGTTGTCGTGCGGCTCGATCTGCGTGGTGTACGGGTTGAACACCAGGCCCAGCCCGGTCACGAAGCGCTCGGCGAAGGCCGGCCAGTCCACGTCCGGGTAGCTGGCCACGTGCGCGTTGTAGTTGCCGACCGCACCATTGATCTTGCCGGTCAGCTCGACCGCAGCGATCTGCTTGCGCTGGCGCTCCAGGCGTGCGACGACGTTGGCCAGTTCCTTGCCCAGGGTGGTCGGCGAAGCGGTCTGGCCGTGGGTGCGCGACAGCATCGGCTGGCCGGCCTGGGCGTGGGCCAGGCTGCGCAGGCTGGCGGCGATGCCGTCCAGGGTCGGCAGCAGCACATCGCGGCGGGCCTGTTCCAGCATCAGGCCGTAGCTGAGGTTGTTGATGTCCTCGCTGGTGCAGGCGAAATGCACGAATTCCAGCGCCGGGGCCAGCTCGGCATCGTCCTTCAGCTGTTCCTTGATGAAGTACTCCACCGCCTTGACGTCATGGTTGGTGGTGCGCTCGATCTCCTTCACGCGCGCGGCCTGGGCCGGGCTGAAGCCGGCGGCCAGCCCACGCAGGCGGGCGATGGCGCCCTCGGAGAACGGCGCCAGTTCGACGATGCCCGGCTCGGCGGCCAGCGCCAGCAGCCATTCCACCTCGACCACGATACGGGCCTTGATCAGGCCATATTCGGAGAAGATCGGGCGCAGGGCGTCGACCTTGCCGGCATAACGGCCATCGAGCGGGGACAGGGCGAGCAGGGCGGAATCGGACATGTCGGCAGGGCTGGGGCAGGCGGCGGGGGCCATATTCTACGACGTGGGGCCGTTGCATGCTCGGTAGCGCCGGGCCATGCCCGGCAGATGGCGGCCGCGCTGCGCGCTCGCCGGGCACGGCCCGGCGCTACCCGTGTAAACGGCCCTGCGGACGGAACGATCTGGCCCGTCCTCGTCATCCCCTGCCGCGGACAAGGGAGTATCGTTGTCGCAGCCGCCAGCCCGGGAAGCGACACCCTGCCAGCCGCCGCTTCCCTTTCCCCAACTGAAGTAGTGCGGAGTCGATGCAATGAGCAAAGCTGCAAGCAAGGGTGGAACCACCGGGTTCCGGATCGAACATGACAGCATGGGCGAGCTGCAGGTGCCTGCCGATGCCCTGTGGGGCGCGCAGACCCAGCGCGCGGTGCAGAATTTCCCGGTCTCGGGCCAGCGCATGCCGCGCGGTTTCATCCGGGCGCTGGGCCTGGTCAAGGGCGCCGCCGCCGGCGTCAATGCCGAACTGGGCCACCTGCCCAAGGGCGTGGCCAAGGCCATCCAGTCGGCCGCGGCCGAGGTCGCCCGTGGTGACTGGGACGCGCATTTCCCGATCGATGTCTACCAGACCGGTTCGGGCACCTCCTCGAACATGAATGCCAACGAGGTCATCGCCACCCTGGCCAACCGTGGCGGCAAGGCCGGCAAGGCCAGCGTGCACCCCAATGACCACGTCAACCAGGGGCAGAGCTCCAACGACGTGATTCCCACCGCGCTGCGGGTGTCTGCCGTACTGGCCGCGCAGGAGCACCTGCTGCCGGCGCTGGCGCACCTGCGCAAGGTGATCGATCGCAAGGGCCGCAGCCTGCGCAAGGTGGTCAAGACCGGCCGCACCCATCTGATGGATGCCATGCCGCTGACCTTCGAGCAGGAGTTCGGTGCGTGGTCGGCGCAGCTGGCCTCGGCCCAGGCGCGCATCGACGACAGTCTCAAGCGCCTGCGCCGGCTGCCGCTGGGCGGCACCGCCATCGGCACCGGCATCAATGCCGATCCGCGCTTTGGCGCGCAGGTGGCCAAGGCCTTGAAGCAGCAGACCGGGGCGAAGTTCGACAGCGCCGACAACAAGTTCGAAGGACTGGCCGCGCAGGATGATGCGGTGGAACTGTCCGGTCAGCTCAATGCGCTGGCGGTGGCCCTGATCAAGATCGCCAACGACCTGCGCTGGATGAACGCCGGTCCGCTGGCCGGGCTGGGCGAGATCGAACTGCCGGCGCTGCAGCCGGGCAGCTCGATCATGCCGGGCAAAGTCAATCCGGTCATTCCCGAAGCAACGGTGATGGCCTGCGCGCAGGTGATCGGCCACCACACCGCGATCACCGTGGCCGGGCAGACCGGTAATTTCCAGCTCAACGTGACCCTGCCGCTGATCGCGGTGAACCTGCTCGATGGCATCGGCCTGCTGGCCAATGTGTCCACCCTGCTGGCCGACAGTGCCATCGCCGGTCTGAAGGTGCGCCAGGACCGCGTGGCCGAAGCGCTGGCCCGCAACCCGATCCTGGTGACGGCGTTGAACCCGATCATCGGCTATGAGAAGGCCGCGGCGATTGCCAAGCGCGCCTACAAGGAACAGCGCCCGGTGCTGGAGGTGGCGCTGGAGGACAGCGGGCTGGCCGAGGCCGAGCTGCGCCGCCTGCTGGACCCGACCGCGCTGACCGCCGGTGGCATCCAGGCCGGTGGGGG